>CAZFPR010000028.1:16429-19369 GCA_964521045.1 uncultured Hyphomicrobiales bacterium
GCCAGTCGTCCTTCTGTTGCCCGGTTGCCTCATCGTACACATGTAAGTGAACGATGGCCGCGCCCGCCTTCGCGCTCGCAATTCCGTCCGCGATGATGTCTTTGGTCGAGGTAGGAATGCCCGGCTGGCGTGCCTTGCCCCAGGGTCCGTTGATCGCCGCTTCGATCCAGACTTTGGAGCTCATGCACGCCTCCTACTTAAAACGCAGCCCCGCTTCGTTTCTGAGGGCGCAGGAAGATTTCAACGCGGGGCTGCCGGTGTAGTTCGGCAACCGCCGGGAGCGGATACTGTAGTTTCCGGTGACGAAGACAAGCGCGACTTCGTCCTTCGGCACGCTGCCCACATAGAGCCACGAACGCAAGCGCTGAAGCGTCGAGGTGCGCACGCCATGCTTTGCGCTGAACCGGCGAAGTATCGTGCGTGGATTCTCGCCCGGACCCACGAGACAGAGCGCGAGCCAGTTGCCGCCGGCAATCGCGATCACGTTGATAGCGGAACGGTTCTCGCGGCGAGCATCCGCGAACTGCTCCTCGACCAGCAAGCCGTCGTGATGATTGCGGTCGTCGATGAGCCAGAACTTGTGATCGGCAATCAGAATCGCGGCAACGATTGCGAAAACTGCCGCGAAAACAAATGAGTATCGCGTCAAGCAGCTTTATCCAGTTTTTCGATTTCGTCGATCATGCTCGAAATGAGTTTCAGTCCAGTCTGCCAGAACGTGGGATCGCGCGCGTCCAGACCGAAGGGTTTCAGCAATTCCGAGTGATGCTTGGTGCCGCCGGCAGCGAGCATCGCGAGATAACGCTCGGCAAAGCCGTCGTCGGCCTTCTCGTAGACCGCATAGAGCGAGTTCACGAGGCAATCACCGAACGCATAAGCGTAGACATAGAACGGCGCATGGATGAAGTGGCCGATATAGGCCCAGTAGGTCTCATAGCCTTCGCCGAGATGGATCGCAGGCCCCAAGCTTTCGCCCTGCACGCTCATCCAGAGTTCGGAAATCTTCTCCGGCGTAAGTTCGCCGTTCTTACGCTCGGTGTGGATTTTCCGCTCGAAGGAATAGAAGGCGATCTGGCGGATCACCGTGTTGATCATGTCCTCGACCTTCTGGACGAGCATGGCCTTCTTCTGCGCAGGCGCGGCTTTCGCGAGCAGCGCGCGGAAGGTCAGCATTTCGCCGAACACCGAGGCGGTTTCGGCGAGCGTCAGCGGCGTCGGCGCCATCAGTGCGCCGTTCGGCGCCGCCAATACCTGATGCACGCCATGGCCGAGTTCGTGCGCGAGCGTCATCACGTCGCGCGGCTTGCCCATGTAGTTCAAGAGCACATAAGGATGCGCCGACGGCACGGTCGGATGCGCAAACGCGCCCGACGCCTTGCCGGGCCGCACCGGCGCATCGATCCAGTTTCTGTCGAAGAATTGTTTCGCGATGTCGGCCATGCGCGGCGAGAACGCGGCATAGGCGGAGAGAACGGTCTCGCGCGCTTCCGGCCAGGCGATCGTGCGCTGCTCGACTTTCGGCAGCGGCGCATTGCGGTCCCAGTGCTCGAGCTTTTCCTTGCCGAACCACTTCGCCTTCATCTTGTAGTAGCGGTGCGAAACGATAGGAAACGACGCGCGCACGGCTTCGACCAGCGCATCGACCACCTCGCGCTCGACGCGGTTCGCAAGATGGCGCGAATCCGCGATGTCATCGAAGCCGCGCCAGCGGTCGGAAATTTCCTTGTCCTTCGCGAGCACGTTCGTGACCAGCGCGAAGGTGGATAGGTTCTGCTTGAAGACGTTCGCGAGCGAGCCGGCGGCTTTCGCACGTTTCAGTTCGTCGGCGTCTTGCAGCATCGTGAGCGTCGGCTCGAGCGTCAGTTTCTCGCCGTCAATGTCGAAGCGCAGACCCGCGACCGTTTCGTCGAACAGGCGGTTCCATGCGCCGCGGCCCGTGACCGACTTCTCGTGAAACAGAAGCTCGATCCGGTCTTCGAGCTGATAGGGCTTCTCGCGCCGGGTGTCCTCGACCCACGGGCGGTAATGCCCGAACACCGGGTCTTCCAGCGCGCGTTCGATCAGCGTGTCGTCGATGCGGTTCAGTTCCAGCGTAAAGAACAGAAGGTTCGAGGAGATATTGGTGATGCGCTCGACCACGTCTCCGTAGAACTTTCCGCGCTTGGGGTCGCTCGTGTTCTGCGCGCGGACGAGACCCGCAAAGGAAACGAGCCGGCCCAGGAGATCGTCGATCGCTTCATAACGGCGCACGGCCGCGCCCAGCGTAGCGCCGGCGGAAGGCGAGTTCGCGATTTCCCCGAGTTTGCCCTTGAAGTCCTTCTCGAACGCAAGCGCGTCGGCCTCGGCCTTCGCGAGATCGGCCTGCACTTTCGGATCGTCGGTCGAGGCGTAAAGGTCGGTGAGATTCCACTCCGGCAGATCGCCCAAAGGCCCGCCGGAGGCGGACGAAGCAGCCGGGTTCTCGAAAGTGATTCTCATTTGGCGAAATCTCCAGACCCGCAAACTCTATGGCACGGCGGCACTTTCGTGCCAGTGCGGTTCGTAGCCGCGAGCGAGCACTTCCATAATTGCCGGAGGCGTCAGCATCATGGCGCGTCCCGACGGCCTCGGCACCCTCTCAAGATAGCCGCCCGGCGACCAGCGCAAGAGCGACTTTCCCTTTACGGCAAACGATTCGTTCCCTTCGAGCGTGACGAAAACCCCGTCCGGCAGATCGGCCAGCGAAACCGGATGCAGCCGCTTCGAGCGGCCGTCTGCGTCGAGCCGCTCGCGATGGAGGCGCTCGTCCATTTCGCCGGCCTTCGGGCGGCCAACGCCTGCGGGAAATTTCTCCGCAAAGGCTGTGGCCTCCGCGCGGCGGCATTCGAAGCAGGGCCGGTGCCCCGCCGCGAGCGCGGTCGGCTCGTCGAGAAAGAAAAGCTCCGTGTAGTAGCGGCCCCA
>CAZFPR010000028.1:19379-29349 GCA_964521045.1 uncultured Hyphomicrobiales bacterium
GTGTCCACCGGCACGGTGACCATCTCCGCCAGCGTCGATGGCGTGGCGGCGGGCGCCAAGCGTTTTGTCGTCGCGATGGAATTTGCCGCCGCGATTGCCGAAGAAATTGCCCCGCGAAGGCGCGGCGAAGAGTTCTCCAAAGGGCGAGACGCGGTTTTGCAGCGGCATTTTGATCCTGCCCTCATGGTTCGAGACGCGGGCTGCGCCCGCTCCTCACCATGAGGAAAGCCTCATCCTGAGGAGCGCTCCGAAGGAGCGCGTCTCGAAGGATGAGCGTGATTCAGACTCTCTTAACGCCCGTCAACCAATGTGCCCCGAAACGGCACATCTTGTCGCCGGACGGGGTCATTATTTATGAGCGCGCGTATTCTGGTGGTGGACGACGACCCGGTGCAACGCCGGTTGCTCGAGGCGATGATCAAGCGCTTCGACTACGAGCCGGTGATGACCGAGGGCGCGGAAGCCGCGCTGAAGCTGCTCGACAGCCCGGAGGGCGAGGCGATCGAATGCATCGTGCTCGACCTCGTGATGCCCGACCTCGACGGCATGGGCATGCTCGGCAAATTGCGCGAACGCGGCAGCCAGCTTCCGGTGATCGTGCAGACCGCACAGGGCTCGATCGATACCGTGGTGTCGGCGATGCGGGCGGGTGCCGTCGATTTCTGCGTGAAGCCCGTGCGCGCCGAGCGCCTCCAGGTTTCGCTCCGGAATGCGCTCGCGCAGGCGACGCTCGCCGACGAAGTCCGGCGCATGCAGAAATCCGCCGACGGCAAGCTCGGCCTGAAAGACCTATCCACCAAGAGCCCGCGCATGCAGGCGGCGCTCACGCTCGCCGAGAAAGCAGCGGGATCCGACATTCCGGTCCTGATCGAAGGCGAATCGGGCACGGGCAAGGAGCTGTTTGCCCGCGCAATCCACGCGGCCGGCCCGCGCGCGAAGAAACCGTTCGTCGCGGTCAACTGCGGCGCGATCCCGGCGAACCTCGTGGAGTCGATTCTCTTCGGCCACGAGAAGGGCTCCTTCACCGGAGCGCAGGACCGGCAGATCGGCAAGTTTCTGGAAGCCGACGGCGGCACGCTGTTTCTCGACGAGATCGGCGAACTTCCCGCCGACACGCAGGTGAAACTTTTGCGCGCCTTGCAGGAAGGCGAGATCGACCCGGTCGGCTCGCGCAAACCCGTGAAGGTGAACTTCCGGCTGGTCTCAGCCACCAACCGCGATCTGATGGCGCTCGTGCGCGAGGGCAACTTCCGCGAGGACCTGTTCTATCGCCTGCACATTTATCCGGTGACGCTGCCGCCTTTGCGCGAGCGGATGGAGGACGTGCCCGATCTGGTCCGCCGTTTCGTCGCGCGCTTCGCAGCCGAGGAAGGCAAGCGCGTGCGCTCGGTTTCCGCCGACGCGATGGCGCTGCTCTCTGCCTATAAATGGCCGGGCAACGTACGCCAGCTCGAGAACACGGTGTTTCGCGCCGTGGTGCTCGCCAACTCGGACGAAATCGGCGTCGCGGAATTCCCGCAGATCGCAAGCCAGGTCCCGGGTTACGAACAGGCAGCACTTTACGCCGCCCCTCCGACCGTGGCCTCCCCTTCGACCCAGCCGGCAGCCCCCCTTATCGTCGCCGCGGACAAGCCCGAAGGCCCGGCCGGGGAAAGGCTGGAACTCGTCGATTTCCACGGTCACGTCCGGCCGATCGAGACGCTCGAGGCCGAAATCATCCGCTTCACGATCAGCCATTACCGGGGCCGGATGACCGAAGTCGCCCGCCGTCTCGGAATAGGACGGTCGACCCTGTACCGGAAGCTCAAGGAACTCGGCCTGGAAGCCGAATCCGGTGCCGATCACGGGGATTTGTGACCTCTTCCCGTGGCCACGCGGTAACAGAATCTGGCTAATTCGGAACCAAGGCACGGCGGACGCCATTGAACCCTTGATCGGGTCAGCCGCCGCTGCCACAAGCGGTATTAATCAGTTTTTACGGGAGAAACTAATGAACCCCGGCAGGCATTTCGGCCTCGTTTCGCGCGGTCTTTTCGTAGGCGCAGCCTTGTTTGCGTTCGCCCCGGCAGCCCTGGCGCAGGGCAGCAACGACGACGCGGTCAAGTCCATTCCGGCGCCCGTAGTCGCGGCACCGACCGGCCTCGAAAGCCAGACGCAGCAACCCCAGACGCAGCAGGCAACGGCGCCCGCGCCTTCCGCTCCGGCCGATGGCTACGTTCCCTCGGACGAGACGAAGAAGCTCACCGGCAAAAAGCTGATCGAGGCGCCGCTCGCCAATCTCTCCGGGCTCGACGCAGCCGTCGCCGAGAAGCTTCGCGAACTGATCGCGAACCGCGGCGACCGTTTCGCTTCCCGCAAGGAAGAGCGCGACGCGATCGAAGTATTTTTCCGCGACCGCGGCTTCAAGCCGCTCTGGACCGAAAACGGCAAAGCGAAAGCGAACACCGCCGCCACGGCTGAATTTCTGAAGAAGGTCGGCGAAGACGGCCTCGAGCCCGCCGATTATCCGGCGCCGGATTTCAGCGTCTCGGAAGCCGACAAGCTCGCGGAAGCCGAACTCGCCTACACCGTCGAAGTGCTCGACTTCATCCGTCACGCTTCCTCGGGACGCATCCATCCGTCGCGCACGTTCCGCGACACCGAATACAAGCACGACGGCCTCGACCCGCTCGACAGCCTGAAGAAGGTCGCGGCCAGCACGAACATCTGCGAAACTCTCGCTGGCTTCCATCCGCAGCATGATCAATACAAGCTCCTGAAGGCCGAACTCGCCAAAGCGCGGCAGAAGCAGGAAGTGGAGCCGGTGCGGATTCCGCAGGGCCAGCTGATCCGCTTCAACCCGAAGAAGCCGCAGGAAGACGCGCGCGTGCCGCTCCTGCGCCAGCGGCTCGGCCTCGCGGCGAAAGACGACAAGTTTTTCGACAAGGAACTGATGGAAGCGGTCACCGCGTTCCAGAAGACGGCGAAAATCGCCGCGAGCGGAATCGTCGGCCCGCAGACGGTCGACACCATGAACGGCGTCAGCCGCGACCGCACCGAAGACATCATCCTTGCGAACATGGAACGCTGGCGCTGGTTGCCGCGCGATCTCGGCAACAACCACGTCATCACCAGCATTCCCGGCTATTATCTGCGCGTCTATCGCGACCGTAAGGAAGTCTGGGAAACGCGCGTCGTTGTCGGTGCGCCGACCAAGATCTCGCCGATCACGACCCAGGAGATGAGCTTCATCACGGTCAACCCGACCTGGAACGTGCCGCCGTCGATTATCGCGCGCGACTACATTCCGGCGCTGCGCAACAACCCGGACGCGATGAAGCAGATGGGCATCCGCATCCAGACCCGCCCCGATGGCACGCTGCACTTGTCGCAGCCCCCCGGCGACGGAAATGCGCTTGGTCGCCTTCGTTTCAATTTCCCGAACAAGTTCCTGGTCTATCAGCACGACACGCCGGTTCGGCACTTGTTCGCGCATGACGACCGCGCCTACAGCGCAGGATGCATTCGCGTGCAGGATCCGCTGAAATACGCGGAGCTCCTGATGAACATGGCGCGTCCGGGCGAAGACTGGACGCAGGAAAAGATCAGGAAGATGTACGGCAATGCCGAGCACAAGCTCGACTTCAAGAACAACGTCCCGGTTCACATTATCTACAACACGGCGGAAGTCCGTGACGGCAAGCTGATCATCCGCAAGGATATCTACAAGGTCGATGCCGCGACGATCAAAAACCTCAAGGCGACCGGCAATGAGCGCCGTCAGCTCGAAGTTGCGGTGAAGCACGCCGACCCGACGCCGGGCCGTCAGGCGCTCACGCTCGACGGCTATTACGGCGAATCGCGCGGCTTCGATCTGTTCGGAATTTTCCGGCGCTAAGAAGCGAATGTATCGAGACAGCATCAGGGCCGCGAAAGCGGCCCTGATTTTTTATGCGGTCTCAGTCATCTCCGATTCCAGCGCATCACGAACCGATCTCGCAAGCTGGCTGCGGCGGAACGGCTTGCCGATGAAATTCATGCTCTCGGGAATTACGCCGGTCGCCGGATCGGCAAGAACGCCCGAAGTGTAGCCGGACATGAACATGACCCTGATGCCCGGATCGATGACCCGCACCTTGTCCGCGAGTTCCTTTCCGTTCAGTTCGCCGCCGAGGATGACGGCAGTCAGAAGAAGATCCGGGCGATAACCGACGCCGAGCTGCCGCAGGGCTTCCCGTCCGCTGCCGACCACGAGCACGCGGTAGCCTAGCGAAAGCAACTGCCGCTGCGTGTTCTCGCGGACCAGCGCATCGTCTTCGACGACCAGAATGGACTCCGTTCCCGTCGGCAGGTCGGTGGCCTTGTCGCGCCGGTCGGAATCGTGGTCCTCGGAAATTCTGCGATCCGTTGTCGGGAAGAACAGCTTGACCGCGGTTCCATGTCCCGGTTCGGAGTAGATCGCGACATGGCCTCCGCTCTGCTTCACGAAGCCGTAGACCATGCTGAGCCCGAGACCCGTGCCCTTGCCGATTTCCTTCGTCGTGAAGAACGGCTCGAAGACGCGGGACAGGACTTCCTGGCTCATGCCGCTGCCGTTGTCGGTCACCGCCAGCATCATGTAGTTGCCGTCCTTCATGTCCGGCACGATCGAAACGGATTCGCCGAATTCCGCTTTCGCCGTTTCGACCCGCAGCACGCCGCGGCCTCCCATCGCATCCCGCGCGTTGACGACGAGATTGAGCACGGCCGTCTCGAGCTGGTTGCGGTCGATGCTGACGATCCACGGATCGGTATCGAGCGCGAAATCCAGCCGCACGCCTTCTCCGGCCGTGAAGCGGACGAGATCGGTCATCTCCCGAACCAGCGCGCTGACGTCGATCGGCTCCGATTCGAGAGCCTGCCTGCGTCCGAATGCAAGCAGGCGCTGCGTGAGAACCGCGCTGCGATTGGCGGCGTCCAGCACCGATTGTGCCATCGGCGTAAGTGCCGCGTTCCCGCGCAGCGCTTCCACGAGAAGCTCGGCGTTGCCGAGAATGACTGTTAGCAGGTTGTTGTAGTCGTGGGCGAGACCGCCGGTCAGCCGTCCGATAGCTTCCATCTTCTGCGACTGACGAAGTTCGGCTTCGAGTTTGGCCTGCTCCGTGAGGTCATGTCCGATGAAGAGATGCAGCTGTTCGTCTTCGACCCACATACCGGTCCACGCCAGCGAGATGACGCGGCCATCCTTGTGAAAATAGCGGGAATGAAAATTCCGCGAAACTTTCTCGATCCGCAAGGCGCGCATTTCGTCACGCGTGCTTTGCAGATCGTCCGGATGAATGAAGTTGACGGCGTTCCTGCCCTCGAGTTCTTCCGGTTTGTAGCCAAGGATGGAGGTTACGCTCGGGCTTACGCGCGACAGGTTTCCCTGCGAGTCGCAGACAAGGATGATGTCCAGCGACTTCTCGAAGATGCTGAGATTGATGGTTTGCGTCGCTTTCGTTTTCGTAATGTCGAGCGAGATCGAGCCGACGGCCTCCACCTCTCCCTTCGAATCGAGCAGCGGAAACTTGGTGCTCATGTGAATGCGCGGCTGATCCCAGCGCATCTCGCGCTGGATCACCGACTTCGTGCGGATGACCTCTTCGTCCAGGAGCTTGAGTTCGTCTGCATAGCGTTGCGGGAGCACCTTCTCGAGTGTCGCACCGATGACCTCGGACTGCGTGCGCCCAATCCGGTTCAAAAAATCGCGGTTGGCAAGGGTAATCCGGCCGCCGATGTCCTTTACCGTGATCGTGACCTGAGCATGATCCAGAATGTCCCGGAACTGCTGGGTTTTGATCAGGTAGTCTTCCGCCTCCTGCAACCGCGAACCGATCTGCCGGTGAACCTGCAAGCCTGCGAGACCGATGGCCAGCGCAGTGCCGAGCAGAACCAGCAACGAAAGCTGGAACTCTTTCCACCAGGATTCGAGCACCTCGTCTTCGGAGAGCGACACCGCGATGCGGATCGATGGGACCTGAATGTTCCGGACGGCCGTGAGATAACGCACTCCGGAATCGTCCAGCGGTCCTGCATAAACCGCGTTCGGCGTGAACACGGTGGGCAAAGTCAGTAGCGCGTGGTCTTCTTTAAGCTTGTGCGCGAAATGCTGGCCGTGCGGCTGACGAAACAGCACGTGCCCGTCCGGATGAAGAATCCATATCACGCCCTTCTGCCCGGTCCGGAACGAACGATAGAACTCGCGCAGGCGCTCCAGCTCCAGCGTCGCCGCCACGATCCCGAGAAAGTCGCCGCTCGGTGTGGTGATGCGCCGCCCCAGCGGAAACAGCAGTTGGGCCGAAACTCTGCTTTCGAACGGCGCGTCCGCCACCAGATCGGTCTTCCGGTCCATGAGCATCGCGGAGTAGAGCGGCCGGTCTGCGCGGCTCTCGCCGATGATTTGCGGTATCGTCGAATAGCTGATGACGCCCTGCGCATCCAGAATTGTAATGGCGCTGATACCGCGCATCGTGCTCAACGACTGCTCCAGTATCGTCGCTAGTTGAATCTCGGAATCCGCGCCCTTGAGTTGGCTTGCATGCTGGCTGATGCGTAGCAGGCTACCGTCGATCATTTCGATCGTCTGGGAGAGATTGTCGGCGACAAGCGACGCCAGGTTCTGCGCCCGCGCCCGGCTCTGCTCCAGCACCTGTCCGCGATGATCGTGGAGCACGACAAGGCGGATTGCCGCCACCGCCAGAAAGGTGAGGCCAAGCGACAGCAGAACCACGATCCGGATTCTGCGCATGGATTTCACTGCAGCCGATTGCATCATCGTCATCTCTCCCGGCCGCGAGATTATCCGGAAGAAGTAATCGATTGGTGAGAATGCAAAATTTCCGGCCGTTAACGACAAGTTAACCCCGTAGACCGCTTTATGGGCTGCATAACGTCTCATAAGCGAGACTGTCCTAAGCATTTAAAAAATAAAGACGAAGCGTTCCTGCGCCGCATCTCGTGAATTGGAACGGCAAGATGATTTTTAAGCACGGATTAAAGGCTGAAATTTCTCCGGAGCCGCTCCGCGAGCGGGCGCCCTCGCTCGCGCCTGAAGCGGCGGTGCAGCAGACATTGAACGTTTTCATCATCGACGACGAACCTGCGATCCAGAATTTGCTCGCCACTTCGCTGGCGCCGTTCGACTGCGCAATCGAGAGATACCGGAGTGCCGACTCCGTGATGGTCGCGCTTCAGCGCATACGTCCGCACCTGGTGTTTCTCGACGTCTCGCTCGAAGGCTCGGACGCGATCGACGTGATGCGGGGACTGGGCGATGTCCGGTTTGCCGGAAAGGTGCAGCTCATCAGCGGCAAGGATCCGCAGACCTTGCGGAACCTGCAACTGATCGGGGAGCGCCATGCGCTGAAGATGCTGCCGCCCTTGCAGAAACCCTTCAGCATCACTGCGGTTCGCAAGGTGGCGGAACAGAGCCTTGCCGAGCTTGCGGACGCTCCCGCCATCGCGCCGGAGCCTCCGGTGAATTCCCGGTACCAGAAGCTCACGCTCGAGGAAGTCCTACAGAACAACTGGCTGCAGATGTGGTACCAGCCGAAAATAGACATCCAGAAAATGAAGCCGGTCGGCGCCGAAGCGCTCGCGCGCTGCGTTCATCCCGTCTTCGGAACCCTGCTGCCGGCCTCCTTCCTGCCGGGCGCCGACGAGGCGTCGCTTGCGAAGCTCGGCGAACGCGCGCTCATCCAGGCGCTCTACGACTGGCCGCTGTTCGACCGCCTCGGCATTCCGCTCAAGCTCTCGATCAATCTGTCGGTCGAATCGCTGACGCGTATTCCGGTAGCCAAAATCGTCCGCGAACTGCGCCCCAAGGAAAGCCATTGGCCCGGCATGATCGTCGAGATCACCGAGGATCAGGCGATCAAGGACATCCACTCGATTCACGAGGTCGCGACGCAATTGAAGCTCTACGGCATTTCGATCGCGATCGACGATTTCGGCGCGGGTTACTCGCACCTCGCCCGCCTGAAGGAACTGCCGTTCGAGGAGTTGAAGATCGACCGCAGTCTGGTCAGCAACTGCGACCAGGACGAGCATACGGCCTCGCTGTGCCGGACAGCGATCGAGCTTGCCCACAAATTCGACACGGTCGCGGTCGCCGAAGGCATCGAGCGGCCGGGCGAAGTGCGCGCACTCCAGGAGATGGGCTGCGATATGGGTCAGGGCCATCTGTTCGCGCAGGCCACGCCGCGCGATACGCTGATCGCGTCGATGAAGAAGCGCATCGCAGACGCACGCACCAGCGCCTGAGCACTCCCGCGCGTTAACTTCTTGGTAACGGATCGGCCCCTTTTTCCGCCATTTTCGGCCCGTACCAAGATGCGCAAGTCGGGGGCAATCCCGGTCAACAAATCGTTAACCGAACCCGGCAAGACTGCATGAATCCTGCTTCTCGCGCCCGGTGGGGGTGGCCGAAAGCAGTAAGGGGACAGGTTCGTACTTGCCGAAAGAAGCTTCCGCTGCATCGTCACGCGACTGGAAGGCTTGCCGCTCGTTCGGAGCGGTCGGAGCCGCCGCGCTTGCGCTGACCCTTTCGACGACGAGTTTGCAGAGCGTGATCGCGAACGGCGATACGCGCTCGATCTCGATGTTTCACACGCATTCGAAAGAGTCGATCACCGTCACCTTCAAGGTGAACGGGCGCTACGACGAAGCCGGTCTTGCCAAACTGAACAGCTTCCTGCGCGACTGGCGCAATCACAAAGAAACGAAGATGAATCCGCATCTCTTCGACATTCTTTGGGAGGTCAATCGCGACACCGGCGGCACGCAACCGATCCAGATCATCTCCGCCTTCCGTTCGCCCGAGACCAACGAAATGCTCCGTTCGCGCTCCAACGGCGTTGCGAAGCACAGCCAGCATATTCTCGGCAACGCGATCGACTTCCGCATTCCCGGCGTTGCGATCGCCGACCTTCGCGCGGCGGGCCTCCGGCTCCAGCGCGGCGGCGTCGGCTTCTATCCGGGCTCCGATTTCGTCCACATGGACACGTCCACGATCCGTCATTGGCCGCGCATGACCCGCGAACAGCTCGTGCGCGTATTCCCCGACGGCAAAACCATTCACGTTCCCACCGACGGCGTACCGCTGAAATACTTCCAGCTTGCCGCGGCGGAGATCCAGCAGCGCGGCCAGCTCGGCGAGCGTCAGCAGACCCGCGTTGCGGCGGCGGCGGCGGCGCCCGATCCGAACCGCCTCAAGAGCTTCATCAGTTCGATCTTCAGCGCGAACTCGGCCGCGAACACGACCGAACAGGAAGCGCAGGAGAACGAGCAGGACCTACCGGCGCAACAGCCGCAGACGCCGCCTTCGCGCACGCAGGTCGCCTCCGCCAACCCGCAATCGATCCTGCCGCCGGCAAACCGCCAGCAGCCGAAAGAGCGCCTGCAATGGCAGGTCGGCCCGGCGCCTGCGAACGAAACGCCGCCGTCTGACGAAACCACCGCATCGACGACGCTCGCCTATGCCAATACCAACCGGCGCTATTACCCGTCACAGAACCGCATGCAGGGCACGCTCGCTGCGGTTCCGCTGATCGCGGGTGCGCATCAGATCGCAGCCGGCTTCGCGCGGGCGAACGGGCCGGTTCAGTTCAAGCATCCCGAGAACACGCGCGGCTTCGCGGAGCCCGTGCGTGCCATCGTCGAAAACCGGTTCGCGGAGTTTACGCCGGATCAGAATGCGGCCGGCGGCTTCCAGCGCGACCGCACGCCGGTCGTCGTTCTCGGCTTCGAACCGGCACGCGCCGCATCGCGCTAGATCAGCGCGCGCCGATTCCGAGCGCGTCGCGATAGAGATCCACGATCGCTTCGAATTCCTGACGCTCCGCAGCCTCCTGCCCGCGCATGCGCACCACCGCGCGCAGCGCCTTGGTATCGAAGCCGTTCGCTTTGGCCTCGCCGTAAACCTCGCGGATGTCGTCGGCGAGCGCCTTCTTCTCTTCTTCGAGACGCTCGA
>CAZFPR010000029.1:0-2480 GCA_964521045.1 uncultured Hyphomicrobiales bacterium
TCATGCAAATGCAATAGTCTCTCTATCCCGCTGGTACAAAATATCCGTCAGGCCACTGCGCGGCTTTCATCATCGCGCTGAATCGATTGTTTTGATTTTGCACCGAAGTAGTCATGCAAGATGCGCTACAGCACGAATAAGAGCTTTGCCGCAAGGCTTACATTCGTCCAGTGTAACCTTTTTGGATAACGAAACGAACCTGTTTTCAAGCGAGAGAATTCTCTCGCTCCAAAATGGAGACGATCAATGTTTACCAAAGCATTGGCGACGCTTTCTGTCGCCACCGTGGTTGCTGTCAGCGGCGCGAGCGTTTTTGCGACTACTGCCGAGGCACATCAGAGGAAAGTAACTCAAGTGCAGACTGTTCATCCCCATGATGTTTGGGTGGGTAACGAGTTCGCAGGACGCGATGCCGATCCGAATGTCCGCTATGAGATTCTTCGTAGTTTCGGCAGTGTTGGCGGCTAGAACTCGACGAGTATGATGACGAAGCCGGGCAAATGCCCGGCTTCGAGTCGTATGTATCCCAGTGCGGTGTTATGCTAATTTTAGGGCTCGAACGTCCCCGGAGTAGCTATGACTGCTGGATTTTTCCAAATGAATCGGCGTCAATTGATTTTAGGTGCGGGCGGTTTCCTGTCCTCGCTATATTTTTCAGGGGCTTCGTCCGCATCTGGGCAAGTAGTCAGGCTTTCTGCTTCAGAATCGAAAGTAGATTTGGTCCGCCCTGGTACTCCAACAAATGTATGGGCGTTTAATAACGCCGTACCCGGCCCCGAAATCCGGGTGCGACGTGGTGACCAGCTGCGCGTTCGTGTGAAGAACGAATTGCGCGAGGAGACGACCGTCCATTGGCATGGGATTAGGCTGCCGAATAGTATGGATGGCGTTCCGTATCTTACGCAACAACCAATTAAGTCAGGCGAAGAGTTCGAGTACAGTTTTGTTTGTCCTGACGCCGGTACGTACTGGTATCATCCTCATCAGCGAAGCTTTGAGCAGGTTGGAAGAGGTCTCTACGGCCCCCTGATTGTCGAAGACCAAGAACCGCTTGCCGTAGACAGAGAAATTACTTGGGTGCTCGGCGATTGGCGTCTACAGAACGACGCTTCGATTTCGAATGATTTCGGTCATTTGCATGACATCACGCATGCAGGAAGGATCGGAAATACTGTCACAGTGAATGGCCAGGTCGTTGAAAACGTCGCCGTTGAAGCGGGTGAACGCATTCGTCTGAGGATGATCAATGCTGCGACGGCGCGGATTTTTGGTCTCGATTTCGAGAATCATTCGCCTTTGATCATCGCTTATGACGGCCATTCGGTCGAACCTCATATCCCCGAAAATAAGCTGATTGTTCTTGCGCCCGGTACGCGGATCGATGTCTTGCTGGATTTCAATGGAGAAGCGGACGGCAAGTATAGGGTAGTTGATCGCTACTATCGTGGGCGCGACTATCGGCTGCTCAATTTTGCTTACGGTACCAAGCGATCAGAAAAGCCTCGCTCTGGATCTCCTCAGCTTTCCCCAAATCAATTGCCAGAGCCTGACATAGCGTCTGCTGTCCGACATGAAATTGTTCTCGACGGAGGCATGATGAGTGGCATGCAATCAGCAATCGTCGATGACGAGGAGCTCGATTTGCGCGCTCTTATTCGCAAAAGGTTGTTCTGGGCTATCAACGGTGTCGCAGCAACGAGTCACGTTCACAAGCCAATGGCCACCCTTAAGCTCGGTCAAAGCTGTGTTTTGAAGGTAGTGAACAGGTCAGGCTGGCCACACCCCATGCATTTACACGGACACGCTTTCCGCTTGCTTTCTCGTAATGGACAGCCGGCGAAGTATCGAGAGTGGCTTGATACAGTATTGATCACCGCGCGAGAGGAAGTGGAGATAGCTTTCGTCGCTGACAATCCTGGCGACTGGATGTTTCACTGTCACATTCTCGAACACGACGTAGGTGGTATGAAGGGCGTTATTCGTGTTGCTTAAGCTTTTACTGGGCGTTCGGAATGCCACTATTGCGCCATCATGCAACCAATCCCTCATGTTTTGGTGCGTTTGACCGCAATGCAAAGGCGCTGGTATTCTCCTCTAGAGGTCTTGATGGCAGGTGTAATCCGAATCTTTATGGCGGCGCTTATAGCGTTGTCTGTAGCGGCATTGCCGGTTTCCGGTAGCTTCGCTGCGGCCAGCACCGCGTCTGTTATGGAGCATTCCGATTGCGATAAGGCGATGGGCGATCTTTGTGATAAAGCTATGCCTGATTGCGCGGCCATGGGTCTCTGCGCGTTGAAGTGCTTCACTTTTATTGGATTTGAGCGACCAGTTTTCATTGCTCGCGATTGGCAATCCGCTGCGTCTCAGCCCTTTATAGTACAGCGCATGGTGTCTCGTATGGTTGAGACGCCGTTTCATCCTCCTCGGCAATAGCCTCATCTGAATTTTGGCAGGTCTACGCAATCGGCATCAGTCGTGTC
>CAZFPR010000029.1:2490-17283 GCA_964521045.1 uncultured Hyphomicrobiales bacterium
AACCAATGATAATTGCTTTAGAAAATTTTCATAAACCAATTTGCCAACTTCCAAAGTTGTTGTTCCGCCCCCCGGCTGCAAAAAGGTTGCTTGAGCCAAAATTTCTTTTGCCTTTGTATCAGTATCCAGAAGAGCCAGAAAGAGGTGTTCAACTGAAATAAAATCATCTCCCATTTTCATTGCCTCCTGCCTTGCTCTGTCCAAAACTTTTGAGTGACTCATCCGAACGGCGCCAGTCCGTGGGCGCTTTGCGAGGAGCAACATGGCTTTTCAAGAGAGTTTCAAAGTCCAGGGCATGCACTGCGCTTCTTGCGCGGTCATCGTCGAAAGAACACTGAAAAAACTTCCCGACGTGGATTCGGTTGATGTAAACTACGCAACAGAAACTGCGAAGGTTCAGTTTCGAAAAGACAAAGCTGACTTAGTTGCGCTTTCTGAAGCAGTAAAGCCGCTTGGATACTCGCTTTCTGTTGCTGCGAAATCGGGTCAAACAATTGCTGGCGCCTCCGATGAAAAATCAGAAAAAATTGTCGCATTAGGTCGTTTGCGAGCCAAAGTTCTCTCTGCGATTCCTTTGGCGATTTTCAGCATTGTAGTTATGGCGTGGGAGATTCTTGCCGAGTTTCAATTCGTGACAGCGCCAAACGAGTATTGGCGAACGTTTTTTAATGCCTCGCTTCCAATCTTCGCGACATATGCGTTGACAGTGATCGGGACACCTTACCTGCAGGGGTTGTATCGATTTCTACGCCATGGCGTTGCAAATATGGATACGCTTATCGGGTTGGGAACTGTTGCGGCGTTTATCTATAGCTTCGCGGTAACTGCTTTCGAAGCACCGCTTAAGGCTTACGTTGATGTCCAGCATAAGTACTACGATGTCACTATCGTTCTTATTGCTTTCATTACTCTAGGAAAATTTCTTGAGGCGCGATCCAGACTGCGAACGGGCGATGCCATCGAGAAGCTGCTTGGACTTCAGGCAAGAGTAGCAACGGTTATCCGGAACGCGACTGAAACGGAAGTGGCGGTAAGTGATGTCGTAGTCGGAGACATTATTGTCGTTCGACCTGGATCGAAGATTCCGGTCGATGGAACTGTGGTAGACGGCTCGTCCTTCGTAGACGAAGCCATGCTGACGGGTGAGCCAATGCCTGTCGAGAAGTCTAGCGGCGATCATGTGGCGGCTGGTACTTTGAATACCCGAGGAAGTTTTACTTTCTCGGCAACCAAAGTCGGCGCCGAGACCTTACTCTCGCAGATCATCAAAATGGTCGAGGATGCTCAGGGCAGCCGAGCTCCGATTCAGGCTCTCGCTGACAGAATCTCCGCCATATTTGTTCCAACGGTTATTGGAGTTGCGTGCTTGTCGTTGATCGCTTGGGTGACGATTGGGACGCAGTATCTCGGGTTCGCACAAGCGTTCTCTTACGGACTAGTCTGCTTTGTCGCTGTGCTCGTCATCGCGTGTCCCTGTGCACTTGGTCTTGCCACTCCAACAGCCATCATTGTTGGCGTGGGCAAGGGTGCGAAAGATGGAATTCTTGTGAAAGATGCCGGCGTCCTCGAAAAGCTGCGAAACGTTGACGTTGTCGTTGTCGATAAAACCGGGACGCTCACGGTCGGCAAGCCGCGTGTTGTCTCTATAATGCCACAAGAAGGGATGGCAGAACCCGGCTTCGTATCGATCCTAGCAAGTCTCGAGTCTCGCTCAGAACACCCAATAGCGCACGCGATCACAGCGCACGTTCAAGAGAAAGGTATTGCGCTTCACAAAATAGAAGCTTTCGAAGCTATCGAAGGTAAAGGAATTCGGGCGACAATCGATGGCGTAATTTATTTTGCAGGCAATGCGCGACTTATGCAAGAGATCGGTGTTGGTTTCGATGCGGCACTTATTGCAGAGGAAACGAAGAGTGGCCGTACCCCAGTGTTTCTAGTGGAAAGTAAGAAGCTGCTAGGAGTAGTTCTTGTCGCTGATCCTCTTAAAGAAGAAGCGATAGAAGCCGTTTCCGAACTAAGAAAGATGCATATTAAGGTCGTGATGCTGACTGGCGACGACCGAAACACCGCCCATCACATCGCTTCGCTTGCTGGCATCGATCAGGTCTTCGCTGAGGTATTGCCTCGTGACAAGTTTGATAAAATCAAGGAGCTGCAAAGCGCGGGGAACGTAGTTGCGATGGCAGGAGACGGCGTCAACGACGCTCCCGCACTTGCCCAGGCCGATGTCGGAATCGCGATGGCGACTGGGACAGACGTCGCAATTGAGGCCGCCAGCATTACGCTATTGAACGGCGATATTTCTAAGCTTGTTAAAGCAATTCGCGTCTCACGTTTCACCATGCGTGGCATCAAGCAGAATTTGTTCTGGGCGTTCTCTTTCAATCTGGTCGGAATACCGCTAGCCGCAGGATTGTTCTACCCAGTTTTTGGATGGCTGCTTAATCCTGCCTTTGCAGGCGCAGCTATGGCTTTCTCCAGCGTTTCCGTTGTCACCAATTCTCTTCGGTTGAAGGCTGTGAAGTTATGAATCAGGAAGCCGTCACCACCCAAGAATTCTTCGTCCATGGAATGTACTGCAAGGCGTGCGAGACCTTGACGCAAATGGAAGCCATGAACGTGGACGGAGTTCAGTTCGCGAAGGCCGATCTGCGCACAAGAAAGATTCGCGTCACCGGTATTTTTCCAATGCCACCGGAGAAGTTAGCATCCTCCTTGACGAGTGCGCTTTCTCCATATGGCTATGCGGCATCCCTTGAGCCTGAAAAGAAGAAAGTACGGTGGGCAGACTTTTTGATCGCACTTCCGGCTGCTGTTGCGTTCATTGCTCTATATATAATTTTACAGAAAGCTGGCGTTGTTCGGCTCGTTCGCGCAGACGCGATGTCTTACGCAACCGCGTTTCTCATTGGCGTCGTCGCTTCCGTTTCAACTTGTATGGCCGTCGTCGGTGGAATGGTACTTTCCGTATCCGCAAACTATGCAAAGAGTGGTCATACAGTTGGTCCGCAAGTGATTTTCCACTTGGGCCGTTTCCTTGCGTTCTTCATTCTCGGAGGAGCGATAGGAGCCGCAGGCAGCTTTTTCCAATTGTCTGCCACAGCGATGTTCGTGCTGACCTTCGCGGTGGGGTTAGTCATGCTGTTGCTTGGCATAAGGTTGCTGGATGTTTGGCCGTCGTCGCTGTCCTTTACATTATCACCGAAAATATCGGCCCGATTGAAAGTATCTAAATCTTCCAATCCGGTGTTTGGTCCTTTGGCGATGGGAGCGATAACCTTCGTGCTTCCCTGCGCCTTCACCCAAGCGATGCAGTTTTATACGTTGTCATCAGGCGGATTCCTGCCAGGCGCTTTAACGATGACTATGTTCGCACTCGGAACGTTTCCTGTGCTTGCGCTCCTGAGTTTCGGATCGCTGGGTTTCAGAAGCGAGCGGTCGTCGTCAGTATTCTTCAAAACGGCAGGGATCGCTGTAATCGCATTCGCGACATTCAACATTATAAACAGCTTAGCGATTGCCGGTCTGATTTCGCCGGTTTTCAGCTTTTAACGAGGTGAGAAAATGAAACAGACAGTCGCAAACGGTTTCGCAGCATTTGGCCTTCTAGCTTCTATCGTTCTAGCCAATGCGCAGGATGTTTCCTCAAACGTAAAATTGTCAGACGGCAAACAAGAGATCGTGATCGAAGCAGGTGAGGGCTACAACCCACCAAAAACCCTTGCAAAGGCAGACCTGCCAACAACGATAATAATTAAGACCGCGGGCACTCTCGATTGTTCGTTGGCGCTTGCTATTCCGGCACTGGGATTCCGAAAAACCTTACCGATAAGCGGCGAAACGATGGTGAATGTTACGCCTCAGCGCAGTGGCTCCAAGCTACAAGGTATTTGCAGCATGGCGATGTACAGCTTTGAGGTCACATTCCAGTGATTCCCCATTCACTACTAACCAATTACGGAGTTCCGCAAGGTAAACACCCCATGACTGTCTATGCGCTTGTAGAACAACAGCAATTTGTTGGCTCGGAACATCGATTTTACTGCATCCTGGGTTGCTGCAACCGGTTGCGGAACCTATAGTCCAATCATGTTTCGTTGGGTCAACCATAACTTGCGGGTTCGAGGCGCCATTTGGTTGGTCGCGATCTACGCATTTTGCGTGGTTGCTCCCCCTGCGGCTTTGGCTGTCACGAATGGTGTTTTGTCGCCCCATTGCATTTCGAAAGATCGCTCAGATGATCATTCGATGCATGCCAACTCCGGCGTGATGAGCGAAGTTGCAAATGCCGCCGGCGAACACGTCGAAATACCTTTTGGTGTTCAGCACAAAGGCAAACATAGCAAATCGAAAATTTGCTGCGGAATGCTTTGCATTTCGGCAATTGCCGCAGAAGCTTCAACTCTTTTGCCACGCCACTTTGTCTCCAGCGCCATTATTTCTTCGCTGGATCGATATCTTGTGGGCGTCGAAGTCAGCCTCCTAAACCCACCACCTATCGCGCTCTGATCTAGTTGATGCGCTCTGCAGGCTTAAGCTTGCAGGTAGTTCAATTTGATTGAGAGGACGATATGTTCGCGCAATGTGCGCGCTTTTCGGCAGCGGTATCTGCCGGAGGCGCAAAGAGTCGCATATCCATTTTGGCTGCCGCTATCGCGCTGGCCGTTTCGGCATGCACTTCACCGCTTCCCTCTAATTATGTTCGTTCAGCAGACCCGTCCGCTGCGACCCCTGCGGTGGTCAATAGTTCTGTAGTGCGTGGCTACATTAGCCAGCGTCCTGTCGAGCCGGGATCATGGCTTGAGCAGAACCAGAACGTTACTCCAAGGCAGAAGCGGTGAACGCGATGGGCATTTTTATGAATCGACATCGCGTGGATTTTCTCGCAGGAAAACCCGCGAAGCTTGCTGCACTTCTCGGAGTCGTTTTCCTCGCGGGTTGCAAAGCGATCACTCCGGATGGCGGCGTCAACGAGGTTGCAGAACTCACCTCCACAGCAATTCGCCAGGATCTAGTAATTCGAAACGAAGATAGTGCGCCAGCTATCGAAGCCCGATTGAAAACGTTACTGGCGCGACCGCTAAGCGCCGATGCTGCGGTTCAGGTCGCTTTACTGCGAAATGCTGGGCTGCAAGCAGCGTTCAATGAGTTAGGCATTGCACAGACCGCGATGGTGTCTGCGAGTTTGCCTCCGTCGCCAACTATCTCTGTGGCTCGGTTGTCCAGTGTAGTTGAACTTGAAGTTGAGCGCCGCATTGTTGCGAATGTGATTGCTCTTGCAACGCTACCCGCACGAGCAGAAATCGCTGCGGATCGATTCAAGCAGGCCAAGCTTAAGACCGCCGAGAAGGTGTTCTCATTAGCTGCTGATGTGCGACGCGCTTACTATCAGGCCGTGGCGAGCCAGCAGACGGTCGCTTTTCTGGAAGAAACCCAATCTGTTGCGCAGTCGGCAAGTGAACTGATGCGTAGACTTGGGACTACAGGCGCCGTCAATAAACTCGATCAAGCGCGAGACCAGGTATTTTACGCTGAAATAACGGGCCAGCTCGCCGCAGCGCGCCTAACGGCATCTTCGGATCGCGAAAAACTTACTCGGCTCTTGGGTCTCTGGGGATCAGAAGTAAAGTTTCGGTTGGCTAGTGTGCTTCCGCAACTGCCACCCTCTGCAAAAGCGGCACCTTTCATCGAACGAGATGCAATTCTGCACCGCGTGGATCTTCAGTCTCTTCGCATCGATCTCGATGTTCTAGCCAAAACCTATGAGCTAACGAATGCAACCCGATTTATCTCAATTTTTGAATTGAGTGGGATACGAAACACAACTCGAGAGGCTGATGGCGCTCGCTTTCGGACGACAGGCGTTGAAATAGAAATCCAAATCCCGATATTTGATCTCGGCCAGACTAAAGTTCGTGGGGCTGAACTTACTTATCGCCAGGCGCTAAACCGGCTTCAAGAGAAGGCGGTCAATGTTCGCTCGGAAGCGAGAGAAGCATATCGCGCATATCAAGCCTCCTACCAACTAGCCGCGCATTACCAGCGGGAAATAGTCCCGCTTCGCAAAGTAATTTCTGACGAAATGCTGCTTCGTTACAACGCGATGCAAATAGACGTCTTCCAACTTCTGACCGAGGCAAGGCAGCGCATTACAGCCAACGTATCGGCAATTGAGGCGCAACGAAACTTCTGGCTGTCGAGCGTGAATCTGTTCTCTGCCGTTGTAGGCGGAAGTAGAGGATCGGCAGCCGCCAACACATCTGCAACACCAGCAGCCGGCAATGACGCCGCTGGACATTGACGGAGTACGAGAATGCTAAATCGGAGGAATTTTCTAGGTACTGCTGCGGTAATGGCCGGCGCCACCCTGATAAGTGGTCGGAGCCAAGCGGCGAGCATCCCGGAAGCTCCAACAATGGCCAGCCCCAACATGCAGCCCCCGCTTTTTCCGAAGGACGGTCGCGAATATCAGCCTGTTGTTACGCTTAATGGTTGGACGTTGCCTTGGAGAATGAACGGGGATTGGAAGGAATTTCATCTCGTAGCTGAGCCCGTCGTTCGAGAGATTTCTAAAGGAATGAAAGCTCACCTGTGGGGTTACAACGGCCAGTCACCCGGTCCGACAATCGAGTGCGTAGAAGGCGACAAGGTTCGCATTTTTGTTACCAACAGACTTCCTGAGCACACGACCATTCATTGGCACGGCATGTTGCTGCCTTGCGGAATGGACGGAGTGGGGGGGCTGACGCAACCGCACATCCCACCGGGAAAAACTTTTGTCTACGAATTCGTCATGAAAAAGAGCGGGACGTTTATGTACCACCCGCACGCGGACGAAATGGTCCAAATGGCGATGGGTATGATGGGCTTCTTCGTCGTGCATCCCAAGGATCCTAAACTTCATCGCGTTGATCGTGACTTCGTATTCTTGTTGAACGCTTTCGATATCGACCCTGGCGCTTACGTGCCTAAGGTCATGACTATGCTCGATTTCAACCTTTGGACTTGGAACAGTCGAGCGTTTCCGGGGATCGATCCGCTCGTAGTGCGAAAAGATGACCGTGTGCGCGTGCGCGTCGGCAATCTTACGATGACTAATCATCCAATACACATGCACGGCTACGATTTCGCGGTCACGGGAACTGACGGTGGTTGGGTACCAGAGTCTGCTCGCTGGCCAGAAGTCTCCATCGACATTCCTGTCGGTGCGATGCGGGCATTTGAGTTTGTTGCTAGCGAACCTGGTGATTGGGCAATTCATTGCCACAAGTCGCATCACACAATGAACGCGATGGGACACGACGTTAAAACGTTCATCGGAGTCAATAAACGCGATCTTATCAAGCGAATAACGAAGCAGGTTCCGGACTATATGGCGATGGGGAGCACTGGCATGGCGGAAATGGGTGAGATGGAAATGCCTATGCCAGACAACACGCTGCCGATGATGACGGGGACGGGACCGTTTGGTCCGCTTGAAATGGGTGGAATGTTCTCAGTTGTGAAAATTCGCGAAGGCTTAGCGCGCAACGACTACGGTGATCCGGGTTGGTATCAGCATCCGGCTGGTACGGTTTCATACGAGTACAAAGGTGAGGTCAAAATTGTACCCCCGCAATCGCCGGAGAAAAAAACAGACACGCCAGCAATCGAACTGAAAGCGAAAAAACCGAAAGGCCACACTGGCCATCATTAAGAGGAAGGTGAGATGAAAACGAGAAACATGCTGCTGAAGAGCATTGGGCTGCTCTTGATTACGGGGGCCATTGCCTGGGCCGGTCCTGGCACAAAAGGTCATTCGCATAGTCACGAAGGCGAGACCGAGTACGGCGAGCCCGGAGACAAGTCAAAACCCTCGCGAACGATAATAGTTCAAATGCAGGAATCGGGAACGAAGATGATTTTCATTCCCGATGTATTCACGATCCGAAAGGGTGAGCAGATCAAGTTTGTGCTTCGGAACGTGGGCGCAATCGAGCACGAATTTGTACTCGGAACAAAGCAAGAGATCGATGCTCACGCAGAAGAAATGAAAAAGAATCCGGACATGGAGCACGACGATCCGCAATCAAAGAGATTGAAGGCCAAACAGAATGGCGAAATCTATTGGAAATTTACTAAAGCCGGTGAGTTTGAGTTTGCTTGCTTGATTCCGGGTCATCGAGAAGCCGGCATGTACGGAAAAATCATCGTCAAGTAACGAAAACAGAATCGGAGCAGAAGATGCTTAAGACCTTTATCGTTCGCTTATTCCTTATGACTGCTCTCTTGATCTATGTCATTCCGGCGTCGTTTGCACAGTCAAACGAGACGAATGGAGAGGTTAAGAAGATCGACAAGGCGGAGGGAAAAGTTACGCTGCGTCATGGTCCAATCAAGAACCTCGATATGGATCAAATGACGATGGTCCTACGGGTGCAGGATGCAAAGATGCTGGATGGGCTGGCAGTCGGAGACAAAGTCATGTTCGAGGCTGATCGGATCAATGGACAGATAACGATCACGAAAATTAGACGCGAAAAGAAGTAACAAGAATCGCGGGGCGCACACTAGCGCCCCGCGATTTATGTTCCAGGGCAGCTTTGCGAACCATGACAGATTTTCAAGCCAAAGTGCTTGCTGACTCTACCGAGCCGGGTAGAAACTCGTTCAATCTCATTCGATTGATCGCTGCTATGCTCGTTATAATTTCTCATTCGTTCTTAATTCCATACGGAATTGGTTCGAAAAAACCGCTCTATAATCTTACTTCCCTTACTCTAGGACAGCATGCAGTTCACTTTTTTTTGTGATTTCCGGGCTTACGCTTTGTCGCAGCGTTATGATGAGCAAGGACATGGCGCGGTATGCCCGCGCTCGATTTCTTCGGATTGTACCTGCACTCGTTGGCTTCGGGCTGTTATTTTCGTTCGTTATGGGTCCCTTCGTTACGGACGCATCTCTGAGCCGCTATTTCGGCGATCTTAACACTTGGCTTTATCCATTTTCAGTCCCGATCAACTTCCAGCAGACGGCGGCGCCCCCCTTGGTTTTTGAGAATGTGCCTATCAGTAGCGAGGTGAATAATCCGCTTTGGACGATAAAATACGAAGTGTTCGCTTACTTAAGCTTAGGCATTTTCGCTTCCATCGGGCTTTTGCAGAAGACCCGATACAGCGTCGCAGCATTGGCACTCGCCGGTATACTGACAGTTAGCCTTCAGCCTTATCAAGACGACAACGGGCTCGGAGCACTCTTTCAAGCAGCAAAATTTTCATTCTGCTTTCTGCTGGGAGTGGTCGCTTATCAATATCGAACGCGCGTGCCGACTCACATTGTCTGGCTGTCGTTTACGGCCTTACTAATTGTAATCGCGAGCCAATCCCACATTTCCTTGCTCGCCTACATCCTGCTGGATGCGCACATTACAATAGTATTTGGATCAGCCAATTTCGGATTTCTGACCGAATGGACGCGCGAAAATGACATTTCCTACGGAACGTACATTTATGGATGGCCGGTACAGCAATTCGTGGTGACCGTTTTTCCAATGCTGAGCGTTCTGGCGTTTGGAGCAACTTCGCTAATCGCAGCAATGCTCTTGGGCGATCTGTCGTGGCGGTTGATCGAGCAGCCGGCTTTGAAGTTGAAACACCAAAATCGTCCTGCAGCGGGGCGACAGAAGGCTTGAACGGAGGGGCGGCTGAGAGGCTTAAGGCAACTTGCCGAAACGGCGGGTATGCGGGTCCCCCGCATCGAAGGTTCGAATCCTTCCCCATCCGCCACTGTCAAATATCGAGAACCTTAACCTTTGGAGTGAGTTTACGATAGTTGGGTTGAAAGGAGAAACGACTATGCTTGCGAAACACTACACGCACCTAGCAATTATGGCCGCTCTTTCATTCGTCGCCATGTACATCTTGATGTACTCGATGGTTGATCAATTCGCTAATGTTTACAACAGCGTGAACCAGTTTTACATGGCCGGATTGATGACGGCTCCGATGGTTCTGATCGAGCTGGCTGTAATGCGAGAGATGTACAAAAACCCGAAAGCCAACATCGCAGTTATTGCTGTGTCTCTTATCGCGTTAGTAGGCTTCTTTTTTGCAATTCGTCAGCAGACCGCTATCGGAGATGCGCAATTCTTGAGATCGATGATTTCGCATCACGCTGGTGCAGTTCTAATGTGCAACGAAGCACCAATCACACGGCCAGAGATAAAGAAACTCTGCCAAAACATCATCTCTAGTCAAAAACAGGAGATTGATCAGATGAAAAAGTTACTTTCGAACTAGAATACGAAGAACTGTTACGCATCGTACTAGAGGGGTCGATGCTTTCGCAGATAAGAAAACGAATTGCGGGACTTCGCGCGCAGTTGGACGCTTCGAGGCGGACTGCCGACGAAATGCTTGACCTATACGGGGATGGCGTTTGGCAGGAGTTTAAAAAATTAGAGACGTCGGCTTGGCAGCGGTCGGCTTTTCAAGAATTCATATACTGGAAACTTACACAGGAATTCGCTCGCGAGAAGGCAAAGAAGTTCGAAAGAAAGCCGTCCTAGTACTACCTTTATCTTGTGCTAATCGAGCTTAATGATATTTGGAACGAAGCTTGATCTACGCGGTTGCAGTGAGAACATTGGAAGTTCTCATGCATCGCGGAGCTGGTTTGGTAATATCGGTAATAGTGATTTCTGTGAGTACGGCAGTTATTGCGCAGCAAAAGTCACCTGCCGACGATCAATTTACAGCATCCATGGAAAAAATGAATAAGGCAATGAGTAGCGCCAACGATGCCGATCCCGCTGCGGCATGGGCGAAAAAGATGATTGAGCATCATCGTGGCGGCATTGAAATGTCCGAGATTGTTCTTAAGAATTCCAAGGACCCGTTCATAAATAAACAGGCGAAGAAAACCAGTGACGCTCAGAAAAAGGAAATTCGGGAACTGGAAGCTTGGCTATCTAAGAAAAACAAAAGGTAGCTATTTAGCTGATAACGCCAATAACTGCCTCGCTCGATATCTGGGTCGCAGCCGGTGCGCATCGCTTGCCTTGCACTCGCGGTGAGCCTCCGTGCCCTTTGTTTTCACTTTAATTGCTGTCCGAGCGGTTTAGCGCGGCGGGCTCGGAAAACTGCCGTTGCAATTGTTTCGCTCGTTCAGACATACGGCTGTGCCCGCGTGCTACGAGGTGAGTTACATCCGCTCGCCTTCAGCTGTGTTACAGTCGAATTAAACAAGTGCACAGAAGCAGGCGGCTTAGTCTGGTCTAGGCTGAGGTTCGATTCCCTGCAATAAACCGCATAACCGGCTTCTCCGGTGCCTGAGAGGTGCCTTGCCATTTTTCGAAATGCGAGAAAACCCTGAGTTTGCGGGCGTAGTTCAGTGGTAGAACGACAGCTTCCCAAGCTGTATGTCGTGGGTTCGATTCCCATCGCCCGCTCCAAACTTCAAAAACATCAACAGGTTACGCACAACGTAAGCAGTTACAGAACGACAGCTTTTTGAAAAGTTGTTCTCAATTTCATTTTCTGAAAATGCGTTGCAAAGAAGTTCTATTGACACGCATGTCCGTGCCAATTTTGTGCTAAAATCTGAATGTATTCCTAGTTGTCTCCAGTTGCGCTTGCCGGGAATGGAATCCAAGTTCTATTGCGCTCGTCCTAGCCAAGGTTGAATGAAGTCAACATAGAGCTAACAAATAGAAACGAACAAAAAGTCGTCTGCTTGGGAAGCCTCATACAAACTCAAGCATGCGACTTCGGAATTACGAATTTCAATTAGAATCGCTCCGCCCGAAGCACTAAGGTATCAGTGATATTCACTACGCCGATGTGACGCTCTACTACTGCAAATATTGAGGAAAGTAAGCTGTCTAGACGTTCGGGCCTGATAAGGCAGATAACGGCGACCATGCCGCTAGCGCGGCTCACTTGTCCTTCGCGACTCCACTGACCGGACCTTCCAGATCCGCCGCTGACGGGCAACACGGTGAAGCCGGTGACGCCGGCCTTAATTAAAGCATCCGTAAGGTGCCTTTCCACGATCGCTTCAATTATTATTTCTACACGTTTGGCCTTGTGCATCTGCATGTTCTTGTCCTGATCGTCATTGCGTCAATGCTTGGGCCACGGCCATGTAGAGTGGTATTCCGAGAGTAATGTTGAATGGAAATGTGACGCCTAGCGAGAGGGACAGCGACAGCGAGGGATTCGCCTGTGGCAGCGCCACTCTCATTGCCGCGGGCACCGCGATGTAGGACGCGGAAGCGCAAAGCACCATCATCAGAACGACACCGCCGGGCGACAATCCCAACACTAGGCTAGCAGCAAGTCCCGCGGTCGCTCCGACGAGCGGCATTAGTATGCCGAAAGCGACAACTCTCAATGTGAGCAGGCCGCGCGTATCCCGTAAGCCCCGCCCCGCGACGATTCCCATATCGAGCAGGAACAGGCAAAGCACCCCCTTGAAAGGGGATACTATAAAGCTTTCTATTTGCGCCAAGCCATCTTTGCCAGTGATAAAGCCGATCGCAAATGCTCCCAGCAGCAATACAATCGAACCGTTTAGGAGAACTTCTCGCCAAAGTCTCGCGTCCATTCCCCCCTTGTTGTGGCCGCGTCGCGCCGCCAGCCAGAGCGCCGAGATTATCGCGGGAGCTTCCATCGCCGCTGCAACGGCAACCATGTAGCCTTCGGTGGCCACCCCGATTCCGGTCAAAAGCGTGCTGGCCGCTACGAACGTTACGATCGAGATAGAGCCATAGTGGCCTGCGACCGCAGCCGCGTCGACAGCGGATACCGGCGCGAGTAAACGCAGCAGCGCGTAGGCGACGAACGGTAGTACGAAGGACAGAACCATACCCGTCAGCAAAGTAGCCAGCAGACGCATATCGGGACCGTGCATAGCAACCCCGACGCCGCCTTTGAACCCGATGGCAAAGAGCAAATAGAGGGATAAGCCCTTGGCTATGGCTTCCGGAAAATTAAGATCGGATCGCGCGAGCGCTGCCAAAAGGCCGAGGACGAAGCTAAGAATTATAGGAGAGATAAGGTTCTCGGCCGCCAATGTCAGAATGCTACTCATGCGGCGGTTCTTTCATATTTCATTACATCCAGCATCAATCTCGGCAAATGCAGATTAGTGATTTCGATAAGGCGCGGTCTTAGTATAGTGGTAATGTGATGGCTTCCCCAGCCAGCTAGATGGCTTCGATTCCCGTAGCCCGCTCCAAAATATCACCTGTGCCAGATCCGTGCTAAATGGCGTTAAGTAGTTGAGAAGATTGGCTTGCGTGTAGTTTCCCAAGCTGTATGTCGTGGGTTCGATTCCCATCGCCCGCTCCATGTATTCGCGACAACATGTGCTCGCGACAAGAAGAAGCGCCTCGCGCACGAGGTCTTGATCGCCGCTTCATTGACGCGACAGGCTTGCGGTTCTACCAAATGCCCATGGCCAAACCCGCAGACACGACAGCCATCGTTTCGATCCGGCCGCTCGTCATCGCCGTAGCGGCACTTTTCGGCGCGCTTGCAGCCGCGGCCGGTATCATGTGGATCTGGTTCGGAACCAAACTCTTTTTCGAGATGGTGGCGGCCGGTATCGCCTACTGCTTCTGAACCGGCGAAGATACCGAAATCCCATGCCCCGTTCCGCCCGCATCCTCGTCATTCTGGCCGCATTCGTCGCCGGTGCGTTCGCACTCACTGCCGGTCTCATGATGCTGGCGCCGGCGGATAGAGTACGTCCGTCCTCGATCGGCGGGCCGTTCGAACTGGTCGATCAGGACGGAAAGACGGTCACCGATGCCGATTTCCGCGGCAAGCCGTTCCTCGTTTTTTTCGGCTTCACGCATTGCCCGGACATCTGCCCCACCAAGCTGTTCGAAATCTCGGAAGTGCTGAACCGGCTCGGCAAGGACGCGGAAAAGGTGAATGCGATCTTCGTGACGGTCGATCCCGAGCGCGACACTCCCGAGAAGCTCAAACTCTATATCTCGAGTTTTCATCCGCGCATCACCGCACTTTCGGGATCGCGTGCGCAGGTCGATGCGATCATGAAGGCCTACTCGGCCTATGCGAAGCGCACGCCGCTGGACGGCGGCGGCTATACGATGGACCACACGTCCGTCGTCTATCTGATGGACAAAGAGGGCAGGTTCATCGCACCGTTCATTCTGGAGCGATCCGCCGACGCGGCTGCTGCCGATCTGCGCCGCAGGCTCTAGGCGGTTCGCGTGCGTTGACCTGCGTCAACGCGCGTCACGCAATGTCCGAATAGAAAAAAAGGCATGCGAAAGGCTCAGCCGGCTGCCTTTCCCGTTCGCAATCGCAGAGGCATATTGCTTCCGCCAATTTTCTCAGCCCGGAATGACCGAAGGCAGGCATGTCGGCGAAATCAGGCGCACTGCAAAGGAGGCTCGGGCTTCCTCTGCTCGTTCTCTACGGGGTCGGTACCACGATCGGCGCCGGCATCTATGTGCTGATCGGCGAGGTGGCGGCCCATGCCGGGATGCACGCGCCGCTTTCGTTCGTCATCGCTGCGATCGTGATGGGTCTCACGGTCGCCTCTTATGCCGAACTCTGCACGCGCTATCCGGTGGCGGCCGGCGAAGCGGCATATGTAAGAGCGGCGTTCGGCTCGAGACTGCTTTCCACGATCACGGGTCTCCTGATGATCGTGACTGCCGTTATCGCTTCGGCGGCGGTTTCCCTCGGCGCGACCGGATATATCGCGCAATTCGTCGATCTGCCGAAGCCCGTGCTTGTCGTTACGTTCGTCGCGTTGGTGGGGCTGATCTGCGCC
>CAZFPR010000029.1:17293-27450 GCA_964521045.1 uncultured Hyphomicrobiales bacterium
TTTGGCATTCTCGAGTCCGTGCTGCTCGCTGTTCTGTTTACGGTTCTGGAAGTCGGCGGCCTTGTCGCGATCATCGCCGCGGCGGCCTATGCTGGACTTCCCGTCCAGAACGCGCTGTTAGCGATGCCGCCGGCCGATCCCGCGGTCTGGAATGGAATCCTGTTCGCGAGCCTGCTCGCGTTCTTCGCTTTCATCGGCTTCGAGGATCTCACCAACATCGTCGAGGAAGCGCACGAGCCGGCGCGAAACATTCCGCTTGCGATGGTTCTGACGCTCGCAATCACATCGGTGCTGTACATTGCGATTGCTGCGATCGCGGTAACCGCAATCCCGCTTGACCGTCTGGTCGCGAGCGGAGCGCCGCTTGCGGTCGTCTATCGGGAACTCGGCGGCTTCAGCGTGCCGCTGATCAGCCTGATCGCGATCGGCGCGACGGCAAATACCGTGATCGCGCAAACGACGATGGCGACCCGCGTCGTATACGGCATGGCGCGCATGGGCGACCTGCCGGAAAGATTCGGCGAAGTCAGCGCGAAAACCTCTACGCCGCTTCTGGCAACGGCGCTGATTTCCGCAATCGTGCTCGTGCTTGCGCTGTTTGTACCGTTCAGCCGGCTTGCCGAGTTTACCTCGCTTGCAACGCTCGTGGTTTTCGCGCTCATCAACGGCGCGCTGCTGCGGCTCCGCTTGCAGCGGAAGAAAACCAGGCCCGGAGAGATTACGGTGCCGCTGTGGATGCCCGTGCTGGGCCTCGTCACTTCGCTCTTGATGATCGCGGCGTCGGTCGTCTGACGGCTCAGGGATTGCGCGAGGTACGCCTGACCACACCGTGCGCCGTCTTCTCCCATTGATGCGGAGCGGTCGCGAGTTTCCAGACTGCGCGCCATGCGGCGGCGGACAGCAGAAGCCAGTAGACCGGCAGCAGCAGAAGCACCCACGCGGAAGTGAGCCAGCCCCGCCGTTTCATCCCGGTGAACGCAAGAAGTCCGGACGCGATGTAGCCGCTCATCAGCGTCGTGAAGATGAGCGCTTTGTGCGTCCACTGCGCAGGCGTGTCCGCGAGCGCAAGCAACGGTCCCCACGCCGAGTCGGCAAGCAGCAGCGCTACGAAGACCGGATGGACGAGTGCCGCAAGCACCGAGCCGCCGATGAGCAACTGGAAGCAGAGAAAACCTCGCCACCCCAGTTGCCGCCAAAGCAGAAGCGGATCGCGCATGTGTACGATATAGGTCTGTAGCCAGCCCTTCATCCAGCGCGTTCGTTGCGGCAGCCATGCGCCGAGGCGCGCGGGCGCTTCTTCCCAGGTCGTCGAGCCGACGACGCCGGTCGCGTAACCGAAGCGTGCGAGGCGTACGCCGAGATCGGCGTCTTCGGTAACGTTGTGCGGATCCCAGGCGCCAATCTCGCGAAGAATGGAAGCCCGAAAATGATTCGATGTGCCGCCCAGGGGAATCGGTAGCCCGAGACGCGCGAGTGCGGGCAGCAGAACGTCAAACAGCCCCGCATACTCCGCGCGAAATTGATCGGACAGGAATGACGGATAGAGGTTATCTACCGCAAGCTTCGCCTGCACGCAGGCGAGCCTGTCGTCGCCTTCGCGAAAACGCGCAACCGCGTTGCGCAACTGATCGGGCTCCGGTCTGTCTTCTGCGTCGTAGATCACGACAAATTCTCCGCGCGCGAACGGCATCGCTGCGCGCAGCGCTTTCGGTTTTGTACGCGGGGCAAGTTCGGGTGCGAATACGATCTCGAAGCAGGGGTCGAGCGTAATCTTGCTCACAGCTTCGATCGTCGCCGCATCGTCGCACTCGAGAATCAGCTTCACATCGAGCTTTTCGCGGGGATAGTTCAGCGCGGAAATCGCGGCTGCAAGATCAGGTACGATACGTGCTTCGCGATAAAGCGGGATCAGAATCGTATAGACCGGAAGATCGCGGTCGCTGACAGGGGATTTCTCGCGGGCTTCTTGCCGCAAGACACAGGCGAACAACCGCAAGCCCGCCCAGGTCAGGAACAGAACCGCGAGAACAACTTCGAATACGAAACGGGTAGGGCCGGGCGCGGCATAGAGGCTGACTGCAATCGTGGCGAGTGCTGCGAGCAGTGCAAGCCGATGTTTCGGGCTGGCTACTGTCGCAGCCGAGAGCGCGGGCTCGCGCGTCTTTAGTCCGTGCGCGGCATCCTGTGCGAGTTCTTCTTTCGCCGAGCGTTCGACGAATGCACGCAGGCGCGCGGCGGACGTGATGCGAAACTTCCCGGCTCCGTCTGCCGCACGGCCGCAGACCTGCCGCGTCCGGCCATCGAACAGCGCAAGGGTCGGACAATCCTGCCCGCTTCGGCTCCCCGCGGGCAGCTCTCCGCGGGACAGAATATCGTGAACGTCGAGCGGGGTTGTTGCCGTGTCTTCGAGCCAGTCGATCTCGACGCCGAGGCTGGTGGCATAGATCGCAAGCAGGCTGTCGGCATCGATCTGGCCGCTTCGTATGACCGGAACGTCGCAATCGATGCCGAGCGATTCAGCGCGTGCCGCGGCCCATCGCAGAAATACTGGGTCGAGATGCCCGCGCAGCGGACGCAACTCGGGCGGTAGCTCGGAAATATTCCTGAAAAGCGCGGGCCGCTCGGCAAAGCCCGAATGCGCAGGCAAAGGCAGCGAAGCATCCCGCGCTTCGCTGTCTTCTCCGGCGCCCGTAACCGAGCCGCCCGAGGGCTTCAGTACCAACCTTACCCGCCCCGGATCGCTCGTAAAAAACGGCCGCCAGATCCCTCCGGCAGTATGGCCGGCAAGCGGTTACAATAAACGGTGAGCAATCCCCGGCGGCTATTTTGCTTTGTGAACCGCCTGCTGCGCAACGCCCTTGTTGGCCCTGAAACACGGGGTGTTCAGCGTCCCCCATTTGCGTTATTTCCCGGGCAGATTCTACGGACCTCCTCCTGAAGAGAAGTGAGAATGGCGACCGAACCGGCTGCCCTGGCAGCGAACTTGCGCGAAATGGCGGAGACCTCGAATGCCTGGCCTTTCGAGGAAGCGAAGAAGATCGTCGCGCGCCTGAAGAAGAAGCCCAAGGACGAAGTTCTTTTCGAGACCGGCTACGGACCCTCGGGCCTGCCGCACATCGGCACCTTCGGCGAGGTCGCGCGCACCACGATGGTGCGCCATGCCTTCCGCGTGCTCACGGACGACAAGATCAAGACCAAGCTCTTGGCCTTCTCCGACGATATGGACGGCCTGCGTAAGGTTCCGGACAACGTGCCGAACAAGGAGCTGCTTGCGAAAGATCTCGGCAAGCCGCTGACGCAGGTTGCCGATCCCTTCGGCACGCATCCGAGCTTCGGCGAACACAACAACGCGCGGCTGCGGGCGTTTCTCGATCAGTTCGGCTTCGAATACGAGTTCGCGTCTTCGACACAATATTATAAGAGCGGACGCTTCGACCAAGCGCTCCTGAAGGTCTTGCAGCATTACGAAGCCGTGATGGCGATCATGCTGCCGTCACTGCGCGAGGAGCGTGCCTCGACCTATTCGCCGTTTCTTCCCGTTTGTACGCGAACCGGCATCGTGTTGCAGGTGCCGATCGTCGCACACGACGTGAAGGCCGGCACGATCACCTACGAAGATCCGGAAACGAAAGAACGCATGACCACGCCGGTCACCGGCGGGCGCGTCAAGCTGCAATGGAAGCCGGACTGGGCCATGCGCTGGGCAGCGCTTGGCGTCGATTACGAAATGGCCGGCAAGGATCTGATCGATTCCGTGAAGCTCTCGGGCGAGATCGCGCGCGCGCTTGGAGCATTGCCACCGGAAGGTTTCAACTACGAACTCTTCCTCGACGAGAAGGGCCAGAAGATCTCGAAGTCGAAGGGCAACGGCCTCACCATCGAAGAGTGGCTGCGCTACGCGAGTCCGGAATCGCTTTCACTCTTTATGTATAGGGAGCCGAAGGCGGCGAAGCGGCTTTACTTCGACGTGATCCCGAGGAATGTCGACGATTACCAGCAGTTCCTCGAAGGCTATAAGAAGCAGACCGACTGGAAGCAGCGGCTCGGCAATCCGGTCTGGCACATCCATTCCGGCAACCCGCCGGAGCCGGACATGCCGGTCACGTTCCAGATGCTGCTCACGCTGGTTTCGTCATCGAACGCGGAAAACGCCGAAACGCTCTGGGGTTTTATCGGCCGCTATCGTCCCGGCGTCACGAAGGACACGCATCCGAAGCTCGGCAAGCTCGTGGAATACGCGATCCATTATTTCCGCGACTTCGTGCTGCCGACGAAAAAATTCCGCGAGCCGACCGATACCGAACGCAAGGCGCTTTCCGATCTGCGCGATGCGCTTTCGCAGCTTCCTGCCGATGCGAGCGCCGAAGCGATTCAGGACGTCGTCTACGAGATCGGCCGCCGCGAGCCGTTCCTCGATCACAAGAAGGCGGCCAAAGACGGCAAGCCAGGCGTTTCGCTCGACTGGTTCAACATGCTCTACCAGGTGCTCTTGGGACAGGAGAAGGGTCCGCGCTTCGGATCGTTCGTCGCGGTCTATGGCGTCGAGAACACCGTTGCCATGATCGACGGCGCGCTTGCGCGCTCGGCGTAATCTCGCACGAACGAACTTACTGCGAAGCCCAGACGATCCGCGCGATCCAGACGACGTCCGTCATCTGGAACGTGCGATCCTTGTGATCGGGATTGAGCGATTTCAACTCGACGATCTTCGCGGTCTTCTTTTTCAGTTCCTTAGCCAACACTTCGCCGTCCTTGGTCTTGAGCACGACGCGGTCGCCCTTGTGCAGGGGTGCCGCAGGCGAGACCACGAGCACGTCGCCCTTGCGATACAGGGGCTCCATCGAATTGCCGGAGACTTCGAGCGCATAGGCGTGGTCGTCATCCACGTCGGGCAATTTGATTTCGTCCCAGCCGCCGCCGACGGGGAATCCGCTGTCGTCGAAAAATCCGCCGGCACCGGCTTCCGCGAAGCCGATCAGCGGAACCGGCTGCGTCGGCCGCTTGGGCTTTTTCGTGAGCAGCGAAATGAACTCGTCGATCGTGGCGCCCGTGGCGTCCAACACCTTCGCGATGGATTCGGTGGAGGGCCAGCGCGGCCGCCCGTCCGAGGTAACCCGCTTCGACTTGTTGAAGGTGGTCGGGTCGAGCCCGGCTGCCTTCGCAAGCCCGGAGGGGGAGAAGTTGTAGCGCGCGGCGATGCGGTCCACCGCGCCCCAGACCTGGTTATGGGTCAGCATCGGGCGCTCCGATTCGAGGCGAGGATTTTATACCCATTGCCTTTACCACCTCCATTCCGGGTGACAAGTCCGGACTGCCGCTTGCGGCGCAGCAGGGGCGGAACTAGCGTCCGCCGGAACAAAAAGAGGCTCGTGGATGTCGTCCTTGCTCGATCTGGCCCTGCCGTTCTCGCGCCTTTTCGAGGCCGAGGACGCACACAGGCTGGCGATCCGGGCGCTTTCCCTGCTGCCGAGACCGGCACAACCCGCGGACGACCCGCGGCTTTCGGTCTCGGCCTTCGGCCTGCATTTCAGAAATCCGGTGGGTGTTGCGGCGGGCTTCGACAAGAACGCCGAAGTGCCCGATGCCGTGCTCGCGCTCGGTTTCGGCTTTGCCGAAGCCGGCACGCTGACGCCGAAGCCGCAGGCCGGCAATCCACGGCCGCGGGTGTTTCGTCTCCTGCGCGACGAGGGCGTCATCAACCGGCTCGGCTTCAATAACGAAGGATTTCACGCGGCGGTCGCGCGGCTTTCGCGGCGGCAGCCGAACGGAATCCTCGGCATCAATGTCGGCGCGAACAAGGATTCCGAAGACCGCATTGCCGACTACGTCGCGGGTGTCGAAACCTTCTCGCCTTATGCGAGCTATCTTACGATCAACGTTTCGTCGCCGAATACGCCGGGCCTGCGCGATCTGCAATCGGCCGAAGCGCTGAACGAACTCATCGCGCGCATACTCGAGGCGCGCGAGCGCGTGGTGCAAAAGGGTCACGGACTGAAACCTGTACTTTTGAAGATTGCGCCGGACGTCTCGCTATTCGATCTCGACGACATCGTGGCGATCGCAAGAAAGCGCGCGATCGACGGCATGATCGTTTCGAACACGACGGTTACGCGGCCGGCGTCGTTGCGCGACAGTAATGCGAGAGAGCAGGGCGGCCTTTCCGGCAGGCCGCTGTTCGAATTGTCGACCCGGATTCTCGCCGAGACTTATTTGCGGGCCGAACAGGCCTTCCCGATTGTCGGTGTCGGTGGAATCGATTCTGCGGAGACCGCGTGGAAGAAAATCCGCGCGGGCGCGACCCTCGTGCAGCTTTATACCGGCATGGTCTACAAAGGCTTCGGCATCGCGCGCGAGATCAAGTCCGGCTTGAGCCGGCTCCTCGACCGCGGCAAGCACCGCTCCATACAGGATGTGGTCGGCGCGGATGCAGTGGAAGCGGCCGCCTCTCGCGAGATCGCCTAGTTCTTCCGCGACTGCATCAGCCGCATCAGGAGCCAGATCGGCACCACGATAAAGGCGCCGAGCAAGAGATAGCGCCACAGCCAGTCGAACGCCTCGAAGCCGAGGTCGAGAACCGTGCGCACCAGCGCCTCGATGCTCCAGAGGAGGTTACGCGGATCGAGACCAATCACCGTCAGCACGAAGCCGACCAGGATCGACAAGAGCGCGAGCTTGATGATCACCGCGAGCGGCGAACCGCCGAGAAAACGCCGCAGACCTTCGTTCGCCATCCCGTCCTCCCGAATCCGTCAGTTGCGACGGAATATCAGACCTGCGAGCGTTCCGACAACAATAGCAAGAAAAGCGACGCCGAGGCCGTAATCGAGACGCGAATCGCGCGCGAGATGCGCGACGTCGGCTTCGAACCCGGTCTTCACGACCTCGATCGCGGTCGATTGCTGTGCGGCAAGCGCACCGTTCGCGAAAACCTGCACGTCGATTTCGTAGGGACCGGTCGGGGCGACGCCCGGGATCGGCAGTGTCGCGCGAAACAGCGTCGGCGTCAGAAACGTCACGGCATTGGTCTGTTCGTGAAACAGCCCTTCGGCTTTCTTCACGCGAAGCAGCGCCTCGCCGAATTCGTCGTCATCGGAAATGATCGGCGGCAAGGCCGCAATCGAAAGCCCGAGCTTATATTTGGTTTGCAGCGCGAGCGGGCCGAATTCAGTGGGCGGCCGGTTCGTCAGCACAGCGAGATAAGAAGGCGTCTCGGGATAGCGGCGGGAATCGTAGTTCACCCAAAGCCCGAGAACGCGCTCCTTCTTTCGCGTGACGAAGGTCGTGGCGGGCCCCCGCACCGTGATCGCAACGTCGTATTTTTTCGGTTTGTCGCGCGGCGCATCGCTATCTTCGATGGACGCAAACAGCACGAGCGACGTGCCGGTGAAGTTCGAGCTGATCAGCACGCGGTGCGTCGAGAGCGAGGTCACGAGCCGTTCTGCATGTGCGGCAGGTGCGGCGAACGCGAGCAGGATCAGCGCGGCTAAGAGAGCGGCATTTGTCTTCCGCAGGTTCATCTGCCTGCCTCCGACGAAATCACGGAGAACAGCTCTCCCGGCTTGGTCAGGAGATCGCCGCCCACACGGATCGCGACCGCGACGACCAGCAGCCCGAGCAGGAAGCGCAGTTGCTCCGCGCGGACGGCCTGCCCGGCCCGAGCACCCGATTGCGCGCCGATCACGCCGCCGATCATGAGCGTGAACGCGAGCACAATATCGACCGAGCGGTTCTCGACCGCATGCAGCACGGTCGCAGCCAGCATCGTGAAGAGCGTGAGAAACAGCGATGTGCCGACCGACACGGCGGTCGGCACGCGCATGAGATAGATCAGCGCCGGGATCAGGAGAAACCCGCCGCCGATCCCCATCAGCGCGCCGAGAAAGCCGACGCCGAAGCCGATCGCGGTCACCGGTATCGCGGATACATAGATGCGCGACTGCCGGAACCGGAATTTGAGCGGCAGCCCGTGAAACCACGAATGCGTACCGGGCCGGCGCAGCACCGCCTGCTGGCCGCGCATCGAGCGCCACAGCGCGCGGATGCTTTCCACGATCATCAGCGTACCGACGACCGAGAGCAGCACGATGTAGGAAAGGTTGATGATGAGGTCGAGCTGGCCCGCGCGCCGCAGGAGCGAGAACACCCAGACGCCCGCCGCGGTGCCGAGCAGACCGCCGGAGAGCAGAACGAGGCCGAGCCCGCTATCGACCAGTTTCTTCCGCCAATAGGAGATCGTGCCGGTGAGCGAGGAGGCCGCCATATGGCTCGGAACGCTCGCGACCGCGACTGAAGGCGGGATGCCGACCAGAATGAGCATCGGCGTCATCAGGAATCCGCCGCCGACGCCGAACATTCCCGAAATGAAGCCGACCGCAATCCCCAGCCCGAATATCAGAAGGATATTGACCGGCAGTTCGGCTATCGGAAGGTAAATCGACAAGTTGGCTTCCGGACGCTCTCGTGTGACCGCTGTTCTAGCGGCAGCACTACGGCATCAACATGTCGAGTGCCGCGCTTGTCAATGACGCCGGCGTTCCGGCGTCACTTCTTTTGCTTCTTTTTCTGCGAGACGGCGGCGTTCTGCCATTCGGGCTTCACGCGCGGCTCGTTAACTCTATCGTCGGATGGCTTCGCGACCCAGGTCTGCACGGCAAGCCGGGCCGCAACCAGCGTCTGCTGGTCGAGCTTCGTTGCGACGTCGTCGCGCTTCTTCGCCGCGTCGGTGTCGCCCTGATTGGCTGCGAGCGAGAACCACAGGAAGGATTCGGCAAGGTTCTGCTGGACCCCGAAGCCGCGGGCGTAGATCACGCCCAGATTGTACTGGCTGTCGCGCAGGCCATGCTCAGCGGCCTTGCGGAACCAGGGCATCGCGGCGGCATAAGCGGGTTTGGCGCCGCCATCCTCGACCATCATGACCGCGAGGTTATGCATCGCTTTGAGGTGGCCGCTTTCGGCGGCCAGCACATAATTCGTCCGTGCCCGGCCGCGATCCCGCGAGACGCCCTGGCCCTTCTCGTAGGCCATGCCGAGACGGAAGGCCGCCGCAGCCGATCCTTTGGCGACCGCCTTCTCGAACCAAGCAAGCGCCTCGCTCATGTTGGTATCGACGCCGCGGCCGGTCAGGTAGCGCTCGCCGATCTCGAAAGCGGCGTCGGGATCGCCGTCGTTCGCGGCCTTGAGCAAGCCGGCGCCGATGCCGTCCACTGTCGTCACCGGGGTCTTTTCCGGGGCTACGCGCGCGCTGGCCGCTGGCTTCGTGCTTTGCGTCGTCAGCGGCATATCGAATTGCGGCATGCCGAAAGTCGAAGCGACATTCTGCGGCGTGAGATCGCCGGAGGAGGGTGCCAGCGAACCCAACACCGAATTCGGCAGCGAGTTCGGCAGCAAGGAGCGCTCCTTGGTTTCCGGCGCGAAGGTCGGTGTCTGTGTGGGCGGTTCGCTTTGCTGCACCGGAGGGGCCGGTTCCGGCGTCGTAGAAACCGGTTTGCTTTCCTGATTGTTCATCAGGTTCATCAAGAGGTTCACGTCGAAGAAGCGCACGGCGCTGAAGCCGAGCATGGCGACGACAAGACCGAGCAGCATGACGCGCCGCGAGCGCGCGAAGAAGCCGGACTTTCCAGCCCCTTTTTCGCCGGAAGAATTTTCGCTCGCCGTCTCCGCTGCCGCGGCCTGCGCCGCGCGGCGGGCGGCCGCGATGAAGTCGGAAGTCTTCACGTTCGCGTCGCTGCCCGCGCGGGGCGCGATCTCGGCGACTGCCGCTTCGGACTGCGCGATGCGTTGCTGCACGGGTGTCGCGCGCGAGCGCGGCGCGCCGGAACCGGGCTCGAGCGGGAAATCCGCAGGCAGGCCGTCGGTTGCGACGAACCCGTCCTTCGACTGCACCGTTACCGGGGCGCTCCGCGTGAAGCGCGCTTGTGTTTCGGCGGGCATCGCGACCTGCGTCACTCTGCGTACCGGAGCCGCATCGCCGGCGAGAGGCCGCTCCGCTGCGGGCGGAGAAATGATTTCGCCGCCCGGATACTGCGCGGCTGCAACCTGTTGCGGCATGGTCTGGCGCGCGGCCGGTCGAGTGGCTGCTTGCGCAGGCGCCTGTCGGCGAGACCTGGTGCCTGGTTCACGCCACCCACATGACCCCCGATGAGACGCAATCGCTGGCG
>CAZFPR010000029.1:27460-27993 GCA_964521045.1 uncultured Hyphomicrobiales bacterium
GGTCATGAAGAATGTCACCTGATGGCGGAGTCTCCCCTTCATTTTGAGCCGCCGCGCGGAATGCGCGATTTTTATCCCGAGGATATGGCGGCGCGCAACGCGGTCTTTGCCGCGCGCTCCGCGACATCCATGGAGTTCGCACGAGCCTTGTCGAATTGCGAGGAGAGATCCGAGATTCCCCGCTCGATCGCGCCGAGGTTCGAAAGCTTCGCTTCGGAGGCGTCGAGCCGCTCGACCACGCTGCGCATGGTCTCTTCGAGACCCATCGGGTTTTCGGCCCGGCTCAGAGTCGTTTGCAACGCGTCCAGGCGGTGGTGAATCCTGTCGAAGGCTTCCGGGTTCTGCGCGCCCGTTTCGAGACGTTGGGCCAGCGCATCGATGCGGTGTTCGAGCGCGCCGACGATCCCGTGCATGCCGCTGTCGCCGGTGGCGGAGAAACGATCGACCTTGCTCGCGATCGTTTCGATCTGCGCAACGACGGCCTGAAGATTTTCGGCGGGCAGCGCGTTCGACAGCAGATCGCGCACTTCCCT
>CAZFPR010000030.1:0-3367 GCA_964521045.1 uncultured Hyphomicrobiales bacterium
GCCGCGGGTTCGGCGGAAGCGATCTTCTGCATTCTCGCGATGCGCGACCAGATCGCGCCGGCGACCCTCAACCTCGACAATCCCGAGCGCGAAACGCCGATCGACCTCGTGCCGCATACGCCCAAGAAGCGCGAAATCAATACCGTGCTGTCGAACTCGTTCGGTTTCGGCGGCACCAATGCGTCGCTGATCTTCCGCAAAGCGCACTAATTTTCCTGGCTTCCTGCTTTGGCCATAATTGGCCTTAGGTTTGGTCCCGCGCGGCTCGGGGGCGGGCCGTCCAGAACAAGAAAACGGGATCGAAATGGCTGGACGCGAAGACGATCACTATTACGAAGCCCCCGCTGAATCGCCGCCACCCGCGCGGGGCCCGCGCCAGCGCACTGCAGCACCGCCGTCGCGCCGCGCGCGTCATCCGATCGTCATCGTCGGCAATGCGATTTTCACTATCCTGCTGCTGCTCGCCGTATTCGTCGGCGGCGGCATTCTCTACGGCTCGAAACAATTCACCGCGCCGGGCCCGCTTGCGAGCGAACGCACCGTCAACATTCCGCAGCGCACCGGCCTGCGTGACATGGCCGATTTGCTCAAGCGCGAAGGCGTCATCGAAAATTCGACCTTCTTCGTGATGGGCGCCGTCATTCTCGGCGCGACCGAAAAGATGAAAGCGGGCGAGTACGTCTTTCAGAAGAACGCCAGCATGAGCGAAGTGCTGGAGACGATCATCGAAGGCAAATCGATCCAGCATTCGGTCACCATCGCGGAAGGGCTGACGACGCAGCAGATCGTGCAGCGCCTGAACGAGGCGGAGGTATTGAGCGGGCCGATCCAGCGGATACCGGGAGAGGGCAGCCTGCTGCCCGAGACCTACCGCGTGACGCGCGGCACCACCCGCGAACAACTGCTTCAGCGCATGGCCGCCGCGCACAAGCGCATGGTCGAAGAGATTTGGGCCAAGCGCGCAGCGGATCTGCCGATCTCGAACATCAACGAGTTCGTGACGCTCGCCTCCATCGTCGAGAAGGAAACCGCGATCGCGAGCGAGCGCACGCGGGTTGCCGGCGTGTTCGTGAACCGCCTGAACAAGAAGATGCGGCTCCAGTCCGACCCGACGATCATTTACGGTCTCGTGGGCGGCAAGGGATCGCTCGGCCGTTCGCTCACGCGCGCCGACATCGACCAGCCCACACCTTATAATACGTACACGATCGCAGCACTGCCGCCCGGCCCGATCGCGAACCCGGGGCGCGCTTCGCTCGAAGCGGTCGCCAATCCGGCGCGCACCAAGGAACTCTATTTCGTCGCCGACGGCACCGGTGGGCACGTCTTCGCCGAAACCTACGAGCAGCACCTGAAGAACGTCGCGCGCTGGCGCGACTTCCAGAAGCAGAACGCCCCGCAGCAGACGCAGCCTGCCGTGGCCCCGCAGACCCCGCCCGTGCAGACCCAGACGCCCGGCGCGACGCCGACATTCCAGGGCGGCGAACTCGGCAAGAAAGACCAGAAGAAAGAAGAGAAGGCCGCGCCGCAGAAGAAGAAGGTAGAAAAGAAGGCGGCGGAAAAGAAAAAGGCCGAGAAGAAAAAAGCCGACCCGAAGGCGGAGCAGCCTAAAGAGGGCGAGGCGAAGCAGTAATGATGGTGTCATCCCGGCCGAAGCATCGCTAAGCGATGCGAAGAGCCGGGACCCATACCCCCGGCGCTCAAATTTGACTCCGATGGTTATGGGTCCCCGCTTTCGCGGGGACGACGGTTATGTAGTTACTCGTCCGCTTGTGGCCCTCATTCTCCCTCGTTAAGGTCGCGCGGCTTTCAGAACAGAGAATCGCGGACAATCCTTCCGATGACGCTTGCCAGCATGACCGGTTTTGCCCGTTCTTCCGGCGTGCATGGAAGTCTGCGCTGGGCCTGGGAATTGAAGTCGGTCAATTCCAAGGGTCTCGATCTGCGCTTTCGCCTGCCGCCGGGCCGCGATGCGCTGGAGCCCGCAATCCGCGCGGCGATTTCTAAATCGATTTCACGCGGCAACGTGACCGCCAATCTCGCCATTCAGCGCGAAGGCGCCGCCCCGCAGGTGCGCGTAAACGAAGAAGTGCTCGCGGCCGTGATCGCGACCTCGCGCGATATAGCGAAAAAGATCGAAGCGCAGCTGCCGACGCTCGACGGCATCCTCGCCATCAAGGGCGTGATGGAAGTGATCGAGACGGAGGAAAGCGAAGCTGAGCGCGAGGCGGCGAACGCCGCTTTACTCAAGGGTTTCGAAGCGGCGCTGAAGGATCTCGTCGCGATGCGCGGCAAGGAGGGCGAAGTCATCGGCGGCGTTCTTTCCACGCGCGTCAGTGAAATCGAGAAGCTCACGAAATCCGCGGAAGCTTCACCCTCGCGCTCGGTCGAAGCGATCCGCGCGCGGCTCGCCGAGCAGGTGAAGGAACTGCTTGCCGCGAGTTCCGCGCTCGATCCCGAACGGCTGCATCAGGAGGCGGCGCTGCTTGCCGCCAAGGCCGACATCCGGGAAGAACTCGACCGGCTGCATGCACATGTCGGTGCGGCCCGGGCGTTGCTGAAGAACGGCGGCTCGGTCGGACGCAAGCTCGATTTTCTGGCGCAGGAATTCAACCGCGAGGCGAATACGCTCTGTTCGAAATCGAACGACGTTTCGCTCACCGCGGTCGGCTTGGATCTGAAAACCGCGGTCGATCAGTTCCGCGAGCAGGTGCAGAACATTGAGTAAGAAACGGAAAGCAGTGAAGAAGGCCGGCGCGAAGCGCGAGAAGATCGCGCGGCGCGGGCTGATGTTCGTGCTCTCCTCGCCATCGGGCGCGGGAAAGACCACGCTCACGCGGCTTCTCGTGCAGAAGGAAGAGAACATCGACCTCTCGATCTCAGTGACGACGCGCAAGCGCAGGCCGAGCGAAGTCGACGGCGTGCATTATCACTTTCTGACGCGTGAAGCCTTCGAGAAAATGCGCGATGCCGGAGACCTGCTCGAATGGGCCGAAGTGCACGGCAACTATTACGGCACGCCCGCAAAGCCGGTCGAGAAGGCGCTTGCGAAAGGCAGGGACGTGCTGTTCGACATCGACTATCAGGGCACGCGCCAGCTTTACAAGAAAGCGGCTTCCGATGTGGTCAGCATTTTCATTCTGCCGCCGTCGATCGCGGAGATGAAGAAGCGCATCCGCCGCCGCGCCACCGAAGACGAAATGACGATCAAGAAGCGCCTGGAAACCGCGAAGCACGAGCTGAAGCGCTGGGGCGAATACGACTACGTCGTCATCAACGACGATCTCGATGCGGCCTTCGTCCAGGCCGGTCAGGCGCGCCAGGTCGATGCGCAACACATGCGGGTTTTGCGTGCCGGACCAGACCG
>CAZFPR010000030.1:3377-7133 GCA_964521045.1 uncultured Hyphomicrobiales bacterium
CGTACGCCGCACCGGCGTCGTGGCGTTCGCGAAGCAGCTGCAATCGCAGCTTTAAGTTTGCCGTCGTCCCGGCCAAGCGAGGCGAAGCCGAGCGCGAGCCGGGATCCATAACCCCTGTGCCAAAGTTTGACGCCGGTGGTTATGGGTCCCCGCTTTCGCGGGGACGACAATTTAGATCGTTGCGCTGTCAGGCCACCAGCACTGTGCGCCCGATGGTCCTGCCGTTGCGCAGATCCTCGAGCGCGGCGTTGGCCTCTGAAAGCGGCCGGGTTTTCACCGGAATCGGCGCGACTTTTCCGGCACGCACGAGCGCGAGCATTTCCTTCGCCTCGGCGAGCGAGCCCACATAGTTGCCGACGATGGAAACGCCCTTGAGCGGCAGCACCGGAATGGAGAGCGGCATCTCGCCGCCGATCAGGCCGGCGACCACGAGCGTGCCGCCTTTTGCGAGCGCACCGAAGCCGAGTGCCGCGGATTTATCCGAGCCGACGAAATCGATCGCGCCCATGACGCCGCCGCCGGAAGCGGCCATGATTTCCTTGCGCGCCGCCTTGTCGGTCGGATCGAACGCCGCGGCAGCGCCGTTTGCGAGCGCGTGCTCGCGCTTTTTCGGATCGATTTCGATCACGATGGGTTTGTGCTTCGAGCGCGCCTTCAGGAACGAGAATCCCATCATGCCGACGCCTCCGAGGCCGATGAGAAGCGCGGGTCCGCGTTCCGCGAGCGCGCCGAGCTTTGCGATAGCGGAGTAGGCGGTCACGCCCGAACACATATAGGTGCCGGCGAGATCGCGCGGGATCGGATCGTATTCGAGGAGGTACTTCGCATCCGGGACGAGCACATGGGTCGCGTAGCCGCCCTGCGTCTGGATGCCGATCTGCTGCGGCTTCGCGCAGAGATGCTCGTCGCCGCTCGCGCAGGTCGCACACTGGCCGCAGCCGATCCAGGGATAGATTACATAGCGCTTGCCGATGGTGACGCCTTTTGCGTCAGGGCCGCAGGCGATGAGTTCGCCCTCGATCTCGTGTCCGAGCGCGAAGGGCAACGGACGACCGCCCGCAAGCTCCGCCTTGCGGCCGCCGCCGAGATCGAAGTAGCCGTCATGCAGGTGAATGTCGGAATGACAGACGCCGCAATGTCCGACCCGCACCAGAACTTCCGTTCCCTTCGGTTCCGGCGCGTCCACGATTTCCTCGCAGAGCGGCTTGCCGTAGTCGGTGAAAACCTGGCGCGCGATTTTCGTCATGGGTCACTTTCTCATCGCGGCGGCAACATTCGCGAGCCGCACAAAACCTTCGACCGGAATTTCTTCCGCGCGCTTCGTCGGTTCGATTTCCGCCGCCGCAAGAAGGGCAGCGGCATCGAGCCCCAGCGAGCGCAGGCTTTGGCGTAGCATCTTGCGCCGCTGGCCGAAAGCGGCAGCCGTGACCTGTCCGAGAATTTTCGCATCGCAGGGAAGCGGGTTTTCGCGCGGAACGATCTGCACGACGGAAGAGGTGACCTTCGGCGCAGGCACGAACGCGCTAGGACTGATGTCGAATAAAATCCGCGCTGCGGAACGCCAGCCGGCAAGCACGCCAAGACGCCCGTAAGCGTCGTCGTCCGGTGTCGCGACGATGCGTTCCGCGACTTCGCGCTGAAACATCAGGATCAGCGAGTCGTAATAGGGTGGCCATGGCTCGAGCGTAAGCCAATCGATCAGCAGCGCAGTCGCGATGTTGTAGGGCAGGTTCGCGACGATGCGCGCCGTTCCGCCATGCAGGAGCGGTTGCGGATCGAAGCGAAGCGCATCGGCTTCGGCAATTTCAAGCCTGCCGGGATAGTGCGCGGAAATCTCGTTGAGCGCGGCGATGCAGCGCGCATCGCGCTCGATCGCAATCACGCGCGAAGCCCCTTCCGCGAGCAGCGCGCGGGTGAGCCCGCCGGGACCGGGGCCGACTTCGATCACGGTGACGCCGTCGAGCGATCCGCCCGCGCGGGCGATGCGCGACGTGAGATTGAGGTCGAGCAGGAAGTTCTGGCCGAGCGACTTCTTCGCCTGCAATTCATGCTTGCGGATCACGTCGCGAAGCGGCGGCAGTCCGTCGATCTGGCTCATGCTTTGACGGCAAGGCGTGCCGCGAGTTTCAACGCGGCTTCGAGACTGCAAGGATTTGCTGTGCCACTGCCTGCGAGATCGAACGCAGTGCCGTGATCGGGCGAAGTGCGCACGAAGGGCAGCCCGAGCGTCACGTTTACCGCGCGGTCGAAGGCGAGCGCTTTCACGGGCGCCAGCACCTGATCGTGATACATGCCGAGTGCCACGTCGTAATATTTGCGTGCGTGCTCGTGGAAAAGGCTGTCGGCGGGATGCGGGCCGCTCGCTTCGATGCCTTCGTCGCGCAACGTGCGGATGGCGGGCGCGATCACGTCGATGTCTTCGCGGCCGATGGTGCCTTCCTCGCCGGCGTGCGGATTGAGACCGCAGACCGCAAGCCGCGGGTTCGAGATGCCGAAACGCACCCGGTAGTCGTGCGCCGCGATGCGCGCGCTTTCGACGATCAGCCGCGTCGTCAAGGCATCCGGCACATCGCGCAGCGGCATATGGATCGTGATCGGGATGACCGCGAGTTCCTCGCTCCAGATCAGCATGACCGGACGCGGGGCGCCGCTCAGATGTGCGAGATATTCGGTATGGCCGGGAAAGGCGAAGCCGCCGGCCTGCATGACGTGCTTCGCGATCGGATTGGTGACGACCGCCGAGGCTTTACCTTTCTGCACGAGCTTCACCGCAAGATCGATCGAGGCGCGCGCAGCTTTCGCGCTTGTGCCGTCGGGCTTGCCGGGCGAAGCGCTTGCTGCCGCACCGGGAGCGACGAGCGGAAGCGCCGTTTCGAATGCCTGCGCCGCTTCTTCGATGGCGCATTCAACGAGCGGAATGTCGAACTTCAGCGCGCGTGCGCGCTCTTTCACGAATGCGGCGTCGGCCAGAAATGCGAAGGGCGGAAGCTTTCGCGCCTTGCGTTCAAGCCAGAGCCTGAGCGTGAGGTCGGGACCGATCCCGGCCGGCTCGCCGAGCGTCAGGGCGAGCGGAAGCATGGGCTTTAGTTCTCGGAGATAATCTGGATGATCGAAGTCTTGCGCATCCGGTCGAGAATGCGTTTCTCGTAGGCTTCGAGACGCTTGCCGAGCAGTTCGTTCCGCAACTCGCGGTTCGAGGAAATATCCGCGGGTACTTCGCGGCGTTCGCAGATCGCGACGACTTCGATGCCGTTCACGGTCGCTTCCGGCGGCGCCATGCGGCCATCGGGCAGGGACTGCAACAGCTTCTGTAGTGCAGGCGGCAGATCCGAAGAGAGCCGCCGGATCGGCGGTTTCACCACGACTTCGTTGTACTGGCGGGCGAGCCCGGCAACCTGATCGCAGGAGGTGACGAGCGCGCGGAGATTCTCCGCTTCTTTCGCGCGCAGGGCGCGTACGTTGTCGGGCGCGTTGCGGCGCACGACGAAGATCACCTGGACCATCGTGTACTGTGTGGACTTCAGGTTCATGTTCTGGCCGCGGGCATGCATCGCGGCGACCAGATCGGCGTCGCGCACGACCACGTTACCGGAGTTGGCTTGCACGTATTGCTGCCAGGCGAGGTCCGATTTGATGCGATCCTTCAGCCTGACGACATCGACGCCGGTCTGCTTCAAAGCCTGCTCGAACTGCGAGGAGGACCTGCCGGATCGTTGCGCCATGCTGGTGAAGGCGCGGTCGACCTCCGACTGGGTC
>CAZFPR010000030.1:7143-17538 GCA_964521045.1 uncultured Hyphomicrobiales bacterium
CGAGATGTCGGCGCGTTGCGCGACCTGAAGCTTCAGCTTGAACTCGATCAGCTCCTCGAGCACTTCCTTGCGCGAGGTGTTCTTGCCGGTGCCCTTATGCAGCTTCTGCCGCTCGGCGATGTCGAGCATCGTGATCGGCTCGCCGTTCACGACGGCGGCGACCTGCGCGCGGACGGACGAGGGAGCAAACGCGGCAGCGGCGAACGCCAGCGCGGCAAAGGCGAGAAGAACGGGTCTGCGTGAGGCGGACGTGTTGGGCATGTCTGGCGTCGAACGGTCTCGTTTCAGCAAATAATACAGCACATCGCCCGTCAAAGACTATGGGCCGCTCCTGTGGCGGCAATAGGACCGCTTACGGAGTCGGCGTCGTGGTCGTGACCTGGTTGCCGAGGTTCTGCTTGAATCCAGTTTCGCCGAGCGTGCGCAGGTTCAGGCGCAGCATGAATTTGTGCACAGGCGAAGACGTAATCAGGTTCGTGTAATCGGCGACGTAGGTCGCGCTGATCGCGATGCACTCGTCGGTATAGGTCAGACCGACTGTCCCGAAGTCGATCCGGCCGCGCTCGAGGTCGTAGCGCACGCCGCCCATGATGCTCCAGTAATCGTGGAACTGGTAGTTCGCAGTCTGGTAGACGCCGTTGCGGCGCTCGAGGTAGCCGATCATCGGCTGCGCTTCATAGCGCGAATAGATGGTCGACAGCGTCAGGCGGTCCCAGCGCGAGGTGGTCTCCGCCTCGAAGCGGCGCAGCGACAGGTCGTCCTTGTCGAAGCGGAAGCGCGTTACGAAGGAGAGGCGTCCGGTCGGCTGGAAATAGATGCGCGACACGTAGTCGGACGTGCGCTCTTCGAGGCCGGAATGTGCGCCGGTATTGGCGATGTCGTAGACCGAGTACGAGTTCAGGCCGAACATCTGGTACGACTGGCCGAGCAGCACGTTGACCATGCCGAAGCGGTGGACGTTGGCGGTGTATTGCAGGCCGTAGTTCAGGCGCGAGCCGCCTTCGACGCGGTCGTAGCCGGAATATTTGTCGATTGCGAAGAGGTTGGTGTCGTCGAACACGAGGCTCTGCGCGTCCTCGTTCGGGAAGCGGCCGATGCGGGTTTCGTTCGGGCGGATGATGGTCTGCACGATCGGCTCCAGCGTCTGCGTGCCCCACGAATGCACGGAGATGAAGGGCCAGCGCGCTTCGAGGCCGACCACCGGCATGGCGCGGATCAGTTCGTCGTTGGCGACCGTGTTCAATGCCGCGATGTTGGCATCTGGGCTGACCTGGATCGACGCTGCGTCGGCACGCACGCGCGCAAAGGGCGTGAACAGGATGCCGGTGACGTCGCTCGTGATCGTGCGCTTCCAGTCCATCAGTGCGGAGAGCCGGTTATAGGTGCCGGGCAGGCCGCGCACGAAACACTGGTTCGGGTTCGGATTGATGGCGATACAGCGCGAGAGATCCTTGCCGTTGGTATCCAGGACCGAAGTCGCGCCGAGGTCGGCCTGATCGCGCGAGATGCTGGTGAAATTCAGCCGGTAGGAAAGCTCGCCACCCAGAATCGGATTGCCGAAATAGTAGGAGTAGTCGATCACCGGGTGCACGAACGGCAGCTGGCGGTTGTTGTCGAGTTCGGACAGCCCGTAGAAGCCGAGCGCGCGCATGTCGAAGTGCGAGCGGTCGCCCTGGCCGGTCATGAAAATCTGCGAGGTGCGCTCGGTGAGGCGTGTGCGGTTGATATAGTAGTCGTTCAGGAACGAACGATCCGAGAGCAGCGCGCCGTCGAAGCCCCAGGTCCAGCGCTGGTTGATGTTGAATTCGCCGGAGGCTTCCAGCGCGCCGCGGAAATTACGGTTGCCCGACAGCGAGCCGAACCGCTCCGGGTTGGTCTGGTCGATGCCCGCGGCCTTGATCTGGTACGCGCCGTTCACGAGCCGGTGGCGGAATTCGCCCTTGCCGAGCACGCCCTGTCCGCTGAACGGAACGACCGCGACGGTTGCGTCCATGTTCGGCTTGATCGACCAGAAGTAGGGCGCTTCGATACCGACGCCGACGCGGCTGTTCGAATAGACGTGGGGCGGCAGGAAGCCCGACTGACGCTTCACGGTCGGGTCCGGGTGATAGAAGAACGGCAGATAGGCGACCGGATAGCCGAACAGTTCGAGCGTGCCGTTCTCGTAGTAAACCTTGCGCTCGCCTTCGTTATGGATGATGCGCGCGGCCTTGACCTGCCACAGCGGCGGCTTTTTTGGATCGTCGCGGCAGGGTTCGCACGCCGTGTAGACGCCGTTCGAGAACACGGTGATGTTGCCTTCGGTGCGGTCGGCGCGCGAGGCGGCGAAGCGCGTGCGCTGCGGCGTCTCGACCAGCATCGAATTGACGAAGGCTTCGCGGAAGTCCTGCGTCATATCCAGCGAGTTGGCGTGGATGACGTTGCCGTCCTTCGCCTTGTAGCGGACGTTGCCTTCCGCGAACATCTTGTTGGTGGCGCGGTCGTAGGTGACCTTGTCGGCTTCCAGCACGCCGCCGTCGTAGTAGATCTGCACGCCGCCGACTGCATGAACCTTGTTGTTCTTGTAGTCGTAGATCATCTCGTTCGCAGTGACCAACATCTGCGTGTTCTGATCGCGGCTCGACTTCTTGCCCATCAGGCGTTTGGTGAGCGAAGGCTCGACCGTCTTCGAACGCGGCAAGGACTGCGCGTAGGCAGCGCCGTTCAGGCCCGCAAACAAGAGGGCGCAAAGAACCGCAAACCCGGCGCGGCGGAACGGCCGGCCGGATGCGTGCACTCCGGAGGTGACGGCGGAAAGGGAGCGCATCTAGCCGTCTTCCTGATGCAAAAGAATTGAACAGCCGATCATCGCGGCACAGACCACGGGCAGCCAGCCGGCGACGATCGGATGCAGGAACCCACCTTCGCCGAGTTGCTCGGAAAGTTGCGACCCGACGTAAAGCAGGAAGCCCGACAGCACGCCGATCGTGACCATCCTGCCGACGCCGCCGAGCCGGAATACGCGCAGGCTTACCGCCGCCGCGATGATGACCATGGTGGCGAGGAGAAGCGGGCGCGCGAGCAGAAGCTGATACTGGATTTCGTAACGCGCGGCGGAAAGCCCCGCGGCCTTCACGAGTTCGATCGCGGCAGGCAGTTCCCAGAACGACAATGCCGCCGCATTCGAGAAGGTGCCGCGAACCTGATCGGGGGTGAGGCTCGTCGGCAGCAGATGCGAGGCGAGCGTCTTCGGACTGTTGGTGGGCGAGAAGATCGAAACTTCGGTGAGGCGCCAGGCGCCCGGCTGCAACTCGGCGGACTTCGCTTCGACGCGCTCGATGAATTCGCCTTTGGCGTCGAACACGAAGATGCGCACGCCCGAAAGCGTGCGGCCCTGATTGCTCGCGGCCTGTGCGTTGATGATCGCCTGGGTGTTGTCGGCGCGCTGGCGAACCCAGATGTTGCCTTGCGGCTTTTCCTGGCTCCAGCCGATGGCGGCGGCGCGGGCTGCGAGCAATTCGCTCTCGATGCGATCCGCGCTTTCCTTCAGCGCGGCGGAGAGCGGATTGTAGACGGTGGTGGCGGCGACACCGATCAGGAGCGCTGCTACGACCGCACTGCCGATGAACTGCCAGGCGGAGATGCCGGCTGCGCGTGCGACCACGAATTCGAGCCGGCGCGACAGCGCGAGGAATGCCGACATCGCGCCGATCAGCGTCGCAAACGGCAGCATCTGCTCGGTGAAGGAGGGCAGGCGCAGCAACACGAGATAGCCGATCCGCGAGGCCGTGCTGTTGGGCTGGTCGCCGACGCGGCGCGTAAGCTCGAAGAAATCGACGACCGCAATCAGCGCGACGCAGGTCAGGAACGCAATCGCAACCGCCGTCAGGAAACGGCGGCCGAAATAACGACCGAGCATGCCGAAAGCGACCATCTTGCTACGCCGTCCTCAATCGTTCGAAACGCGCGGAGAGGAGATCCGCGATCTTCTGAAGCAACGCAGGCACCCTGAACTGCGCGAATCCTGCGATCACCGCGAGCCCGTAGAGGATGCCGGCGACCGGCACGAGATAAGTAATCCAGGTCAGCGCCGCGTTGCGCGCGACCATTCCTGAGGTGCCGAAACCGAAAATTTCCACGAGCGCGAATGCGCCGGCGGCACCCGCGATCGCAAGGCCGCGGCTTTGCCGCGTGGTGCGCGCTTCGCCGAGGAATGCGAAGGCAAGCACGAAAGCCGCGATCGGAAACAGCGGCGCGGAAAGACGCTTGTGCAACTCCGCACGGAAACGGCCCGGGTCCTGCTTGTACATCTCGTCGGACTCGTCGGCCGTCACGAGATCGTAGAGCGTGCGGTCGGTCGCGCGATAGAGCACGTGCTGGTTCGGCGTGAGCTGCGACATGTCGAAGGCGTAGCGCTGAAACTCGACGAAGTTCGGCGACTTGTTCTGCCCCTGGCGGCGCTGCATCACGCCGCCATCGAGGATCAGGTAGGCGCCCTGCGGCGAATGCACGATGCGCCCGCGCTCGGCGATATAGGTGGTTTCGTTGTCCTGATTGCGCGCATCGAACACGAAGATGCCGAGCATCAGTCCGTCCGGGCTGCGTTCGCGGACGTGGAAGGTGAGCCCGCGGTCCATCGACATGAAGCGGCCGGGGATCGCGACGTTCGAGACGATGTCAGCGTTCACTTTCGAGATCTGCTCACGCAGTGTGCGCAGCGTCCATGGGCCCACTTCGGCGCTGACGGCGATGGTCAGGGTCGCGACGATCATGGTGAGCGCGAACAGCGGGCGGAAAATGCGCCAGCGGCTGACGCCGGCGGCATTCATCACGATCAGTTCGGAATCGGCGGAGAGGCGGTTCAGCGTGAACACGATTGCGATGAACAGCGCGATCGGGGCGATCACGAGCATCAGCATCGGCAGTGCGAGGGCGGTGATGGTCAGGAACACGAAGAACGACTGGCCCTGGGTCGCGAGCAGGTCGAAGCGGCGCAGGACCTGCGTCAGCCAGACCAGTGTGGTAAGGCTTCCCAGCACCGCGAGGAACGCGATGGCAGCAGTCGAGAACAAATACCGGTCGAGCCGCCCCATTCGCGTCGATACTCACGGTGCCGATTCTCCACCCAGAATCGGGACCGCCCCCTACTAAATTGACCGGTCGAAACTGGCCGGGAATTGAGGCTTTCAGGGGGCGCTCGCCCCACAAAAAATCCTCGGTTAATACTGTCCCATCAATCCCTTAACGGACTCCGACATGGCCGAAGCCCCGAAGATCTCCATAGCCGACCTGAAGACCCCCGTCACCGGTATTCTGGTAGTGATAACCGACGAAAATCTGGATTTCGGCGCCGCCGCCAAAGCGGCGATGAAGCCTTCGGGCGATCTTTTCCAGCGCGTCGCCAAAATCGAGAAGTTCAGCGGCAAGCGAAACAAGATTTTGAGCCTCGCGGCACCCTCCGGTCTCAAATTGGAACACCTGATGGTGGCAGGGACCGGCAAATCCAAGGACATGAAGGCGGAGGACTGGCTGAAGCTCGGCGGCGCGATTGCGGGAAGGCTGCCTTTGGGCGCCCGGAATGTGACCGTGCTCGCCCAGATTCCCGGTGGAAAACTGGACGCCGATGGCGCGGCCCAGATCGCGCTCGGGATCAAGCTCCGCGCCTACAAGTTCGACCGCTACAAGACCAAGAAAAAATCCGGAGAGGACGACGAGCCGAAGACGCCGGCAGCCGACATCAGGATCGCAGCCGACGATGTGGCCGGTACGAAGAAGGCGTGGGTTGCTGCGGAAGCGGTCGGCAGCGGCATCGTGCTCGCCCGCGAACTCGTGAACGAGCCGCCGAACGTGCTCTTCCCCGTCGAGTTCGCGCGCCGCGCGAGCGAGTTGAAAAAACTCGGCGTACAGATCGAGGTGCTCGACGAGCCGGCGATGAAAAAGCTCGGCATGCACGCGCTGCTCGCGGTCGGGCAGGGCTCCGAGCGCGACAGCCGCCTCGTCGTCATGCGCTGGAACGGCGCGAAGAAGAAATCCGAAACGCCGGTCGCGATCGTCGGCAAGGGCGTGTGCTTCGATACCGGCGGCATTTCGATCAAGCCCGCCGCCAGCATGGAAGACATGAAGGGAGACATGGCGGGAGCGGCATGCGTCACCGGCCTCATGCATGCGCTTGCCGCGCGCAAGGCCAAGGCCAACGTGGTCGGCGTGATCGGTCTCGTCGAGAACATGCCGGACGGAAATTCCTATCGCCCCGGCGACATCCTGAAATCCTATTCGGGCCAGACCATCGAAGTCATCAACACCGACGCGGAAGGCCGGCTCGTGCTCTGCGACGCGCTCGCCTACACCAACGAGCGCTTCAAGCCGAAACTGATCGTGGATCTTGCGACGTTGACGGGCGCAATCCTCGTGGCACTCGGGCAGGAATATGCGGGTCTGTTCTCGAACGACGACAAGCTCGCGGAGCGCCTCACCGAAGCAGGCAAGGTCACGGGCGAACTCGTGTGGCGGATGCCGCTCGCGCCCTATTACGACAAGATGATCGACTCGAAATTCGCCGACATGAAAAACACCGGCGGACGTTTCGGCGGCTCGATCACGGCCGCGCAGTTTTTGCAGCGTTACATCGGCAAGACGCCGTGGGCGCATCTCGACATCGCGGGCACCGGCATGGCCGCGCACAACACCGAGATCGGAGATTCATGGGGTCCGGGCTGGGGCGTGCGGTTGCTGAACGAGTTCATCTCGGCGCATTATGAGTGAGGAGCGACGGCCATGACGAAGCTGCTCGAGAAAGCCATCGAAAGCGCCCGCGCCTTGCCGGATGAGGAGCAGGACGCGCTTGCGCTTGCAATCATTTCGATGACGGAAGCGGGGCTCAGCGTCCCCGATCTGGACGACGAGACCCGCGCTGCGATCCGCGAAGGATTGGCGCAAGCGCAGCGCGGCCAGTTTGCGAGCGACGAGGAAATGCGCGCGTTGTGGCAGCGTTTCGGGAAATGAGATTGCGCTTTACGCTGCGCGCTCTCGGCGACCTCAATTCGATCCATAACTATCTGTCAGAACGAAGTATTTCAGGTCCGGCAAAAGTGGGCGGTGCGATCCAGCGGGCAACTGAAAATATCCGCAGCTTCCCGAAGGGAGGCAAGCTCGCGGGTCTCGATCATGTTCGCGTGATGCCGGTTGGCGGCTATCCTTATCTGATCTACTGGGAGATCGGCGCGGACGAAGTGCGCATACTCCACATCCGTCATGCGGCCCGCATACCTTGGCCCGGCGAAACCAAATGACCGAGGTCTATTTCTACCACCTGCAAAACCAGCCGCTCGAAAAGGTGCTGCCTCAGTTGCTTGAGAAGTGCCTCGAGCGCGGCTGGCGCTGTGTGGTGCAAGCGAGCAGCGACGAGCGCGTGCAGGCATTGGATCAGCATCTGTGGACGTGGCGCGACGATTCATTTTTGCCGCATGGGATCGACAAGGAAACGAACGCTTCCGAGCAGCCGGTGCTGCTCACGACTTCGGAGGACAATGCGAACGGGGCGCAGGCGCGCTTTTTCGTCGAGGGCGCGAGCAGCGAGAACCTCGCGGGCTACGAGCGCGCGATCCATCTGTTCGACGGTAACGATCCCGACGCCGTCGATAACGCGCGCGCGCAGTGGAAGATCGCGCAGGCCGCAGGCCACGCGGTGACGTACTGGCAGCAGGACGAAGCCGGCCGCTGGCAGCAGAAGGCGTGAGCTAGCCCTTCTTCCGTCCGCGTAGCACGCGATATTCGAGCACGCCGTCAACCGCGAGGCGCTCAATCATAAGCCCGCAGATATTCGCTTCCGGAATCATCCGCAATCCCGTCCAGCGCAGCCAGCTTGCGCGCCGCGTGTCGCGCTTGATCAGCGCGTTCATCTCTTCGACCGGGCGGTGGTAGATCAGCTTCGACAGATCGCGCGAATGTTCGATCTCGAGACCGGCCGCTTCGAAGGCTGCGCGCCAGCCGCGCTCGGTCGGCATCACCGGGCAGCGCCACATCTTGCGCACGATGTCGAGGTCGGCTTCGAATTTTTTCGGAAAGTTTTCGATCGGCATGTCGTCGACGAGCACGAAGGTGCCACCGGGCTTCAGCGCGCGTGCGATGTTCGCGACCGTCGCGTTCGGGTTTACCGAGTGCACCATGCTCTCGATCCCGATCGCGAGATCGAACTCGCCTTCGATCGGCTCGTCATAGGACTTCAGTTCGAAGTGGATGCGGTCTTCGAGCCCGCGCTTCTTCACTTCCTCGCGCGCGCGGTTGATCTGGATCGGCGAGATGGTGCGGCCGAGCCAGGTGCCGCCGATCTTTCCGATCAGGTCGAACGCCGTGCCGCCGTAGCCGCAGCCCGCGTCGAGCACGCGCGGATTCTCGGGCAGCTTCAAGCCTTCGAGCATGAGATTGTGCAGGACGAAGGGGCCGTTGTGGCCGGTGACCGGATCGTCCATCAGGCGATGCACGGTCATGCTGTCGTAACCGGAATAGCGGCGCACGATCCGGTTCCAGCGGACCCAGCGGTCGAGCCAGCGATAATAGCTCGAGACCTTGCGTAGTTGCGTGGCGCGCGCGGTGTCTGCTGCGGCTTCGGTCATTCTGCAATTGCCCAATCAAAAAGCGCCCCGGTGCGAGGCGCTGAATGACGCCATCGTAGCCGCAAGAGCGTGTCCGCAAAAGGGCGGAGGGATTCAACCCGCATTCAGGCGCGGGATTTTCCGCGCACGGGTTTCGCGGGCGGTGCCTGCACGAGCCGGCGCAAGCGCAGCCCCGCGAGCAATCCAGCGAAGCAGAAAACCAAGAAAACCCAGCCACTTAGCGCGCCTGCGTGGATCCCCGACAAGAGCACGCCGATGGTGCAGCCGAGCGCGACCATCGCGCCCCAGCCCATCAGCACGCCGCCGATCAATCCGCGCAGGGCTTCATCGAGTGTCGGCCGGCGCGGCTGGAATTGTCCGGAGACGAGCGCTGCCGCGAAGCTCGCGAGAACGATTCCGCCCACGAAGATTCCGTTCGGCGAAAGGAGCGCAGTCTTCACGGCGGTCACGCAGCCGCGGAATGTATCAAGCCCGTGGAGCGTTTCGGGCAACAGTCCTGCTTCTCGAGTCCATGTGCGGGCGAGCGAGCCGAGCTCCGCGGTGACGCCGAGCGGCGAGACGCGCAGGTAAGCGACCGCGGAAATCACGCCCACCAGCAATCCCCCGATCCACGCGGGCCAGCGCTCGACGAAGATCGCGTTGCCGATGCTTGCGGCATCGATGCGCGTTTCCTTGCGGGCGGGCATCTTGAACGAAGTTCTGGAGAGCAAGTACCAGGCGATCGCAAGCAGGAGTGCCACGGTCAGCGCCAATGTGCCTGCGTAGCCGAGCGTGTGCGGCAGCCACACGACGGGGCTGTCCACGATGGTTGCGAGATAGAGCGTGTTCCAGCTCACGAAGCCGAGACCGAAACCGATCACGGCGCCGAAGAGCGCGAAGGGTGAGGCCGGCGAACCTTCGCCGAGACGATAGGTGTGCGCGGAGATACAGGAGCCGGAAATCGACATGCCCGCACCGAACACGAAGGCGCCGAGCGCGAGCGCGTAGCTGACCGGGCCGATATGCGCGGTCGGCGGCAGGCGGTCGGCGAGCGGGAGCGGCATCCATTGCGTGAGCACGACGAGATAGGCGAGCGTGCCGACGCCGAGCGCGAGCAGGATCGAGAGTACGCCTTGCGGATTACCCTCTTCGAGATATTCGCGGCTGTGACAGAAGAAGCAGAAGCGCGAGCGCTGCAACACGAAACCCAAGATGCCGCCGAGCGCGAGCGAAAGCGCAAGCGTGCGAGTTTCCGGCGTGCTGTAAAGCGACACGACGCAAAGCACGATCGCCGCTGCGATGACTGAGGCCGTAACGCGAGGCAGGGTGATTCCGTTCATGGGCTGAACCTATCAGAAGAAGAAAGGACGCGGATGCTTTCGCAATCCGCGTAGCCAATGTCCCGTATCCGGCGTTCGCTTCGCCTAGCAGCGATCTCTGCCGAACGCCGGATACGAAAGGACATTGGCCTCCTTTAAAAAAAGCCAGTGATCCTTTGGTTCTGACATTCGTTAAAGCGCCCGTTGATCGGGGGTACGAATGTCAGAACCGGATCACTGGAGTAGCGCCTCGGGAGGAACAATCGAGTGCGCGTCTCTTTGATGCGTTACTTGCCGTTCCAGACCAGACCGGCGTTGTTCTGCACTGGCACGCCGACGGCGTTGCCGTATTCGGTCCACGAGCCGTCGTAGTTCTTGACGTTCTGGTAGCCGAGGATCTTGGCGAGCGCGAACCAGGTGTGGCTCGAACGTTCGCCGATCCGGCAATAGGTGATGATCGGCTTCGAACCGTCGATGCCGGCGTCGGCATAGACCTTCTTCAACTC
>CAZFPR010000030.1:17548-26011 GCA_964521045.1 uncultured Hyphomicrobiales bacterium
GTCGGCTGGGAGGAAGGTGCCGTCAGCCGCGACCGCTTTGCCCCAGGGGACGTTCTTCGCGCCCGGGATGTGGCCCGCACGCACGGAAAGTTCCTTGATGCCGTTCGGCGCGATGATCTTGCCGTTGTATTCGTCCGGCGAACGGATATCGACGAGCACCGCGCTGTTGTTGCCGGCGTTCACGACCGAAAGCACGTCTGCGAGCTTCGCGCGAAGCTGCGGCTTGCCTGCGGGCAGGGTGAAGTTCGACTTCGCGTAGTTCTTCACGCTGGTGTCGAGCGGCAGGCCCTTGGCTTCCCAGAGCTTGCGGCCGCCATCGAGCAGCTTCACCTGGCCGCCGAGACCGTAGACTTCATAGACCCACGCACCCCATGCGGCGAACCAGTTGTTGTTGTCGCCGTAGAGAATGATGGTGGTGTCCTTGTTCACGCCGGCCGCCTGCAACTGCGCTTGCAGGTTCTGCGCGCTGACGATGTCGCGGCGAACCGTATCGACGAGGTCGTGGTGCCAGCGGATGTTGATCGCGCCCGGGATGTGGCCGCGCTCGTAGACGCCGGGATCGACGCTGACTTCGAACACGCGGATTTTCGGATTTTCGAGATTCTTCGAAAGCCAGTCGGCCGTGACCAGCGGGCCTTTCGGCAGTTCTTGCGCGGCGGCGGGGAGTGCGAGCGCGGCGGCTACGGCGAGACCGGCCAGCAAACGAAGGGGGGACATGGATAGCTCTCCTGATTTTCTTGCGGCGACGAACCGTCGACCGTTTCAAGAGCATTTCACATGAATAATTGTGTTGTCAAGAATTATACAATCTACAATGGGATTACGGAAATATCATACAAATACAAATGTAAAATAGTTTAAAGCGTTGAGAACTAACAACGAAAAAGCCCCGGACGTCCTGTCCGGGGCTTTTGCTTGGTTGTCGTTGTAGGCGTTTGCGAGTCGTCGTCAGAAGCTGCTGAAGCGGTAGTTCGCGCCGAGGCGGATCATAGAGGCGTCGAAGTTCGCGCCGAGATCGTAATAGAGGTACTCGGCCTTGAGGGTCCAAGAGTTCGAGTAGGCCCATTCGAGGCCGCCGCCGATGGTCCAGCCGGTGTCCGTGTCGTGGATGCCCAGTGCCGCAGCGCGCGAGAAGGCGATGCCGCCGGTTCCATAGAGCATCGTGCGGTCCCAGGTGTAGCCGATGCGGGCGCGTGCGGTGCCGATGTAGTCGATGTGCGCGGGAATGCCGCCCGGTGCGCCGTTCATGTCGGTGCCGGAGATGTCGGCTTCGATGCCGAACACGATGTTCGGCGAGAACTGCCAATTGTAGCCGAGCTGAACGCCGCCGGTGAAACCGTCGAGGTCGTCGCTGAAGCCGTAGCCGAGATGAATACCGGCATACATGCCGGTCCAGTTGAAGACCGCGGCCGGCGGCGCGTATTTGTACATGGGTCCGCGAACCGGAATGTCGGCTGCGTTGGCCGAAGGCGCGACCGCGAATGCGGCGAGCACGGCGCTGAGTGCGAGAGTCTTTTTCAAGGTTGCCCCCTAGAGCGAATGGATATTGATCGGGCTCGCGGGGAGGCTAAATTTTTATGGTTAATGGCGGCTTAGGATTGGGTTAGCGAAAGGTTAAACCCGGACACCCGCCAAGGCGTGTTGCGTGCGCGCCACAGAGCGCGGGCTGGCCTTCAGCCGCTGACGACCCCGCCCGCACCCGTCTCCCGCTGATAGAGAACGAGATCGAGCGAAGGCGCGAAGTCGCGGCCCTTCAGGCCGGTCAGGATCGCGTGGGCCTGCCCGCGATGGTGGGTCTGGTGATTGAAGAAGTGGTCGAGCGCGGGTGCGAGCGGCTGCGTCACGGTCTTCGGATTGACGATGGTCACGTAGCTGAAATTCGCAGCCAACTTCGCTTCGGTGAGCTGGCCGGTATAGGCGGAGATCCGCGCATCCTCGCGGTCGCGTGCCGCGCGCAACGAAGAGAGTTCTTCGTGGAGGATCGTATCGAGTTTCGCAGGCGCCTCGCCCTGTCCGGTGAAGCGCTTCATCCAGATGCGGTCGGCGACAAGGATGTGATTGAGCGTGCCGTGCATCGACTTGAAGAACGCGCCACGGTCGGCGCGGTATTCGTCGGCGGACAGTTTCGCAGCCGCGTTGTAGATGCGCTCGTTGGCCCAGGCATTGTAGCCGGAGAGCATGACGTAGCGGTTTTGCGGCATCGAAGTCCCCTAGAGCCAGAAGCGCACCGCGATTTCGCGGAACGCGATCACAGCGGCAATCAACGCAAGCGGCCCGAAACGGAGCAGCGCGGGCAGATCGTTTCGCATGACGACGCGCGAGACGATAACCGGAGCCGCGATCAGCGCGCAGAGCATGGTCCAGTAAATGTAGCGGTATTCGTGCGCGATGCCGATCACGAATAGCGCGAGCGTATAGAGCGTGCCGCTCGATACCAGCGCGAAGGTGACGTGCCGCGTCACGCGATCGCGGATGCCGGTGGATGCCCACAGGAATGCGATGCAGACGAGCAGGTAAACGTAAGGCGGGCCGAACGGCGACAGGCTCCAGTTCACCGAGAACCATTCGATCGCGTTATAGATCGGGTTCGGCGTGAAGGTGACTTCCTTCTGGTTGTTCGATTGCCAGCCGGCCTTCACCGGCTCTTCGCAGCCCTTGCAGAGAAATTGCAGGAAGCGGTTCAGGTGCGCCGCGCGATGCGTGAGATAGGCGCGCGGCTCGGCTAGGATCGCATCCACCCAGATCTGCGTGAGTTCCTTCCCGAACTTCGGCTTGAGGTTCTCGTAAACCTCGCCGCACCCGCCCTTGAGGTCCGGGTCCCAGCCATAGGTGTCCCAGTGGCGCGGCGTGTAGCAGCCGCGGCCGCTCTCGGGGCGGTCCTTGAACATCCGGTTCTTCTCGACGAAGTCCGGCCCGAAGAAGCCTTTGTATTGATCGCGGCCGGAGAAATAGGTGATGCCGCCGAGATCGAACACTTGCAGCGGCGAGATCGGCTTGATGTCGGGCACGCGGAATAAATAAGGGTCCGCGAACATGTGTCCGGGGATGAAGAGCAGCGAAAGCGCGCCGGCCATGATCGTGCGTTTGATGAAGCCGAGTGCGCGCCAGCGCGGGCTCACCGCGGAGATCGCAAGATCGATCAAAGGCGGCATGCCGAACACCGCGTTCGCGCGGAAGAAGCCGCCGAGCAGGATAAAGAGCCACATGAAGCTGGCCGCAAGCCGCGTGCGTTTGAAATAGCCGCGCAGCAGGAGTGCCGCGATGCCGGCAGCCAACAGCATCGAGATCGACATCGCGATGTCTTTGACGAGCTGGCCGTTGTAGTTGATCGCCATCGGGAAGAAGGCCATGGCGAAAACGAAATAGGGGAGCGTTTTGCTCTCTTCGTCGCGATAGCCGAGCGCGATCAGGACGAAGCCGCTCCAGTAGCCCGCGAGGAAAAGTGCCAGCATCGGCTGCGGGCCTGACCAGAACCATTGCAGCGGGATCCAGAAGAAAGCGAGGAGCGGCGGCTGCCAGTTGTTCCAGCTGCCGGTGCGGAGCATCGCGACATAGGCCCAGGCGTCGTGGTGATAGAGGCCGGGATAGAGCGCGTAGAAATTGACGACTGCCGCGGCGAGCGCGGCCGCAAACAGGCGCCGCGTCATCGAAAGCGGGGGAAGCGCGCTGGCTTGCATGGGAGGGCGTGCATCTCGGCCGTGGCGGGAAGGCTTCCTTGCCAGCCAGTTATGGCAAAGAAAAGCCCGCCTTGAAGCGATCCGCCGCCGCCGCTATAGACCCGCCAACTTCGAAAACCCCCGAACAAGCAGGAAAAGAACATGGCGGTCGAACGCACCTTCTCGATCATCAAGCCCGACGCGACCAAGCGTAACCTCACGGGCGCGATCAACCAGAAGATCGAGGCCGCCGGCCTTCGCATCATCGGCCAGAAGCGGATCAAGATAAGCAAGGCGCAGGCCGAGGGCTTCTATGGCGTTCATAAGGAGCGCCCGTTCTTCGGAAGCCTCGTCACTTTCATGACGTCTGGCCCGGTGGTGGTGCAGGTGCTTCAGGGCGACAATGCCGTCGCGAAGTACCGCGAGGTGATGGGCGCGACCGACCCCGCGAAGGCGAATGCGGGAACCATCCGCAAGGAATTCGCGGAGTCGATCGAGGCGAACTCGGTGCACGGCTCCGACAGCCCCGAAAACGCGAAGATCGAAATCGATTTCTTCTTTAAGCCGGAAGAAATCGTCGATTAAACGAGCCTGATTCCGGCTGTATCCAGAGAAAAACAGCCGCTTATTGCGCTGCAAACGTCCGGTTTTGCTTGGCAGAGCCGGGCGTTTTCTTTATTCCCGTTACAGAACTTATACACCCGTATAAATGCGGGTGCGGGATCGCGCAGATGAACAACGCCGTCCCGTAAACAAACGGGAGAGGCGCGTGGACTTTCTTCTCACTGACATGATGCAGGCGGCGTTCTGGATCGCCGCGCTGAAGATCATCGGCATCAACATCATTCTTTCCGGCGACAACGCGGTGGTGATCGCGCTGGCCTGCCGCATGCTGCCGCCGAAGGAGCGGTTCTGGGGCATGGTGCTCGGCGCGGGTGTCGCGGTGCTCCTGCGCATCCTCTTCACGCTCGTGGTCGCCGAAGCCATGGGCTACCAGTGGCTGAAGCTGATCGGCGGCGTGCTGCTGCTGTGGGTCGCGGTGAAGCTGCTCGTTCCGGAAGACGAAGAGAACGAGAAGATCGAGGCCGCGAGCAATCTCTGGAAAGCGGTTCGCATCGTTGCGGTCGCAGACATCGTCATGAGCCTCGACAACGTGATCGCGGCTGCCGCCGAAACGGCGGCGGTTGCGCTCGATCCCGCGCATGCATCGACCATCAAGGCGGTGCTGATCGGCTTCGGTCTTGCGACTTCCGTTCCGATGATCATCGCGGGCAGCGCGATCCTGATGGCGTTGCTCGACCGCTTCCCGATTTTGGTGTGGGCGGGTGCAGCACTGCTCGGCTGGGTCGCGGGCGACATCATGATCAAGGACGGCGCTCTCGCGCGTGTCTTCAGCCCGGCGATGCTCGATCAGTTGCACTACCCGGCGGCTGCGGCGGGCGCTGTGTTCGTGCTGCTGCTCGGTTCGCTGATCCGCCGCTCGCGTCACCTCGCGGCGATGGAGGAGCCCTTCATCACCCGCGCGGGGCACATCGGCGAGCCGCCGCATAAGAAGTAACTTTCTCTCCCAAGACCTGATGGCCGGGCGAGAGCCCGGCCATTTTCTTTAGCCGCAATATAAAAAGCAAAAAATTTTCGCCCCCGCCATCGGGCCGCGCTTGCGCGCGCCCGACGACAGGCTCCGGCAGGGACCCATAACCACGACTGGAAGTTATCTTCGCAAGTTTTGCGATAAACATAGATACAGGGAGTATGGATCCCCGCCTTTGCGGGGATGACATGATTTTTCAAAAACCTTTTAGCTAATCCTCGCCTTGCCTTCCGCGACGAGGCGCAAGGCTTGCGGATAAATCCTGTGCTCTTGCTCCAGCACGCGGGCGGCAAGCGTTTCTTCGCTGTCGCCGGGAAGCACCGGCACCTGCGCTTGCAGGATTGCAGGACCGTCGTCGAGTTCGGGCGTCACGAAATGCACGGTGCAGCCCGCGAATTTCTCTCCGGCCTCGATCGCGCGCTTATGCGTATACAGTCCCTTGTAGGCGGGCAGCAGCGAAGGATGGATGTTGATCATCCGCCCGCGCCACTTCTCGACGAAGCGCTCCGACAAGAGCCGCATGAAACCGGCGAGCGCCACGATCTCGACATTGGCCGCGTTGAGCGCGACATCCATCGCGTTGTCGAAAATCTCGCGAGAGGGAAATTTCCTGTGCTCGATGACCTGGGTTTCGATGCCGTTTGCGCGCGCGAATTCGAGGCCGCCGGCATCTGCGGCGTTCGAAAGCACGAGCACGATTTCCGCCGGGTAGTCTTTCGCTTTCGCGGCCTCGATCAGTGCCCGCATGTTCGAGCCGCGTCCTGAGATCAGGATCCCGACGCGCTTCTTCATGAAAGCGCGAGCTTTCCGTCGAACAGCGTCACCGGCTCGCCTTTGTGCGAAACGATCTCGCCGATCCTGATCGGTTTCTCACCGGCAGCGCCAAGCGCCTTTTCGACCTCGTTCGCCTTCGCCGGATCGGCGGCAAGGATCAGGCCGATGCCGCAGTTGAAGGTGCGGAGCATTTCGAGTTCGGCGACGCCGCCTTCCTTGGCGAGCCACCTGAATACCGGCAGCACAGGAATTTTCGAAAGATCGACTTTGGCTGCGGTGTTCTCCGGCAGCACGCGCGGAATGTTGTCGACGAAGCCGCCGCCGGTGATGTGCGCGAGCGCCTTGATGCCGGAGGAAGCCTTGATCGCGGCAAGCACGGACTTCACATAAATCCGCGTCGGCACGAGCAGCGCTTCGCCGAGCGTGCGGGAAGGATCGAATGGCGCTTTCGCATCGAGTTTCGCACCGCTCTTTTCGACGATGCGGCGCACGAGCGAGTAGCCGTTCGAATGCACGCCGGAAGAGGGCAGGCCGAAGAGAACGTCGCCGGCCTTTACGTCCGCGCGCGGCAGCAGCGCTTCGCGCTCGACCGCGCCGACCGAAAATCCCGCGAGGTCGTAATCGTCCCCGGAATAGAGCCCCGGCATTTCCGCGGTCTCGCCGCCGATCAGCGCGCAGCCCGCTTCCTCGCAGCCTCTGGCGATGCCCTTCACGACCTGCGCCGCATGCTCGGGCACGAGCTTCCCGGTCGCGAAGTAATCGAGAAAGAAGAGCGGCTCCGCGCCCTGGACGACGAGATCGTTCACGCACATGGCGACCAGATCGATGCCGATGGTCTCATGGCGGTTGGCGTCGATCGCGAGCTTGACCTTGGTGCCGACGCCATCGTTGGAAGCCACCAGCAGCGGGTCGCGCATGCCCAGCGCCTTGAGATCGAACACGCCGCCGAAGCCGCCGATTTCGGCGTCCGCGCCGGGCCGGCGCGTTGCGCGCACGAAGGGCTTGATGAGATCGACCAGCCGGTTGCCGGCATCGATATCGACGCCAGCCTGCCGGTAACTCAGGCCGCCTTCCTTGCCGGACATCGGGCGCTCCTAGGGGGTTCCGTTCTTCGCTTCCGGCCGTGTGAATAGCGCGTGGAACGTGGGTTTTCCTAGCCGGATTCCGGTGCTGCACCCCGGAATCTGCTGGCCGCGGTTGGCGGCTGAAGTTTTTGCGGGTAGCCAAGCTTACCGGGAATGGGCGGAGCGTCTTACGTGCTGCAAAGTTTGCCGAATCTGATCACGGTAGGCCGTATCGTCGCGGTGCCGGTGGTGATCTGGGCGATCACGTCCGGCAACATGATGCTGGCCTTCTGGCTGTTCGTGGCGGCCGGGATTTCCGACGCGGTGGACGGGTTCCTCGCCAAGCGCTTCAACGCGCAGACCGAGTTCGGCGCCTATCTCGACCCCCTGGCCGACAAGGCGCTCCTGATGTCGATCTACGTCACGCTCTCGTTCGAGGGGTTGCTTCCCCGCTGGATCGTGATCGCGGTGGTGTCGCGCGACATCATGATCATGGGCGCCGTCATCCTCTCCTGGATCATGAACAAGCCGGTCGAGATCCAGCCGCTGATCGTGTCGAAGCTGAACACCGCCGCGCAGATCGCGCTTGCGGCGCTGATGCTCGCGTCAAGCGGGTTCAAGTTCGACCCTGGGCAGGCGAAGAACGTCGCCTTGATGTTCGCGGGCGGACTTACGATCATTTCCGCCGGCGCTTATCTTGTGGAATGGATGAAGCATATCGCCTCTGACGGCGCGGAGCCGAAGCGATGAATTTCCAGCGGCAGGCATTGTTCTGGGTCGGCGCGCTCGTGCTGTTCGTACTCGCGATGTGGGTTCTGCGCGAGGTGCTGCTGCCGTTCGTGGCCGGCGTCACGCTCGCCTATTTCCTGAACCCGGTCGCCGACCGGCTCGAGCGTTACGGCATCAGCCGCATGTTTGCGTCGCTCATCATGATCGCGATCGTGATCCTGAGCTTTGTCGTGCTGGCGCTTCTGTTCCTGCCGATCCTCGGCACGCAGATTTCCGCTTTCGTGCAGGGCCTGCCGGGCGCGGTTACCCGACTGCAAACGGTGCTGACCGACGAAACCAAGGAATGGCTTACGAAGATCGCAGGCGACCGCCTGCCGGACCTGACCAAGTCGATCGGCGAGATCGTCACCGAAGGCGCGAAATGGATGGTGACGTTCATCGGGTCGATCTGGGCCGGCGGGCAGGCGCTTTTCTCGATCGTGTCGCTGCTCGTGGTCGCGCCGGTGATCGCGTTCTACGTGCTTTACGACTGGCACAAGATGATGGCGAAGGTGGACAGCTGGGTTCCCCGCCGCAACCGCGAAACCGTACGCGCGCTCGCGCGCGAGATCGATCTCGCAAGCGCGGGCTTCGTGCGCGGGCAGGCGGG
>CAZFPR010000030.1:26021-26453 GCA_964521045.1 uncultured Hyphomicrobiales bacterium
CTCACGCTGACCTTCACGGGGCTGAACTTCGGTTTTCTGATCGGCATGATCTCCGGCATCATCAGCTTCATTCCCTATGTCGGATCGCTGACAGGTTTGCTGCTCGCCAGTGTCGTTGCGATCGCGCAGTTCTGGCCGGACTGGCAATGGATTCTCCTGATCGTCGCAATCTTCCTGACCGGACAGTTCATCGAGGGATACATTCTTCAGCCGAAGCTGGTCGGCGAAAGCGTCGGACTGCATCCCGTCTGGCTGATGTTCGCGCTGTTCGCGTTCGGCTATCTGTTCGGTTTCGTCGGGCTCCTGCTTGCAGTGCCCTTGGCGGCGGCGATGGGCGTGCTGATCCGCTTCGCGCTGCGCCAGTACATGGCAAGCAGCATCTATACGGGTGCCGCGCCGAAGCGCCGCCGAAGGGGCCGCTGAAATGCGAGC
>CAZFPR010000030.1:26463-27939 GCA_964521045.1 uncultured Hyphomicrobiales bacterium
GGTGCCGCGCGGCAGCTTCCGCTCGAACTGCCGCATGTCGTGAGCTTTCGCCGCGACGATTTTCTGGAAAGCCGCGCGAACGAAGCGGCGCTCGCACTGGTCGAGCGCTGGCCCGACTGGCCGTCTTATGCCGCGGCGATCACAGGCCCGCACGGCTCCGGCAAGAGCCATCTCGCTTCGATCTGGGCCGAGCGCGCGGGCGCACGCACGATGCCTGCGCGTCTGCTCGTGCGCGAAGAGGTGCCTCGTGCGTTGGCGACCGGCGCACTCGTCATCGAGAACCTGATCCCCGGCGAATACGACGAAGCGGCACTGTTTCATCTCTTCAATCTTGCGAAGGAAGACGGTGCCGCGCTGCTCTTCACTTCGGATCGCGCGCTCGAAAGCGGGATGGCGTCGCTTCCCGATCTGGCCTCGCGCCTGCGCCTCGTGCCGGCGGCGAAACTCGACGCGCCGGACGATGCGCTGATCGCCGCCGTGCTCGTGAAACTGTTCGCCGACCGGCAGATCGCGGTCGAGCAGGATCTGATTGCCTATCTGTTGCCGAGGATGGAACGCTCGCTCGGGAGCGCGCGTGAACTCGTGGCCCGGATCGACGCGGCAGCACTCGCCGCGGGCAAGCCCGCGACCCGGGCTTTCGTCTCCGCGCTGTTGCGGGCGTAGTTCTGTCATCTTCTTGTAATAATTGCACAATTTACGGTCATATAGTTTTCGTGAATTCTGCCTATGATTGCGTTTAAGCGCTGGAAGGGCGCCGAGGCGTAAATGAATCTCGAGTTCAAATCCCCAGCCGACCTCCCGATTGCGGAGGCGAGCACTCCGGCCGTTTCGCCAGAGGCTTTGGAGTTGCGCGGGAAGCCCGAGCGTTTCATCAACCGCGAACTTTCCTGGCTGAGCTTCAATCGCCGCGTGCTTGAGGAAGCAGAGAACGAAAAACATCCGCTGCTGGAACGGCTGCGCTTCCTCTCGATCTCGGCTGCGAACCTCGACGAATTCTTCATGGTGCGCGTGGCCGGCCTCAAAGGGCAGGTGCGAGAGGGCGTCACTACGCCGAGCCCGGACGGGCTCACGCCTGCCGAACAGCTGATCGAGATCGTCGCGGAAACGGCGAAGCTTGCGTCCTCGCAGCAGGAGCAACTGCGTATTCTTCGCAAGCTTCTGGCCGAGAATGGTATCGTCATCGTCGATACAGCCGATCTTTCGAAAGCCGACCTTTCTCCACGAAATCTTTCCGGTGCTGACGCCGCTTTCGGTCGATCCGTCGCACCCGTTTCCGTTCATTCCGAACCTCGGCTTCTCGCTTGCCTTGCAGTTGTCGCGCATCAGCGACCAGAAGGGTATGAACGCGCTGATCCGGGTGCCTGCGCAGATCGAGCGTTTCGTCCGGTTGCCGGAGGGCGAAAACAAAGCGACCCGGTTCATTGCGCTCGAAGCGATGATTGCGCTGTTCACCGCGAAGCTCTTTCCCGGCTATGT
>CAZFPR010000031.1:0-16506 GCA_964521045.1 uncultured Hyphomicrobiales bacterium
CGCTTGTGACGGCGCACGCTCGAAGGTGCGCGACTGTCTCAGCCTGAAGTTCGAAGGCCATATGTTCGAGGAGCGCTTTCTGATCGCGGACGTAAGGATGTCCGCGGAATATCCGACCGAGCGCTGGTTCTGGTTCGATCCGCCGTTTCATTCCGGCCAGTCGGCGCTGCTGCACCGCCAGCCGGACAATGTCTGGCGCATCGATCTGCAACTAGGGCCCGACGCCGATCCCGAGGAAGAGAAAAAGCCCGAGCGCGTGCTGCCGCGGCTCAAGCGCATGCTGGGCGATCGCAAGTTCGAACTCGAATGGGTTTCAGTCTATCGCTTCAACTGCGCGCGGCTGAAGCAGTTCGTGCATGAGCGCGTGATATTCGTCGGCGACAGCGCGCATCAGGTGTCTCCGTTCGGCGCGCGCGGCGCCAATTCCGGCATTCAGGATGCCGAGAACCTGGTCTGGAAACTCGCGCTCGTCTTGAGCGGCGAAGCGCCTTCAAGCCTGCTCGAAAGCTACGATCTGGAGCGCGGGCAGGCGGCCGACGAGAACATCGGCCATTCGACGCGCTCCACCGATTTCATCGCGCCGCGAACTACGCAAGAGCGCGTGCTGCGAAACGCGGTGCTGCAACTTGCGCCGCACGCACCCTTCGCGCGGCGGATGGTGAACTCCGGCAGGCTGTCGGTGGCGTCCCGGTACGACACTCCGCTTTCGATGGCGGATGCAGAGCCATTCGGGGGCAGCGCGCGGCTCGGACTTCCGGTACCCGATGCGCCGCTCGAAGACCGGGAAGGCAGGAAGCGCTTTCTCCTGCAATCGCTGTCCGGCGATTTCGAGCTTCTCTATTTCAAGGATGGCGCGCGGCCGAACGTTCCGGAAGGCGTGCGCCTTACCGTGATCGGCGAGGATTTGATTGATCGCGAAGGTATCTTCGCGGAGCGATTCGACGCGACGCCCGGATCGGCTTTCCTGTTGCGCCCCGACCATCATCTCTGTGCGCGAATGCGCCGCTACGACGGCACTCGCGTTCGCGAGGCACTCGCGCAAGCGAAAGGGCTGGCTTCATGAACACGCTCAAGGTCGACGAGAATCTTTCGAACCCAGACGCCGCCTACGAAGCGCTGGTGGAAGCGCACCGGGGAGCCTCCGAGGCCGCGAGTGCCGCGCTGAACGCCCGGCTTGTTCTGATTCTCGCGAACCACATCGGCGATCTAGCCGTCCTGAAGGCCGCTATTGCACTTGCGAAGAAGGCCGGCTGATTCGAGGCCGGGAGCCTCAGGCACCGGAGAACCGGGCACTTTGCCGGGCCAGAAATAGCTACCGCCGGTTGCCGTACGACTTTTGACCCAACTTAACATGTGTCAATTCTGCAACGGGCTACGGAATCCCGCAGTTCTACCCCCGGTTTGCTTACCCTTTAGGCACGTTGCCTAACCCCTGACGTTGCGAAAACCCCCACAAATATTGGATTTTCTGTGTCGAATACGAGGTTCGGGGTGCCCCGGAGAGTGTGACCTCACTCACCGGCCGTTCCAGGAAAGGCACTTCACAATTGAATTTGGGGTCACACGATGAGGGGTAACAAAATGAAGAAAATCCTGGGAACCGGCGTAGCGCTTGCGCTTATGGCCGGAACCGCAGCAGCTGCCGACATGCCGGTCTACAAGGCGCCGGTGAAGGCTCCGCTGTGGGATGTCGCGATCGGCGGCTGGGTTGCATCTGACTACAACTTCCGTGGCGTTTCGCAGTCGGATCGTCACGCTTCGGTCGGTTCGTATTTCGAACTGCAGTACAACGGCGTGCTCGGCGGTCAGCTGTACGCCGGTATCGCAGGCGCTGCGGTCGACCTGCAGACGGGTACCGAAGTCGACATGTACGCCGGCTGGCGCAAGACGTGGGGCAACTTCGGCCTCGATGTCGGTTACTGGTACTACTGGTATCCGAAGGAGAAGGCGACCTACGGTAACGCCTTCGGCCTCGATACGGACTTCCAGGAAGTCTACGTGAAGGCTTCGTACGCAGTGAACGACGCGCTCTCGTTCGGCGCTCAGTTGTGGTACACGCCGGACATTCTTCACCTCGGTAAGGCTGCAGGCGTCAGCGGCATCGAGTCGTACTACTACGAAGGCAGCGTGAAGTACGTGCTGCCGTTCTCGACCCCGACCTCTTACGGCCCGCTCGGAGCGTTCGTCTCCGGCGCTGTCGGTCACTGGGACATCGGCACGAACGCCGCCGTCTTCGCCGGCACGGACGTGAGCTACACCTACTACAACGTCGGCGTCGCTTTCACGCTGAGCGCGCTGACCCTCGATCTGCGCTATCACGACACCGACCTGACGCCGACGCAGTGCGCGACCTTCACCGGTTTCACTCCGGGCGGCGGCACCACCAACACTTGGTGTAACGGTGCGTTCATCGCGAAGCTGTCGTTCGACACGCTTCTCTCGAAGATCAAGAACTAAGCTTCTCTTCGAAGCTTGAAGAAACGGGCGGCGCCAAAAGCGCCGCCCGATTTCTTTTCCGAAGCCGCAAACGAAAAAGCCGGGCGATGCCCGGCTTCATGCTTTGCGAGTTAGCGCGACGCTCGCCGCGTACAGATCACCGCGTACAGGTGATTGCGACCTTCTCCGGGCATTTCGCGCCCTGGCAGGTGGAGCCTTTCATGCCGCCCGGCACCGAACCGGTGATCTCGGTCGGATCAAGCCTGCCGAAATCGACGGCGGCCGCATACTGGTTGGACTGGCATACCGCGGTGGCCATCGCCTTGCCGCAGGGTTCGCCCCTGGCGAGACAGCTGTCGACGCCGTAGCCCTCGGAGCTGTCGATGATGAAAGTGCGCGAATCGGCCTTGGCCATCGCAATGGACGCGAGCAGGCAGGCTGCCAGCGCCGAAAAGCGTATCGTCGTCATGATAGAAGAGCCCGTTTCCCCGGAGATCCCTGTCTCCGTGCAAAGGTTGCGCCTGTTGGGTTGACGGGCCGTTAACGCGGGAACTCTGACCCTTGGGATGCGGGTAAACGTGCAACTGAATCGGGTCAATGACGGCATTGGTCGCATGGGTTGTGCGGGTGTCCGCGCCTGCATTCGTGCTTGCCGCCACCCTTGACGGCCTCCCCGCCGCCTAGCATGGTCCCGGCCATGTACACGGCCCACAACGCTTTCTTCGGCATTTGCCGCGAGATTATTCGCCCCTGACAGCAGGCGCGGACGGCCGTTTATTCTCGAAAAACTGAGAGTCGAACGCCCCGCCCGCGGGACGGAGACTTTTTATGGAGCTTCGGCTCTTCAATACGCTGACGAAGGAGAAGGAGCCGTTCGCTCCGCTCGATCCCGCGCGCGGCGTCCGCATGTATGTCTGCGGGCCGACGGTCTACGACTTCGCGCATATCGGCAACGCGCGCCCGGTCATCGTGTTCGACGTGCTCTATCGCTTGCTGCGGCACCTTTATCCGGGTGAAGGGCGCGTCAAATACGTCCGCAACATCACGGACGTCGACGACAAGATCAACGCGCGTGCAGCGGAGGAATATCCTTCGCTCCCCTTAAATGAGGCGATCCGCCTCGTCACCGAGAAAACCGAGAAGCAGTTTCACGAAGACGTCGATGCGCTCGGCTGTCTCCGCCCTGACGTCGAACCCCGTGCGACCGAACACATCGGCGAGATGCGCGATCTGATCGATCGTCTCGTCAAGGCCGGTTTCGCTTATGTCGAGCAGGATCACGTGCTGTTCGAAGTCGGTAAGATGGCCGACTACGGCAAGCTCGCGCGGCGCTCGCTCGATGAAATGGAAGCCGGTGCACGGGTCGAAGTTGCGCCCTACAAGCGCAATCCGATGGACTTCGTGCTTTGGAAGCCGTCGAAACCGAACGAGCCGGGCTGGCCTTCGCCGTCAGGCATCAAGACGCCGGGCCGCCCCGGCTGGCACATCGAATGCTCCGCGATGTCGTGGAAGCATCTCGGCGAGACCTTCGACATTCACGGCGGCGGCATCGATCTCGTCTTTCCGCATCACGAAAACGAAATCGCGCAATCGCGCTGCGCGTTTCACGCGCCGGTGATGGCGAAGACCTGGATGCACAACGGCTTCTTGCAGGTCGAAGGCGAGAAGATGAGCAAGTCGCTGGGCAACTTCATCACGATCCGTGAACTTCTGCGAACAGATAAGTTTGGTGGAAAAAGTTGGTCGGGTCAGGTGTTGCGCTTCGCAATGCTTCGCACGCACTATCGCTCGCCAATCGATTGGACTGTGAAGTCATTGGACGAAGCAGATAAGACACTTCGGTCTTGGGCGCGAGTTTGGATTCCAAACCACAAAGATTTTCAGTTGGATCCAGAAGCAGTAGCTTTCCTTGTCGATGATCTAAACACAGCAGGTTTGGTTGCTTGGCTGCATCAAAAGTATCGGTCAGCCGAAAGTGGCGACTTGGTTGCTGGCCGCGCACTTACTGCAACCTTGCAAGGTTTGGGTTTCTCGAATTTGTTTTACGAGATGAAAGGTGAGCCGGGTCTCACGGACGAAGAGAAGGCCGGAATTAGCAAGATTGTAGAAGCGCGCAACGCAGCTCGCGCTCGCAAAGACTGGAAAGAGTCCGATCGCATCCGCGACGAGCTCAAAGCCATGGGCGTCGTCATCAAAGACAACAAGGACGGCACCACGACCTGGGAGATCGCACGATGAGCCCCATGCGTCATGGCCGGGCTTGTCCCGGCCATCCACGCCTTTCATGGCGGATAGGTTTTCAAGGCGTGGATGCCCGGCACGAGGCCGGGCATGACGAGGTATTGTCTGCTCGGGAGATCGCGCGATGAATTTCTGGAAGACGAAAACCGGTCTCGTCACCATCGTGGCCCTCCTGATCGCACTCGGCGCGGCCTCCGCATGGCGCGCGAAGATGCGCGCCGATAATCGCGACGCGCAGCAGACCAAGCAGCGCATCGAACAGGACGTGAAAAGCTCGATCGAGCGCGCGACGAAGGGCATCAGGATGTGCCCGCTGTCCGATCCGGACTGCAACAGACGTGACGGCGATGCGAAACGCTAAGAATCCGAACCGGAATCGAAGCCTTCGCGGCCTTCGGGAAGGCATTGAAAAGTCATGCCTTTTCGGCTCGCTCCAGTTGTTCGAAATCAACGCGAAGAAGTTCGACCTGAATCACAAGGTGAAGTCATGAACGACGAACTCGACAAGCCGCCGTTCCCGCGTCACCGGACCTATTACGTCGCCCTGAAATACGTGGTGATGGCGCTCGGGCTCTTGCTCGCCATCTACGTATTCGGTCTGCTCTGGAGATGACAATGGCGCGCGAGCGGCTCTATCTGTTCGACACCACGCTGCGCGACGGCGCGCAGATGCATGGCGTCGATTTCACGGTCACCGACAAACTCCGCATCGCAAAGATGCTGGATGCGCTTGGCATCGATTACATCGAAGCCGGCATCCCCGGCGCGAATCCGACCGACACCGCGCTGTTTGCGGAAGACAACAAGACCAAGGCGAAATTCACCGCCTTCGGCATGACCAAGCGCGCGGGCCGCTCGGCGTCGAACGATCCCGCGCTCGCGGGCACGCTTGCCGCAAAGTCCGACGCGGTCTGCCTCGTCGCCAAGGCTTCCGCCTTTCAGGTGCGTGTCGCGCTCGAAATCAAGCCGGAGGAAAACCTCGAAAGCATCCGCGACTCCGTCAAGGCCATCGTCGATAGCGGCCGCGAGGCGTTGATCGACTGCGAACATTTCTTCGACGGCTACAAGGATAACCGTGAATATGCGCTCGCTTGCGCGAAGGCGGCCTATGACGCCGGTGCACGCTGGGTGGTGCTTTGCGACACCAACGGCGGCACGCTGCCGGACGAAATCGAAACGATCGTCGAAGACGTCGTGAAGCTCATTCCCGGCGATCATGTCGGCATCCACGCGCACAACGACACCGAGCAGGCGGTCGCGAACTCCTTCGCGGCGGTACGCGCGGGTGCGCGCCAGATCCAGGGCACGCTGAACGGCCTCGGCGAGCGTACGGGCAACGCGAACCTGTGCTCGATCATCCCCACGCTGCTTTTGAAGGGCGACTACGCCGAGAAATTCGAAATCGGCGTGAAGCCGGAGCAGCTGAAGACGCTCCGTACCTGCGCGCATTCGCTCGATGAAATCCTCAACCGCGCGCCGGACAAGTATGCGCCCTATGTCGGCGAGAATGCTTTCGCCACCAAGGCGGGAATCCATGCCTCCGCGATCCTGAAAGACCCCACGACCTATGAGCACGTGACGCCGGAGGCGATCGGCAACCGTCGCAAGGTCATGGTTTCGGATCAGGCCGGAAAGTCGAACGTACTCGCAGAACTCGAGCGCCTCGGTATCGTCGCCGACAAGAACGATCCCCGGCTCGTCTATCTGCTGGAGGAAGTGAAGCGGCGCGAAGCGATCGGCTATTCCTACGAGTCGGCGGACGCTTCCTTCGCGTTGCTCGCGCGCCGCATGCTTGGCAAGGTGCCGGAGTATTTCGATGTCGAGCGCTTCAGCGTAAACGTCGAGCGCCGCTACAACGCGAAAGGCGAACTCACGACCGTCGCCGAAGCCATCGTCAAGGTCCGGGTCGGAAACGAGGTGCTGATTTCGGCGGGCGAGGGCAACGGCCCCGTGAATGCGCTGGACGTCGCGCTCCGCAAGGATCTCGGCAAGTACCAGTCTTACATTTCGGGGCTCCAGCTCACTGACTTCCGCGTGCGTATCCTCGACGGCGGCACCGGTGCCGTAACGCGCGTGCTGATCGAATCCACCGACGAGAGCGGCGAGCAGTGGACGACCGTCGGCGTTTCGCCGAATATCATCGATGCTTCGTTCCAGGCGTTGCTCGACTCGATCACCTGGAAGCTGCTCAAGAGCAACGCGCCGGTCTGACAGGGAGAGCGCCGATGATCGATCACATCTCCATCGGCGTCAGCGACCTGAAAGCATCGACCGCCTTCTATAAGGAAGTGCTTGCCGTACTGGACTATGAACTGCGCGACGAGCGGCTCGAGACATCGGGCTTCGGGCGCCGTGGCAAGTCTCATTCCGAGTTCTGGCTCAACGCGTGTCCGGGTATGGCGAAGGTGCCGGGCGGCTCCGGGGTGCATATCTGTTTGCGCGCGAGATCGGCTGAGGCGGTGAAGGCTTTTTACGACGCCGCGATCCGGCTCGGCGCGGAAGACGACGGCCTGCCGGGCATCCGTCCGCAATACAGCGACAACTATTTCGCGGCTTTCATTCGCGATTTCGACGGCAACAGGATCGAAGCCGTCACCTTCGTCGAGCAGATCTGAGCGATCTACATGTTCTCTGAGACGGCCTGATCCTCGCGAAGCTCCCAGAGCGAAACCGGGTCGGTCGCGTTGCGAAGTTTCGGGAGGATGTCTTCGACATTCTCCACGACCAGCAGGTTGTCGATTGCGTGCTGGCCGAGAAATCCGATATCGCGGAAGTTGTCGAGCAGCGCGAGCAGCGGATTCCAGAAGCCGTTCGTATTGAGGATCAGGAGCGGCTTCTTGTGCTGGCCGAGCTGGATCCACGTCAGTTGTTCGACGAGTTCTTCGAGTGTGCCGATGCCGCCCGGCAGCGCGACGAAGGCATCCGCCATCTCGAACATCTTGTGCTTGCGCTCGTGCATATCCTTGGTGACGATGGTGTTCGTCGAATGCGCAGCCTCGGGCCGCTCGCGGTTCACGAGGAACGTTGGAATGATGCCGGTCACTTCGCCTCCGGCATCGGCCGCCGCGCGGGCGACCGCACCCATCAGGCCGACGCCGCCGCCGCCAAAGACGAGACGGATCTTTTCGCGCCCGAGAATCTCGCCGAACTTCTTTGCGTCGTCGATGAATCTGCCGTCGCGGCCGGGCGAGGAGCCGCAGAAAACGCAGATCGAATTGATCTTGGACATCCCCAAGATGTGGCGGCGGGCTGCCTGCGCGTCAAGACCGGGCTAATGATCGGTGGTCTGTTCGAAGCCTTCGCCGGTCCAGCGATAGCGGAACAGGCGCTGCCGCTTGCGCCCGCTGACCACACTATCGTGGTTGGCCTCGATCATGGTGCCGCTGACAGAAACCTGTTGCGACAGATGGACGATGAGATAGGGCTTCGGCGAGCCGGTGCTTTCGGCGAAGGTCACGGGCGCATATGAATTGGAGGACGCGTCCCAGCGGAAGACGATCAAGACGCCACGCTGCTGCGAAGAAGTCCGGACGAAGATTTCATCCACGCCGTCGCGATCGATGTCGAGTGCGATCACCGCTGCGGATCGGCCGCCCGCCCGCATCGGCACCAGCGCGTCGCCCACACCGTCGAAAATCTGCGGCTCCGTGCCGCTTAACGAGATCGTGAGTTGGACGCCGCTCTCGCTTTGACCGGTTTCAACCGAGGCGGTGCCGAGGGGGGTCCGCGCGGCGACCTGCTGCGCGTGGGAAGCGGCCGAAGAGATCACCGCACTCAGGACGAACGCGGAAACGAACAAGGCGGAACGACGGAACATCACAACTCTCGAAATTTCGGGATCGGGCACCTAGATAGCATTTGCTGCGGCATACAGGAACGAATTGCAGGAATTGCGACGATAGGTCCCCGTACCGTCCGCGTGGTACAATAATAGGCAAGCGGACGGGCTCTCCCCGCGCCGTTCTCGGTCTCGTGAAGGGCCGCAACGAGTAAAGAATGCAGAATACCGGCCCGGAAGTTCGACCGACCCTGTTCTCCACCATCGTGAGCCTGTGGCCGCATATGTGGCCTTCGACGCGGCTCGATCTGAAGTGGCGGGTCTTCTTCGCCTTCATCCTCCTTGTGGCGGGCAAGCTCGTCACGGTGCTGATGCCCTTCACGTTCAAGTGGGCGACGGATTCGCTGGTTGCGCTATCCGAAGGCAAGCCCATGCCCGCTGGCGGGTGGCTTGCAATCCTGTCGGCCCCGCTTGCGCTCGTGCTCGTGTATGGCGGCACCCGCATCGGCATCGCGCTGATCACGCAGCTTCGCGACGGCCTGTTCGCCAAGGTCGCGCTGCATGCGGTGCGCAGGCTTGCGCAGCTGACCTTCGACCATATGCATGCGCTTTCGCTGCGCTTTCATCTGGAGCGCAAGACCGGCGGTCTAACCCGGATTCTCGAGCGCGGCCGCAACGGCATCGAGGAACTCGTTCGTCTCGTTGTGCTGCAACTCGCGCCGACCATCTTCGAGCTTTCGCTCGTGATCGGCATCATGCTGCTCGCATTCGATTGGCGTTATGCGGTGATCGTGGTGGTCACGATGGTGGCCTTCATGGCCTACACCTATCGGGCGACCGAGTGGCGGATCAAGATCCGCAAGGCGATGAACGAATCCGATAACGACGCCACCGCGAAAGCGGTCGACAGCCTGCTGAACTTCGAGACCGTGAAGTATTTCGGCGCCGAGAAGCGCGAGAGCGAACGCTATGACCGCTCGATCGCGAAATACGAGAAGGCGGGCGTGCAGACCTATACTTCGCTTGCGATCCTGAACGCCGGGCAGGCGACGATCTTCACCATTGGTCTTACGGTGATGATGGCGCTCTGCGTGTTCGATATTCAGGCCGGACGCCGCACCGTCGGCGACTTCGTCATGATCAACGCCATGCTCATCCAGCTCTATATTCCGCTGAATTTCATGGGCATGCTCTACCGCGAGATCAAGCAGGCGATCATCGACATCGAGCAGATGTTCGGGATTCTTTACCGCAATCCAGAAATCAAGGACTCCCCCGGCGCGAAGCCGCTCGAGGTGCGCGAGGGAACGCTGCGTTTCGAGAATGTCCGCTTCAGCTACGATCCGGAACGCGAAATTCTGAAGGGCATTTCGTTCGAGGTTCCCGCAGGTCACACGGTGGCGATCGTCGGCCCCTCGGGCGCGGGAAAATCCACCATCTCTCGCCTGATCTACCGCTTCTACGATGTCGCGGGCGGGCGTATCACCATCGACGGCAACGACATCCGCGACGTGACCCAGACGACGCTGCGTGCGGCGATCGGTATGGTCCCGCAGGACACGGTGCTTTTCAACGACACCATCCGCTACAACATCCGTTACGGCCGCTGGGAAGCGAGCGATGCCGACATCGAGAAAGCTGCCGAACTCGCGCAGATCGACGACTTCATCAAGGTGCTCCCGCACGGCTACGAAACGGAGGTCGGCGAGCGCGGGCTGAAGCTGTCTGGCGGCGAGAAGCAGCGCGTCGCCATCGCGCGTACCATCCTGAAGGCTCCTCCGATCCTCCTCCTCGACGAAGCCACTTCGGCGCTCGATTCCTATACGGAAAAGGAAATTCAGGATGCGCTGGAGCGTGTCTCGCGGGGGCGCACGACGCTCGTCATCGCGCACCGGCTTTCGACGGTCATCAATGCCGACGAGATCATAGTGATCGATGCGGGACAGGTCGTGGAGCGGGGCACGCACGCGCAGCTGCTGGAGCAGGGCGGCCTCTATGCCGGCATGTGGAACCGTCAGCGCGAGGCGGACGCCGCGCGCGAAAAGCTCCGAGAGGTCGCGGAAGAAATTACACCGCGCGAGAAACCGAACGCCGCTCCGCCGAAGGTCGCCGAACGGGAGCCGCCGGTTGTCACGCTGCCCGCGCCGAAGATCGATGCGGCGGAGTAGTGCTGGACGAGGACGCGGGATCGCGTGTTAGAATCCATCAGGTGATGCGATGAGTGCGCCCGGCGATTCCAACCGATCGTATACAAGGCTGGACCTGTGGTTCGAGAGGATGCTCGGAGACCGCGGATCTCAGCATTTCGGGTCGGGCTGGTTCTCCGGCCTGATCGGCCTGCTGCTTGGCGCCGGATCGTTTTTTGCCGTTCTGGTTTTTCATTTCCATGAATGGCTGACCGTCAGCGATTTTCGGGCCCACTATCCGATCGGCTTCATGCGCGGCCTGCTCACGCTCGCGATCATCGCCGCGTTCTTTTTCTCCGCCCTCAATCTTCTGCTAAGGCCGAGCAAGCGTCTCGGCATCGCCGGTATCGCTTTCACCTGCGGCGCGGTGATCCTTGGCGGCGCCGGCGTCGAGATCGAGCCTGACCGCCAGGCGCCCTTACACCTCGGTCTGGACTGGCTCGTACTGAACATAGTGCTGCTCAGCCTCGTATTCGTGCCGCTGGAGCGCCTGTTTCCGCTGAAGCCAGAACAGGGCACCTTCCGGCCCGGATGGACCACCGACGGCATTTATTTCGCCGTCAGCCACGTCGCCGTCGAACTCCTGACCTTCTTCACGCTTTTGCCGGCGACACTCGTCTCGCAGGCCTGGCAAGCCGAAGCGCTTGGCGTGCAGGCGAAGAGTTTGCCGATCGTGGTTCAGGTCCTGCTCATTATGGTCGTGGCCGACGTCACGCAGTACTGGGTGCATCGAAGCTTCCACCGGATACGCTGGGCCTGGCCGTTTCATGCGATCCACCATTCCTCGCGCAACATGGATTGGCTTGCCGGCTCCCGGCTGCATGTCGTCGATACCGTGATTACCCGCGGGCTGATCCTTGTGCCGCTGTTCGTCATCGGCTTCGCCGAGCAGGCGCTTTACATCTGGCTCGGCATCGTCGCAGCACAAGCGACGTTCATTCACGTCAACATGAAATTCCGTTTCGGGTGGCTGGAGCACTTGCTGGTGACGCCGCGCTTTCACCACTGGCACCACGCGGTGAAACCCATCGACAAGAATTTCGCGGTTCACTTTCCGTGGATCGACCGGCTGTTCGGCACGTACCACCTTCCCGCCGACGGCTCCTGGCCGCCGGAAGTCGGGATCCACGGCGATCCGGTGCCGGCCGAATTTGGCAAGCAGCTCATTTATCCGTTCAAGTAGTGCGGACGGAAGGCTACCAGGCGTAACTGCCGGAAATTCTTCCGAGCGCGGCGCGCACAGAATCGAATCCGATCACGACCCCATAGAGTTCGCGCAGTGACTTTCCCTTTGAGAGGGATTTTGCCGCCTGTAGTTCTTCCGGCGAAGGTTCTCGTCCGAGCAGCCGGCCGAACACGGCAAGAATGTCGGCTTCGGTCGCGGGATGGGCGAGGGCGGCGGGGTTCAGTTCGGCCGTCAGCAGTTCGACCATCAGATCCGGCGAGATACGCGGCGCGCGGGTAAGAAAGGCTTCCGCGAGAACGCCTGCGAGTTTGTGGTCCGGATGTGAGGCGTCTTCGAGCGCCTTGCGGTACCGCGAAAGCTGCACCGCCTTGTCGAAGGGATTGACCGGCGCTTCGAAATGCGAGGCGAGCGCGGCTTCCTCATCGGCGAGGTAGTAGCGGTTCAGTCCGTCGAAAAAGACGAAGCGGTATTTTTGCGAAAGCAGGAACGGCTCCCAGCCACCCCAGTTCGGCTCGGGCGAGGCGGGCATGGTGGCCTCGATCACGACCACGCGCGGACGATAGGTGTTCCAGTCCGCGCCCGCGAGCACATCTTTCTCCGCGCCTTCGACGTCGACCTTGAGGAAGTCGATCGCCTTCGGCGCATGCTTCCTGCAAAGCTCGGCAAGCGTGGTGACGGGAAGCGTAAGCTCGTTCGACTTTTTCCCGTAGTTCTCGGCGGCCGCCCGGGCGTTCTCGCCGATCATGGTGGAAAGGCCGTGGAAGTCGTCGACGAGAAAGAACTTCGCCTCGCCGGGTGCCGCGCCGACCAAAGTCTCGGCGCCGATGTCGCGCGGGCGCACGCTGCGCGAGAGCCCCGCGAGCGAGGGGTTGGGCTCGACCGTGATGCCGTGCCAGCCCTTCAGGTAGAAAGCGAAAGAGACGTTGTCGATCACGGGGTGCCCCGCGCCGACATCGATATAGAAGCCGTCTTTGCGCTCCCGGAAGCAGCGCATCAGATAGACGTCTTCGAAATGCTGGGCGTAGGAAAGCATCGTGCCTCCAGTTTCGCCTGTTTCTATGCCACAGAATTGGCCGGAGGAAGGCGGAAAGGGTGGGGCCGTTGACGAGCGGCGGGGTCCACTTTAGCTGTCCCGCGCAAAGGAAAATTTGATGTCGATCATCGAGTCCGTACGCAAGCAGATGGCGCCGGTTCATCCCGAGGGATACCTCTTTATCGGGATATTCGCGCTCGCCTCGCTGGTGCTCTTTATTGTCTCGAAGCCGCTCGGCTGGATCGGCGTCGTGCTGACGCTGTGGTGCGTCTATTTCTTCCGCGATCCGGTGCGGGTGACCCCCGTCAGGGACGGGCTGGTGATTGCCCCCGCCGACGGCAAAATTTCCTCCGTTTCGCTCGCGGTCCCGCCAGCCGAACTGGGTCTGGGCTCGGAGTCGCTGCCCCGCGTTTCGATCTTCATGAGCGTCTTCGACGTTCACGTGAACCGCAGCCCGGTTTCGGGCGAGATCGAACGGATCGTCTACCGCCCCGGCAAGTTCCTGAATGCCGACCTCGACAAGGCGAGCGAGGACAATGAGCGCAACGGTCTCGTGGTGCGCACACCCTCGGGCCGCTATGGCGTCGTGCAGATTGCCGGCCTGGTCGCGCGCCGCATCGTATGCTTCGTGAAAGAAGGCCAGCTGGTCTCGGCGGGCGAGCGCATCGGGCTCATCCGCTTCGGCTCCCGCGTGGATGTTTACCTGCCGGCGGGCACCAAGCCGCTGGTATCCGTGGACCAATATGCGCTCGGCGGCGAAACCGTGATCGCGGACCTCGCGGCGACAGCGGCAGAGCCGGCCTTCCGCGCGGCGTAACCAAACCGGCAAAGCGCACTTCTTTTACAGGCTTTTCGGGCGTATCCTGATGACTATGGACAGACTGTTTCCTTCGTTCGAACCGGGCGATGAGAATCCGCGCAAGCGTTTCCGCAAGATTCCGATAAGGGCGCTCTTGCCCAACCTCGTTACGCTGCTCGCGCTTTGCCTCGGCCTGACCGCGATCCGCATGGCGATCGAGGGACGCATGGATCTCGCGATCGCGGGCATCGTGCTCGCGGCGATCCTCGACGGCGTCGACGGCCGTCTTGCGCGCTATCTGCAAGCGCAGTCGCGGTTCGGCGCGGAGCTGGATTCGCTCGCCGATTTCATGAACTTCGGCTGCGCGCCCGCGCTCATTCTGTTTTTCTGGGGTCTCGGCCCGCTCAAGACTTTGGGCTGGGTCATTATGCTGATCTTCGCGCTATGCGCCGCCCTTCGCCTCGCGCGCTTCAACGTGATGCTGGACGACCCGAACCGGCCGGCTTTCGCCGGAAACTTCTTCGTCGGTATGCCGGCGCCTGCCGCGGCAGTCGTCGTGCTCTTGCCGGTCTATATCGAGATGCTCGGCGTGCCGCGTTTTTCGGTGAGCCCGGTCCTCTATCTCGTGTTTGCGCTCGCAATCGCGCTTCTGATGGTTTCGAAGATTCCGACCTGGTCCGGCAAGAAGCTCAGCGCGCGTATTCCGCGCGAATATGTGCTGCCGACCCTCGTTCTGGTAGTTCTGTTGGTGGCAATGCTCTTGAGCTATCCGTGGGAGTTGCTGACGCTCGTCGTGATCGCCTATCTCGGCACCATTCCTCTCGCTTTCATGCACTACCGTCGCCTCGAGAAGGCGCATGTGCTTACGAACGGTGGCTTGATGAGCGTGCCTGCGGAAGAGGAACAGCGGCCGGATCGCCTCAACTAGGCGAGTGCTGGGCGGCGATAAGCTACCGGCGGAGCCCGGATAGTGCGCTCAATCGCTCGCTGAGGGTCGATTGCGGGAATCGGGTCCGCAGCAGCTTCAGCGCTTCCGCGTCGGAGCGAGGCTTCAGGGCCGAAAGCAGAATCTGCATCCGCTGAGACAGGGAAGAAATCCCTTCCGGAGCGATTGCCGGAGCGCCTTCGACGAACTTCAGGTCGGAGAGTGTCGCCATGACATGCCCAATGACTTGCCCAATCTCTGGGCGAGAGCCTTGTTCGCACCTGCGAGAAATGCTGTGCCCGAAGCATTAACAAGCCGTTAAGGTAGAAGTTCCGAGTGGAATAAAAGATTGAAACGCCGGTACGATTGCATTTGCGTGTCGAATTAGGGGTTTGCGGTCGTTGCCAATCTCTCGCTGCACGGGCTATCCGTCCCACTCTGCGGCAACTTCAGGGGAAGACGTAGCCGTGGGAAAGGCGCCTCAGAGCGCCGTTAGAATATTGGTTCTTGCAGGGTGGAAATGCAGGAAAGAGTGAAGGGAAAGAGCCCCGGGCTTCTGCACGGGGTGATGCACGGGTTGGCAGTCTTCTTTGCCTACGCCGGTGGCGCGGTCGTGTCTGCGATCGGCCTGATGTCGGCTGTGCATATCATCGGGCTTTGGCTGTTCGAGTCTCCGATCCGCGGCGACTTCGAACTTGTCGAATTCGGCATCGCCATCGCGGGCACGATGTTCCTGCCTTACTGCCAGATCACGCGCGGCCACATCGTGGTGGACTTCTTTACGCAGCGCGCAAGCGCGCGCACGACGAAGCTGCTCGACTCCTTCGCCGCAATAGTAATGGCAATTGTTCTACTGCTGATAGGGTGGCGCACGGCAATCGCGGTTGTAAGCATCTACCGCTCGGGTGAGACGACGACGCTGCGCGAACTCCCGATCTGGATTGCTTACGCATTGATGACCCCCGGACTGCTGCTTTCCGGTTTCATCGCTCTCGGTCAGTCGATGGGTCTGGTGCATCCGGTCGCGCCGCCCCAAGGAAGCGACGCTACATGAGCAATATCGAATTCGCGCTCGCCACACTGGGCGGGATGCTTGCTCTGATCGCGATCCGGGTGCCGATCGGCGGCGCGATGTTCATCGCAGGCGCGGTCGCCTACTGGTTCAAGGTCGGAGATATCGCCCTCCTGAATTACCTCAAAGGGCTGACCTGGGCGCGCTTCTCGACCTACGACCTGTCCGTGATCCCGCTGTTTCTGCTGATGGGGCAGTTTGCGGCGGTCGCAGGCCTCTCGCGAAAGCTCTTTCAGGCGGCAAGCACCATGATCGGACACCGCAAAGGCGGCGTCGCGCAGGCTTCCATCGTGGCTTGTGCCGCATTCGGTGCGATCTGCGGTTCTTCCGTTGCAACCGCTGCAACCATGAGCCAGGTCGCGTTGCCGGAAATGAAGCGGTTGAAGTATTCGGATCGCCTGGCGACCGGAACGCTCGCGGTCGGCGGTACGCTCGGGATTCTGATTCCGCCGTCCGTCGTCCTGATCATTTACGCGCTGCTCGCCGAGCAGAACATCGTGAAGCTGTTTGCGGCGGCATTCATTCCCGGTCTCATCGCGGCGATCGGCTACATCATCGTCATTGCCGTCTACGTTCGTATGGTCCCCGGCCACGCAACCGAGCAGAAGAAAGCGTCTCGCCAACAACGTATCCGCGCGATCATCGACGCGTCGCCGATCGCTCTGATTTTCATTCTGCTGTTCATCGGCATCTATGGCGGGTTCTTCACGGCCACGCAGGGTGCCGCGATCGGCACGGCGGCGATGCTTCTGCTGGCGCTTGGGCTCAAATACCTCGCCAATCGCACGAAACAGCCGGACCTCGGCGGCATGACGATTACCGAGGCGGTGAAGTGCTTCCTGCCGGCGGC
>CAZFPR010000031.1:16516-19382 GCA_964521045.1 uncultured Hyphomicrobiales bacterium
CGCAGGCGACTGCGATGATCTTCATGGTGCTGCTCGGTGCAGCCATGATGATTACGGCGCTTGCCGTCTCGCAGGTTCCGAATGCGCTGGCCGACTGGGTGTCCGATTCAGGCATCCCGCCGCTCGTGATCGTTGCGGGCTTCCTCATCGTTTTCATCATACTCGCAGCGGTGCTGGACGAGATTGCGTTGATGCTTCTCCTGCTTCCGATTCTTCTGCCGAGTATTCTGGCGCTGGATCTGTTCGGGCTTACCAACGAATACAAAGCGATCTGGTTCGGCATTCTCATGCTGATGGTGATCGAGATCGGGCTGATCGCGCCACCGATCGGATTGAACGTTTATGTCGTCGCAAATATCGCGCGCACCGTTCCGATCGGGGAAATCTATCGCGGCATCATGCCGTTTCTCATTTCCGACTTTCTGCGGGTGGTCTTGTTGCTTCTGATCCCGCAGATTACGCTCGCTGGAGTGTGGATCTACGAGTGGGCTGATGCTCTGCAAAGAGCCGCTCGGTGATCGCTTCGGCGAATTACAAGAAGAAGCACGTCGTGTTCCGCCGTCCCCAAGCGGCGAAACAGGAAAACCTTGGAGGGAGAGAAATATGAAATTGCTATCCAAAATGCTCGCTGCGGCGTTCGTCGTCGCGGTGTTCGCGGCGTTCGGCGGGCAGACGGTGGCACAGCAGCAGGTAACGCTGCGGGTCCATCAGTTCCTGCCGGCAAAGGCGCCGGTGCCGAACAACTTCATCGCGCCGTGGGCGAAGAAGGTTGAAGAAGAGTCGAAGGGCCGTATCAAGGTCGAGCTCTATCCTTCGATGCAGCTTGGCGGCACGCCGCCGCAGCTGTTCGATCAGGTGAAGGACGGTGTCGTCGATATCGTCTGGACGCTGCCAGGCTATACCGCGGGCCGCTTCCCGAAGACGGAAGCGCTCGAATTGCCCTTCATCTCGGGCAACGCCGAGCAGACCAGCCAGGCCGCCTGGGAGTACTATGAGAAGCACCTGAAAGACGAGTTCAAGGACGTCAAGGTCATCGCCGTTCACACGCATGGTCCCGGCCTGATCCACGCCAAGGGTAACGGCGTGCAGAAGCTCGAAGACATGAAGGGTCTGCGCGTTCGCGGGCCGTCGCGTGTCGTGAACCGTCTGATCGAAGCCCTCGGCGCAACGCCGGTCGGCATGCCCGTTCCGGCGATGCCGGAAAACCTGTCGAAGGGCGTGATCGACGGCACCGTCGTTCCGTGGGAAGTCACGGCACCGCTGCGTGTGTCCGAACTCGTGAACACGCACACGGGCTTCTCCGGCAACCGCTCGCTCTATGTCGCCGCGTTCATCTTCGCGATGAACAAGGCGAAGTATGACAGCCTGCCGGCGGACCTGAAGAAGGTCATCGACAACAACTCCGGCCTCGCTACCTCGAAGTGGGTTGGTCAGGTGATGGATGCCGGCGACGCGCCCGGTCTTGCTGCCGCGCAGAAGCGTAACAACAAGATCGTGACCCTCGACGCCAAGGAAACGCAGCGTTGGAAGGATGCCGCGAAGCCGGTCATCGCCGCCTGGATTGCGGAAATGAAGGGCAAGGGCATCGACGCCGAGGCGCTCGTCAAGGACGTCGAAACGTTCGTCGCCAAATACGCCGGCGCGCCGAAGTAAGCCGCCGCTATTTGCAAAAACAGGAACCCGCCGCATGATTGCGGCGGGTTCTTCTTTTTTGGAGCGTTCGCTGTGCGTATGCAGAACAAGATCGTCCTGATCACCGGTGCCGCCGGAACGATCGGCAATGCCGTCGCGGATATGATCGGCCGGGAAGGCGGCAAAGCGATCCGCACGGATTTGCCCTCACACAAGGGGCAGCATTACCCGCTCGATGTCACCTCCGAGCAGAACTGGAAGTCGGTAGCCGGCTCCATTGCAAAGGATTACGGCCGTCTCGACGGTCTCGTGAACTCCGCCGGCATCGCCTCGCTCGGCACCATCGAGAGCGAGCCGTACGAGGCCTACCGCAGAACGATGGCCGTCAATGTCGACGGCACCTATCTCGGCTGCAAATACGCAATGCCGCTTCTCAAAATTGGCGGCGGCTCCATCGTCAATCTCTCTTCGGTGTCCGGTCTTGTCGCGGGGCACAATCTCGCCTCGTACAATGCCTCCAAGGGCGCCGTGCGGCTGCTTTCGAAGTCGGTCGCGCTTTACGGCGCCCGGCTGACGCCGCAGGTCCGCTCCAACTCCGTGCATCCCACCTTTGTCGAGGGCGCAATGGTCGAGGCGATGCTCGTGAACGTGAAATCGCGGGAGGCTGCCCGCGAGCGAATGACGGCGGACGTGCCGCTCGCCCGCTTTGCCCAGCCGGAAGAGGTAGCGAACCTCGCGGTATTTCTGCTAAGCGATGAGAGCGCCTTCATTACCGGAGCGGAAATCCCCATCGATGGCGGGCTGACCGCGCGCTGATCCGGTGAACCAACAGGCGGGAAAAACCGCCGTCCTTTTTCAAGGAGAGGAATTCATGGCTTCGCAGATGCTAGACCCGAAAACCCTGACCGTGCTCGTGACCGGCGCAACATCCGGCTTCGGTGCCGCGACCGCGCGGCGCTTCGCGCAGGCCGGCGCGAAAGTAATCGGGACCGGCCGCCGTCAGGATCGGCTCGATGCGCTCAAGAAAGAGCTTGGCGCGAATTGCTACACGCTGAACTTCGACGTCACCGACAACAAGGCGACGGTCAAGGCGCTGGAATCGCTGCCCGCGGAATTCAAGAAGATCAACGTGGTCGTGGCCAATGCCGGCGGCGCTGTCGGCCTCGAGCCCGCCCACGAAGCGAACATCGCGGACTGGGAACAGATGATCGCGATGAACGTGAACGGGCTCGTC
>CAZFPR010000031.1:19392-26966 GCA_964521045.1 uncultured Hyphomicrobiales bacterium
GTCCGCAACACGCTTCCCGGCATGGTGGAGCGGGACGAGGGCCATGTCGTCGTCATCAGTTCGGTTGCCGCGAACTATTCCTATCCCGGCGGCAACGTCTACGGCGCGACCAAAGCTTTCGTCACGCGCTTTGCGTTGAATTTACGCTGCGACCTTCTGGGCAAGAACGTGCGCGTGACCTCGGTCGAGCCGGGCCTCGCGGAAACCGAGTTCTCGGTGGTGCGCTTCAAGGGCGACAAGGCGAAAGCGGATGCCGTTTACAAGGGCGTCAAGCCGATGGTCGCCGACGATATCGCCGAGCAGGTGTTCTTCGTCTGCACCATGCCGCGCCATGTGAACATCAACCGGATCGAAGCCATGGCCTCGATGCAGGCATGGGCGCCATTCGCGATCAAGCGCGACGCATAAGCATACGCACAGGCAGAAACAAAAAACCGCGGGCGCAGCTCGCGGTTTTTTTTATGAGTCTCTACTTCTTGAAGGAAGGCGGTTGCGGCATCAGGTCGTAGGGATGTTTCCAGCCGGGCATGGACTTGAACTTCTCGCGCCAGGCGTGCACCGAAGGAAACTCCTTCGCGATCTCAAAGCCGTGTTCCTCGTCGGAATAGTAGAGATAGCCGAGCGTCGAGATGTCGGCGATGGTTGGCTTCGGGCCGGCGAGAAAGGGCTGCTTAGAAAGATGCATGTCGACAATCTTCAGATTTGAAAGCACGCGTCCGCGCAGGAACGCGATAACGGCCGGGTCGCCACCTTTCGCCAGCGAATGGAAGAAGCGGTGCGTTGCCATGAAGTTCGTGACTTTATGGTTGTCGAACAGGATCCAACGCAGCACTTCGAGTTCGTCGTCTTCGTTTTGGGCTTTGAATTTTCCCGATAGACGCGAGAGATACGTCAGGATCACGCCCGACTGCGTGAGCCTTTTGCCTTTGTGCTCGAGCACCGGCGCCTCGCCCATGACGTTCACGCTCTCGCGAAATTCCGGCGAGCGCGTTTCGCCTGCGAAGAAATCGACCGCGACCGGCTGCCAGTCCGCGCCGATGAGATTGAGCATCAGTGCGGCTTTGTAAGAATTGCCGGACTGCGCGAAGCAATAGAGTTTGTATTCGGCCATTTGTATTCCTGTTTTCCGTTCAGACCTTAGCGGGATCCGTCGTTGCGATCCAGATGCCGGCGAACACGGCAATCAGCCCAACGACGAGGTTGATCGTAATAGGTTCACCGAGCAGCAGCGCGCCAAGTCCGCCCGCCGCGATGGGATTGACCGTCATTGTATTCGCGACACGGGTTGGGGAGGCTCGCTCCAGCGCCAACACCCACAATATGAAGGCGACTGCACCACCACCGACGCCGAGATAAAGCGCAGCCTTCCACTCTGCGGCACCGAACGACGCAAGCTGCCAAAGGCTTCCCGTAACCAGACCAGCGGCTAAAAGCACGACCGCTGCACTTCCCATGCCGAGCGAAAGAAAACCGAGCGCGCTCGATCGTTGAGTAAAAGGGCGCGACCAAACGCTGTAGAACGCCATGCAAAATACGGCGAACAGCATGATCGCTTCGCCGCGCCACGCTCCCGCCGGAGCGCCTAAGTTGAAGGCCAGCGCAGCCGCAACACCGAATACCGCAATGCAGACACCGGTTGTCTTGCGAAGCGTGAGCCGCTCCAGACCTAGCAGCGAAGCGACGATCATGGTTTGCAGAGGCAACGTTGCGAGCGCGAGACTTCCACGCGCAGCCGTCGTGTAAAGAAGCGCGATATTATAGAGAACAAAGAATACGCCGAAGAAAGCGATGCCGAGTGTAGCGACCGGCAGCCAGTCGCTGCGTGGCGGGAATTTCGAACGAAGTAGAAGTGCAATCGGCAACAAACAAAGAATGCCGATGCCCCAGCGCAGAAAGGCGATGGTGAGTACGTCTGCTTCGCTCGTCAGATAACGCGTGACCGCGAGCGCCGCCCCGCCAATGAGGCAGGAAACGATCGCGATGATGACGCCAAACCCTTCGCTTCGTGGCGAAGAAGCCACGTTACTTCATCGTCGGAATGGTGAACTCGGCGCCGTCCTTGATGCCGGAAGGCCAGCGCGAGGTGACGGTCTTCGTCTTCGTGTAGAAGCGCACCGAGTCCGGCCCATGCTGGTTGAGGTCGCCGAAGCCCGAACGCTTCCAGCCGCCGAAGGTGTGATAGGCGAGCGGCACCGGGATCGCGAAATTGATGCCGACCATGCCGACGTTGACCTTGCTTGCGAAGTCGCGCGCAGCATCGCCGTCGCGCGTAAAGATCGCGACACCGTTGCCGTATTCGTGGTCGTTCGCGAGTTTGAGGCCCTCGTCGTAGTCCTTTGCACGCACGACCGAGAGTACTGGCCCGAAGATTTCTTCCTTGTAGATGCGCATTTCAGGCTTCACTTCGTCGAACAGGCAGCCGCCCATGTAGAAGCCTTTCTCGTAGCCCTGCATCTTGAAGCCGCGGCCATCGACTTTCAGCTTGGCGCCTTCCTTGATGCCGATCTCGACATAGTTCTTTACCTTCTCAAGGTGCGCCTTCGTCACCATCGGGGGAATATCGGCATCGCTCGAAGTCGAAGGCCCGATCTTGAGGCTTTCAACGCGCGGGATTAGTTTTTCGACGAGCCTGTCGGCAGTTTCTTTGCCAACCGGAACCGCAACCGAAATCGCCATGCAGCGCTCGCCCGCCGAGCCGTAGCCTGCGCCGATCAGCGCATCGACCGCCTGATCCATGTCGGCGTCGGGCATGATGATCATGTGGTTCTTCGCGCCGCCGAAGCATTGCACGCGCTTTCCGCTCGCGGTGCCGCGCGTGTAGATGTATTCCGCGATCTGCGTCGAGCCGACGAAGCCGATCGCGCGAACGTCCGGATCGTCGAGGATTGCGTCCACGACTTCCTTGTCGCCGTTGACGACATTGAGAATACCCGCGGGCAGTCCGGCTTCGAGCATGAGCTCGGCAAGCCGCATCGGCACACCCGGGTCGCGCTCCGATGGCTTGAGGATGAAAGCGTTGCCGCAGGCGATCGCCGGCGCGAACTTCCACATCGGGATCATCGCCGGGAAATTGAACGGTGTGATGCCGGCGACGACGCCGAGCGGCTGCCGCATGGAATAGAGGTCGATCCCCGGACCTGCGCCTTCGGTGAAGTCGCCCTTGAGCAAATGAGGGATGCCGCAGGCGAATTCGACCACCTCGACACCGCGCTGGATGTCGCCCTTGGCGTCGGCAATCGTCTTGCCATGCTCGCGCGCGAGCATTTCAGCGAGACTGTCTGTCTCCTTCGCGATCAGTTCGAGGAATTTGAAGAGGACGCGTGCGCGGCGCTGCGGATTTGTTGCTGCCCAAGCCGGTTGTGCCGCCTTCGCATTCTCTACTGCACCGCGAAGCTCGGCTTTGGAGGCGAGCGCAACCTTCGCGATGATGTCGCCGGTCATCGGCTGAAAAACGTCGCCGGTGCGGCCCGACGACCCTTTGACGTGTTTGCCGCCGATGAAATGACCGATGTCGCGCATGATGAACCTCCCGAAAACGCAGCGTTTGCCGCCGCTTGTAGCCGTTTTTAACGAACCGTTAGGATTGTCCTAGCGTAGCGAATTGCAAGGCGAAAGCCCGCAAGCGACAAGCGCTTATCTTGGGATTTCCGTGACTTAACCCCTTCTTAGGTGCGTCCCGATAACCATGGGAACCCAAGAGTAATGCGGCCCAGGAACGGGCTCGCGCGTAAGACGGGAGAACCCTGATGGATCTGGCAACAGGCATAGGCCTTATTTTCGGGTCGATAATTGTCATTGCGCTGATCCTTATGGGTGGCGATCTCGGTACCTTCGTAGACTCCCACGCCGCCATCGTGATCTTCGGCGGCTCGGCCGCTGCGACCCTGATCCGCTTTCCGCTCTCGTCCATCATGCACGGCCTGCCGCTCGGCGCGAAGTACGCCTTCACGATGCGGCGCATGACGCAGCTCGAACTCGTCGATGAGATTGCACGTCTTGCCGAAATCGCACGCAAGGCCGGTCCTTTGGGTCTCGAGAAGGAAGAGGTCGAGGACCAGTTCCTCGGCAAGGGCATCCGCTATGTCGCCGACGGCTACGATTCCGCGTTCATCCGCGATGCGATGGAGCGCGAGCGCGAGACGTTCTTCATGCATCTCGACGAAGGCCAGAAAATCTATCGTGCGATCGGCGACTGCGCGCCCGCTTTCGGCATGGTCGGCACGCTGATCGGCATGGTGCAGATGTTCGCGAACATGTCCGACCCGTCGAAGCTCGGTCCTTACATGGCGATCGCGCTGCTTGCGACGCTCTACGGCGCGGTGCTTGCAAACCTCGTGTGTCTGCCGATCGCCGACAAGCTCCAGGTGAAGCTGCACGACGAGGAGACCAATCGCACGCTGATCATCGACGGCGTGTTGATGATCCGCGAGGCGAAGAGCCCGGCGATCATTCGCGAAATGCTGGTCGCATACCTTCCCGAGCGGCATCACCACGCCGCCGAGGCGGTACCGGCCTGAGCCGGATAGTCCTGGGAAGCGAGTAGGCGTATGGCGGTCAAGCGCAGACACGGCGGCGGTCATGGCGGTGGTCATGGCTGGTTCGTGACGTTCGCTGATCTCATGGCGCTGATGATGGCGTTCTTCGTCATGATCGCGGCCTATTCGACCATGGACAAAGAGAAGATGAAGCTGATGACCGGCTCCATGCGCGATGCCTTCGGCACGCAGCGTGACAACCGGTTTACCGGCATGGTCGAAGTCGACGGCCTGCCCGTGCGTCCCAAACTTCAGAACGCGCGCCGGGACCTTCGTCCCGAAGAGACCAGCGAAACGCCGGGCAAGGACGAGCAGGACAACGATCTGATTCAGGGCCTGAAGGCGATCAAGGATCGCCAGTTCGCGCTCGCGGCGGCAAGCCTTCGTCAGGCGTTGCAGGAACTGCCGGAGATCGCCGAACTCTCCAAGCACATCCTGTTTACCGAGACCAAGGAAGGCCTGAACCTCGAAATCGTCGATCAGGACGGCCGCTCGATGTTTCCGGAGGGCGCGAAGGAGCCTTACGAGCGCACCCGCAAACTCATCGTAAAGATTGCGGAGTCGATCCGCGCCATGCCGAACCGGGTCATCATTACGGGCCATACGGCCGCATTGCGGACGCCGCCGCGCGGCAACTACGGCGCCTTCGATCTTTCCGCCGACCGCGCCAATGTCGTGCGCGGCATTCTTCAATCGTCCGGCGTACGCGCGCAGCAGATTTCCATGGTTGCCGGGCGTGCGGATAGCGACCCGCTGTTCCCTGAAGATCCCTACATGGCCGCGAACCGCCGTGTGACGATCACGCTCCTCCGTGAGGCTCAGGTCGCGCCGCCGAACCTACGGCCTTGATATGACTTGACCGGCAGGATGAGGCCACGCATTTAGGCGGCCTGAATTTCTGTGGGGCATCGGATGTCTGACCCGGCGGTCGAAGATCTTACGGTCGAACAGGTGAAAGCCGGACTCGAAGACGGCTCCATTCTGCTTGTCGATGTGCGCGAGCCGAACGAACTGGAAGCAGAGCGTATCCCGGGCGCGATCGATTTCCCCCTGTCGGACTTCGACCCGTCTGCATTGCCCGATCCGGAAGGAAGGCGGCTTGTCTTCACCTGCCGCTCCGGAAGGCGCTCGGTGACCGCTTCCAAGGCAGCACAGGCGGCTGGACTGCCCCACGACGCCCATATGGCCGGCGGTATTCTGGCCTGGAAGGCAGCCGGCTTCGATACGCAAACCGGTTGATGCGTCTCCACTCGGCTGTTGAGAAGCCGGCGATTGCCGACTAACGTCCCTGCGAATTTTTCGCCGCCGGGAGACACCGATGCTGTTTCGCCTTCTGAAGCCTTTCGCAGTTCTGGTCGTGTTGTTCGCGGGCCATGCCGCCGCACAGGAGCGCGTGGTCAATATTTACAACTGGTCGGACTACATCGACCCGAAGGTGCTTGAAGAGTTTACGAAGGAAACCGGCATCAAGGTCCGCTACGACACCTTCGATTCGAATGAAATGGTCGAAGCGAAACTGCTGGCGGGCAAGACAGGGTATGACGTGGTCGTGCCGGGCTCGACGGTATTGCGCCGTCTGCTTGCGGTCGGCGTCTTTCAGAAGCTAGACAAATCCAAGCTGCCGAACCTGAAAAACACCTGGCCTGAAATCACGCAGCGCCTCGCGACCTACGATCCCGGCAACGAATATGCCGTGAACCATATGTGGGGCACGACCGGCATCGGCTACAACGTGACCAAAGTGAAGGAGCGTCTCGGCAACGTTCCTCTCGACAGCTGGGATCTCTTCTTCAAGCCGGAAAATCTGGAGAAGCTTCGCTCCTGCGGCGTACACGTGCTCGATGCGCCGGAAGAGGCGCTGCCTGCCGCGCTGAAATATCTCGGTTTCGACCCGGATTCGAAGAACGCCGGCGAAATCGAGAAGGCGGGAGAGCTGCTCGTCAAGCTCCGTCCGAACGTCCAGAAATTCCATTCGTCGGAATACATCAACGCACTTGCCAACGGAGAGATCTGTCTGGTTCTGGGTTGGTCCGGCGACGTGTTTCAGGCAAAGGCGCGTGCGAAGGAAGCGGCTGAGAAAACCAAGAAGCCGGCCGTCGAAATCGAATACATCGTGCCGAAAGAAGGCGCGCAGGTCTTCTTCGACTCGTTCTCCATCCTCAAGGATGCTCCGAACCCGAACGAAGCGCACGCCTTCATCAATTTCATGTTGCGGCCGGACATTGCCGCGCGCAACACGAACTTCGTATCCTATGCGAACGGAAATCTTCCCTCGCAGAAGTCGATCGACAAGGAGATCATCGACAATCCGGCCATCTATCCGCCGGCGGACGTGATGAAGCGGCTTTACACCGTCACGCCCTATCCGCCGCAGTTGCAGCGGACGGTGACGCGGGTCTGGACGCGGGTGAAGACCGGGCGCTAGCCTTTTTCGCGCCAGCGCCGGTGAAGCCAGAGCCATTGCTCCGGCGTTTCGCGGATCCAGCCCTCGAACACGTCCGAGATGGTCTGCGTTGCCGCGTTGATGTCGATCTTTCCTTCGGCATCGCGCGGCAGTTGCAGTTCCTCGGTCAGGTCCATCCGGAAGCGGTTGCCCGGCAGCCGCACGGCACGTACGGCGTGAACGGGACAGTCTACGGCACGTGCGAGCCGCGCCGGAAGCGGGCTCGCGAGCGCGCGCCGGCCGAACATCGTGACCGGTACGCCGCCGCTGAAGTGCTGATCGACGACAAGCCCGAGATGACGGCCCGCCTGTAGCACATTGGTCATCGTGAAAACCGAATGCCGGTTCGAACTGATGAGTTCGGCCATCGCGCCGGTTCGGGTTTCGCGGACCAGCTCGGCGAAGCCGCGGTTGGTCGGCGCCTTGTAGACCACTGCGGTGTCGAGGCCATGGGCGAAGGCTGCGACGGCAGGCAGCTCCCAGTTCGCAAAATGCGCGGAAACGAAAATCGCGGGCTTGCCGTCGTCGCGAAGCAGATTGTCAAGCTCGGCCGTACGCGGCGCGAACTCGATCCGGCCCGCATTCGGATTTGCAGG
>CAZFPR010000032.1:0-2199 GCA_964521045.1 uncultured Hyphomicrobiales bacterium
TTCGACCGCTACGCCCAGCAGGGCGTGCTGCCGCTGATCTATTTCGACAACATCGTCGAATATGTCCGCGCGGGCGGCGCCATGCTGATCGCGGCCGGCCCCGATTACGCCGGAAGTAATTCGGTCTGGCGCACGCCGCTCGAAGCGATCCTGCCCGCTGCGCCAACCGGCAACATCACGGAAGTGGCCTATCGCGCCGGGCTCACCGACGAGGGCAAGAAGCATCCGGTGACCCGCGCCCTGCCCGGCTCGGAATCCTCGCCGCCGCGCTGGAGCCGCTTCTTCCGCCTGATCGAAGCGCAGACGTCGGCCGGCAGCGCGTTGATGAACGGCCCGAACAACCAGCCGCTGCTCGTGCTCTCGCGCTACGGCGAAGGCCGCGTCGCGCTGCTGCTCTCCGATCACATCTGGCTTTGGGCGCGCGGCTACGAGGGCGGCGGGCCGCATCTCGATCTTCTGCGCAGGCTTTCGCACTGGCTGATGAAAGAACCTGAACTCGAGGAAGAGCGCCTCGTCATGACCGCGCGCGGCGGCGAAATCTCGATCGAGCGGCGCACCATGAGCGAAAGCGCGGAGCCCGTGACCGTGACCGCGCCTTCTGGCGGCACGCAGACCCTCAGCCTCACGCGCGTCGAACCCGGCATCTTCCGCGCGGCGATCAAGGCTGAAGAACTCGGGCTCTGGCGCGCGACCGACGGCAAGTTGACTGCGCTCGTGAACCTGGGGCCGCTCAATCCGCGCGAGTATCTCGAAGTGACGAGTACGCGCGGCGTGATGCTGCCGCTTGCGAACGGCACCGGCGGCGGCGTGCTGCGGCTCGCCGATCTTTCCGGCGGCGCGCCGCGCATCGCGCAGATCCGCGCGGCCGAGCGCTTCGCAGGCCCCGACTGGCTCGGCCTCAAGATGCGCGACGTAAGCGTTGTCCGCGGGCTCGGGCTGTTCCCGCTCTTTGCCGGACTCTCCGGCCTGCTGATCCTGATGGCGGGAATCGCCGCGGCTTGGGCGCGCGAAGGCAGGTAGACCTGTCTTCGATGGCACGCGAAGACAGGCAGACCTGCCTTGCAAAGACACAAAGCTTGGCTGCGAGAGATTGATTCAGAGCCTCCGGCGTCGTAGGACGCCGCCCATGATCGCTTACCTCGACTATCTTTTCTTCCGGGCGCGGCACTGGCTCAAGCGGGTCAGGGGCGGCGACAAGGAAATCCCCTACGAGATCGAAATTCGCCGCCTCTACAGCGAGCGCGTCGGACTGAAGAAGTTCGAGCGCGGCGATCTCTATAACGTGATGTCGTACAAGACGAACGGCAAGTTCGATTACGAACTCTACAAAACCATCCAGATCCTCGGAAACAAGGGCAAGCTGGACCGCGTCTTCGCCGTGCAGGAGAACATCACCTTTCTCGTGCACGAGATCGAGAAATTCATTCCCGAAATCCGCTTCGTGCTTTGTCACGGCACCCGCAACGCGGCGGAGCAGAATTTCTTCAAGAACGCGCTGGCGCGGCCTGCGACGATTCTCGGCACCGAAATATCCGACAACGCCTCCGAATTCCCGATGACGATCGAATGGGATTTCCATGAAGTGAAGCCGGAATGGATCGGCGCGGTCGATGTCATCTACTCGAATAGCTTCGACCACTCCTATGACCCCGAAAAACTCTTCACGGCATGGCTTTCCTGCCTCAGCGTGAACGGCATCATGGCGCTGGAGTGGTCGCTCGCCCATACCGCGAACCCCACGATCCTCGATCCGTTCAATGTCGGCCTCGAGGGTCTTACGAAGATTCTGGAAAAATTCTGCGCGGACGGAAAGTTCAGGCTGCTGCCGCCGCTCACCGCGCTGCCCGCCCGCAGGCTCGAACAGACCTTCGTGCTCGTGCAGCGCGTCAGTTAATCCCGCCCGTAGTCGCGGCGCACCGCACCTTCGACACCCTCGAAAGCTCCCGGAACGATTTCCGCGATGAGCACGCGATCGGGATCGACGGGTCCGGGCAGCTTCACGCGGCCGGGCGCGACCTTCGCAAAACCCATGCGTCCGTAATAGGGCTCGTCGCCGACAAGCAGGATCAGTTTCGCGCCGTCGCCCTTCGCGGCCTTGATCGAAGCTTCCATCAGCGCGCGGCCTACGCCACGGCTCCTGAACGGCGGCTCCACCGTCAGCGGCCCCAACAGCAACGCCTTCGCCCCGCCGATCGTGAT
>CAZFPR010000032.1:2209-3660 GCA_964521045.1 uncultured Hyphomicrobiales bacterium
GTCAGCCGCACCGAGCCCACGAGCAGCGTGCCGATGCGCGCAGTGTAGGAAAGCTCGCGCCGGTGTTCGACGCCTTCGCGCAGACGATATGCCGAGCGCGCAAAACGTCCGGGGCCGAAGGTCCGCTCGGAAAGTTTTTCGATTGCCGGATCGTCTTCCGGCGTTTCGGGCTGGATGTTGAGCGACAGGTCGGCCAAAGCAGGAAATTCCGCGAAAATTCGCGCGCCAAATACCACGGGAGCCGATGCCGGTCCAATGACGGCTCGTTTGCGAGTGTGTATTGCGCGGCCGGCTATGCCGCGCTCACCACTGCGCTGGCGGCGGCAAGCCTTCCATAATTTCCGCGAGCCGCCTGCGCGTCGATTGCGTGGTACCTTCCGGCAGCGCATTCAGCGAAAAGAATTTCGCCTCCTGGATTTCGAAGGTCGGCGCGAGAGGCCCGCCATGGTCGAAATCGCGCACGACATAGACGGCGACATGGTCGCGCGACGAGGCATTCCTGTTCTGAAACAGCCCGTGAAGCGCGGACGTTCCCTTGATCAGGATGTTGCCTTCTTCGAGCAGCTCTTTGGCGAGCGCCTCCTCGAATGTCTCTCCGGGCTCGACGCCGCCGCCCGGCAGATGCCAGCCCGGCGTATAGCCGTGGCGCACGAGCAGGACTTCACCGCCGCGCAGCACGGCGCCGCGTACGCCGAGCGTCATGCCGCGCTTCATGCGCCAGTAGAGATGCAGGAATCGGCGGATCATTCCGTTCTTATATCTGATCCCTCATGCGCGGGCTTGACCCGCGCATCCAGAGTTCGCGGCGCTGGATCGCCGGGTCGAGCCCGGCGATGAGGCGGATTTTATTGATTGTTTTGCCTTCAATAATTTCCCGCTACACAGGCTTCATGTTCGCGCTCGCCCATCTTTCCGATCCGCATCTGTCCCCCATGCCGCGCCCCAGACTCGTCGAACTGATGGGCAAGCGCGCGGTCGGCTATTTCAACTGGCGCTCGAACCGCGGCGCGCACCACAGCCCGGATTTCCTGAGCGCGCTGGTCGCAGACCTGAAGCACCGCGGCTTCGATCATCTGGCCGTGACCGGCGATCTCGTGAACCTCGGCCTGCCCGACGAATACGCCCTCGCGCGGCGCTTTCTCGAAAGTCTCGGTCCCGGTGACCGCGTCTCGATGGTGCCCGGCAATCACGACGCCTATGTGCGCGGCACGGCGCTGCTGCATGTCGATATGTGGAAGGACTACATCACAGGCGACGAACCGGCGCGCGACACCGGCATCGCCGGCGCGGCGTTTCCCTATCTGCGCCGCCGCGGCAACCTCGCGATCATCGGACTGTCGACCGCGATCCCGACCGCACCCTTTCTCGCCACCGGCAAGCTCGGCAAGGCGCAGTTGCTCGAGTTCGAGCGGCTCCTGTCGGCCTCCGGACCGACGGAGGGCCACGTCCGG
>CAZFPR010000032.1:3670-3946 GCA_964521045.1 uncultured Hyphomicrobiales bacterium
AGCGGCTCCTGAAAATAACGAAGGAAGAGCGCCGCTTCCGCGTGGTGCTGATCCATCACCCGCCCGCCGGAAGACATTCGCCGCATGAGGTTCTCACCGACGCCAAAGCGTTCTGTGCCGCTGTCACCCGTGAAGGTGCAGAGCTTGTGCTGCACGGACACAAGCACAAGGCGATGCTGCAAAAGATTGCCGGCCCGGAGAGGGACGTGAACGTGATCGGCGTGCCGTCGGCATCCAATCCGGGAGCCGCGCCAGAGCGTGGCGGCGCGTACAATA
>CAZFPR010000032.1:3956-9222 GCA_964521045.1 uncultured Hyphomicrobiales bacterium
GAAGCCGGCGCCTGGACCTGCGACATGGAAAGCTTCGGCATCGCGCGGGGCGGCGCGGGCATCGCGAAGATCAGAAGCGTGAAGCTGATCTAATCGTCGTCCCCGCGAAAGCGGGGACCCATAAACACCGGATTTAGAGAATCACCAAGACAGGAGTTATGGGTCCCGGCTCGCGTCTGCTTCGCAGACTTGGCCGGGACGACAACAAGTTACAAATTACGCCGTAAACCACACCGCGGCAAAGAGAGCCCCGGCACCGGCGAGCGCACCGAGTACGAAAGCCGCGAACACCGCGCCACGGCTTTTCTTCGGCGCTTCTTCTCTGGTTTCCGTAGTCGCCAGTGCCTGCTCGCGCGCAACCATGCGGCGCGCGACGTAGCGCGTGATCGCCTCGCGCATCGCAGGTACATCGGTGCTTTCTTCCAGCACGCGGCGGCCGTTCGCAGTATCCGTGAGCAATCTGTATGTGCGTTTGTCGTTGCCCATCACGACATGGGTGATCGCGTCCAGCCACAGCCGTGGCTGCACTCCACCGGAGACACCCCGGTCGAAATAGTCGGCATGCCGCGCGGGAACGTCCTTGAAGACGCCGGTAATCGCCTCGTTCAGGATTTCGAGCCGCGCCATTTCGGCGTCGCGCAAATCGATGATGACGGCGGAACGCTCCGCCGCCTCGATCCGCGCATCGTGCAAGGCTTGTTTCAGCGGCGTCGCCGCTACCGGCATAGCCGGCTTGTTCTTGTCGTTCACGCTACTCGTCCCTGTCCCGGCGCCGCGAAAAAAGACTAGCGGCGCTGCCGCGCAGAGTCACGCGCTGGTGCGCGATAAGGTTCCATCCAGCCGAGTCCGTCCTCGGTGCGCCCGCGCGGACGGTATTCGCAGCCGACGAAGCCGTCGTAGTTCGTAAACGCCAGCGTGTTCAGCACCGAAGCGATGTTGATTTCCCCGCGGTCAGGCTCGTCGCGCAGCGGCACGCCCGCGATCTGCACATGGCCGAAGCGGTGCGCATGCCGCTCGATCCGGCGCGTGAGATCGCCCTCGGTAATCTGCGTGTGATAGACGTCGAATTGCAGCCGCACATTATCGAGGCCGACCGCGTCGAGAATCTCCGCCGCCTGATCGTTGGTGCGGAGAAAATAGTTCGGACGATCGCGCGCGTTCAGCGGCTCGATCGTCAGCGTAATGCCGAGTTCCGCCGCCTCCGCGCCCGCCTTCTTCAGGTTCGCGATGAAAGCTTCGGTATTGCGGATATCGGCCTTCGCATCGCCCGCCATGACATGGATCGTCGGCACGCCGAGCGCCCGTGCGTAACTCAGCGCGAGGTGAATCTTACGGAAGAAGTCGTGCTCCCGGCCTGCGATCGCGGCGCAGCCTACATCCCCGCCTTCCGGAGCGAAGGGCGTGTTGATGAGAACGCATTGCAGGCGGCTTTCGAGAAGCCAGTGTTTCAGGTGCTCGACCGGCTCGGCATAGGGATGCAGCAACTCGACCGCCGAGAAACCGGCGTGATGCGCGGCCACGAAGCGATCGCGAAAACTATACTCCCCGAACAGCATGTTCAGGTTCGCCGCAAACCGAAACACCCGAATACCCCCGTAACTGCGCAATGGAAGCGCCCGCGCAGGAAAAGCGCAAGCCGGATTCGCAGGCCCATGAAAAAGCAGCTATGCGTCATTTGAATAAAAAGACGAGCCTCTATTGACCACGGCAATTCTACTCGCGGTTCTCGCCGGTGCGCTCCTGCACGCAAGCTGGAACGCCCTCATCAAATGGGAACCGGACAAGCTTGCGGCTTCGGTCGCGATCGCCGTGGGAGCGGGCATCGTCGCAATTCCGCTTGCGCTGGCGAGTCCGCTGCCGCTAGCGCCGAGCTGGCCTCTGATCGCCGCTTCCTCGATCATTCACGTCGCCTATTTCGTGCTCGTCGGCTATGCGCTGCGCCATGCCGATCTCGGCGTCGCCTATCCGCTGACGCGCGGCTCCGCTCCCGCATTCACCGCGATGATCGGCGCGGTATGGCTCGGGGAAATGCTGTCGCTGTCGGGCTGGCTTGCGGTCGGCGCGATTGCAGCAGGCGTCGTCACGCTTTCCGCAGATGCCCTGCTTCGCGGAGGATTGACGCCCCGCGCGGCGGTGCTCGCCTTCACCAATGCCGCGGTTGTCGTCGCCTACACGCTCATCGACGGTGTCGGCGCGCGGCTTGCCGGCAGCGCGGTCGCCTACGTTTCCTGGATGATGGCCGGAACCGCGATCCTGATCGCGCTGATCGCTTTCTTTTTCTATCGCGAAAAAGTTCGTGAGAAGGAGCGGGGCTTCTGGATCCGCGCGCTGTTCGGCGGTGCAATCAGCATCGCGAGCTACGGGATCGCGCTCTGGGCCATGACCAAAGCGCCGATCGGGCTGGTCGCAGCCTTGCGCGAAACCTCGGTGCTGTTCGCCGCGATTTTAGGTGCACTGATTTTCGACGAGCGCTTCGGCCCCAAACGCTGGGCCGCGCTCATTCTGATCGTGATCGGGATCGGATTGTTGCGGATGCCGTTCTAGCGAGAACGGAATTACATCCGGTATTGCTGAATGCGCGTGGTGCGCAGACCGGCGAGACCGTGTTTGTCGATGGACGCCTGCCAGTTCAGGAATTCTTCGACCGTGAGCGTGTAGCGCGCGCAGGCCTCTTCGAGCGAGAGCAGGCCGCCGCGAACAGCGGCAACGACTTCCGCCTTGCGGCGAATGACCCAACGGCGGGTCGACGGCGGTGGAAGATCCGCGATCGTCAAGGGGCTACCGTCCGGCCCGATTACGTACTTCACTCTCGGGCGATGCGCTTCGGTCATTACAAACTCACTCGGAACACAACTCGTAATGACGAAAACCTACTGCCGAGAGTTGAACATTTCCCTAAGAGGTTGTTTCCAAAAGGTTATTGGCCTCGCTGGCATTTAGCGAAGCCGATACAGGCTCAAAAAACGCTTTATCGTAAGGGCTTTTGGCTAATTCGTGGCCGTCGGCTTCTGCACCGCCTTGATCTTGTCGAGCGACAGAAGCGCGGTGCCGACCATCAGCAAGGGCTCGCTGCCCGACAGATCGACAGCATCGACCACGCCGGAGAACTGGGTGGAGATCGTCACACCCTGACCGCTCGCATCCTTCGCGTTGATCTTGATCGTGTACTGGCCTTCCGGTGCGGTCTGGCCGTTCGTCATCTTGCCGTCCCAGCTGAAGCCGTTGGTGCCCGCTTCCAGCGTGGTGTCATGTGTGAACACAACGTTACCGCTGGAGTCCGAGACATTGATCGTGGCCGACGCCGGACGCGGTGCGGTGACGTACCAGGTCGCCACACCGGACTTGAGCGCGCTGGTCGCGCCTTCGGCGGTGACGGTCGCGCCGACATAGTTCATCGCGGTCGAGAGCTGGCTGGTCTTGTTGAGATTAACGAGCGCTTCGAGCGACTCGTTCGAGCGGATCTGCTGCTCGACGCCGGCGAACTGGACGAGCTGCTGCGTGAACTGGTTGGTGTCCAGCGGATCGAGCGGATTCTGGTTCTTGAGCTGGGTCGTCAGCAGCAAGAGGAATGTATCGAAATTGTTGGCGATCGACGCGCGGCTGGTGGCCGCCGCCGAAGCCGTTGCCGATGTCGCTCCTACGCCGCTTACTGCCATGACAGGCTCCTAGATCCGGATATCGACGCCGCCGCGCAATTGCGCCGCAAGCAGGGTGTCGTTGATCGAAACCTGTTTCATGGCCTCGCTGTCGTCCGGCGCGAGATCGGAACGGCCACCGCGCATCTCGGGTGCATGGTTCTGATGCCCCTGATGGGTCTGGGTGTCCTGCTGCAACGAGAACTGCATGCCGCCCGCGTCCATCTTCAGGCCGGCGTTCTGCAACGCCTTTTCGAGCCCACGCGCATCCTGCTTCAGCATATCGAGCGTTTCCACGCGCTCCACAATCAGCTTGGTCGTGGTGTTGCCCTTGTTGTCGATCTCGAGCCGCACGTCGATCCGGCCGAGTTCCGGCGGATCGAGGCGGATATCGAAGCGGCGTTCGCCCTTGTTCGCGCGCGTTGCAATCTCGACCGCGAGCTGGTCGAGCGGCACCGCGCGAGCGGTTTCGGCGGCCTGTTGCGTCTGCGCCTGCACCGGCGCATTGACCTGCGCGGTCATCGCAAAATTCGGTGCCAGCGCATTCGAGGCAATCAAGGGTTTGGGCGCTTCAGGCGCAGCCTCGTTCGCTTCGAAAGCAAGGGAAAGCTGCACGTGCTTGTTGATGGCGGCGTTGAGCATATCCAGCTGCGCCGGCCCTTGCAGCGGCGTCGCCGCCGCAAGATTCACTGAGCCCGGCTGCGTCTGCACCTGCGCCTGCGACTGCGTATCCAGAGACGAAGCCGCCTTCAGCGGCTTCATGAGCGAGGAAATCGTTTCCGCCGAGATTTTCGGAAGCGCGATTTCCGCTTCCGCATCAACCTGCATGCCGAACGGATTGCCTGGAGCGATTTCGAGCTTCGGTTTCGCTACGACACCCGCCACGGCCGCGGCAGGCTGGAATGATGCTTCGGGTTTCGTAGCTTCTGCCGCCGCCACGGGCACCGGAGCGGGCATCGTGGAGTCGGCTTCTGTCCCGGCAACGGGAGCGAGCGCTTCCTGCAAAACAGCCTCCGCATCCGCGGGCGCCTGCACGACGACTTCCTGCTGCGGCGTTTCGCCGAGCGCAATCATGAGCATTGCAGCGGCGGCGTCGGTATCGCCGGCGTCTGCCTCGATCTCTTCGTCATCCTTGTCTGCGGCTGCGTTATTCACCGGCGCGGAAGAATCCGGCTGTGAACCGGCTTCCGGCTTCGCGGCTTCCTTGCTCTGGCGCTTGGCCTGACGGTCGGCATCCGGTTCCGGCTTCGGATGCTTCACGGGAGCGTCCCGGCGTTCGGCGACCTTCGGCGCCTCCGGCCTCTGCACCGCAGCCTTCACGTCGGTCACGGTGTTGAGCAGCAACGAAAACGGATCGTCGCCTTCCATCGTAACGTTCGGCTGCTGAATAAGGTTTGCGCGAAATTCGGCGGTAGTGAATGCGGAGACGCTGGCCAAGGAACACCTCGAGCTCACGGTTGGATCCGCAGTTCATTCAGCAAGCGCCGGGCCAGTTTGCGGAGCGCAAGAAGTGCCCGAAAATCAGCACTTTTCCCGCCCAGAGGTCTCCGCCCATACCGGCAATTTCCGCACACCGGGCAGACTTTGCCGCCCCTTTGCTTGCGGGAGTCCGGTGCCTATAACCCGCGCCA
>CAZFPR010000032.1:9232-10875 GCA_964521045.1 uncultured Hyphomicrobiales bacterium
AACACCGCACCAAGTGGACCGCTCCAAGAGAGCCAGATGACCCCGGATTTCGAAATCGCCGGAGACCCGAAGAAAACCCGCATCGTGGTTGCGATGTCGGGCGGTGTGGATTCGTCGGTCGCGGCAGCGCTCGCGAAGCGCGCGGGCTACGACGTCGTCGGCGTCACGCTGCAACTCTATAATCACGGCGAGGCCGTCAAGAAGAAGGGCGCCTGCTGCGCGGGCTCCGACATCCACGATGCACGCACGGTCGCAGCCAGGATCGGCATCCCGCATTTCGTGCTCGATTACGAGGAGCGTTTCCGCGATCAGGTGATCCGGCCTTTCGCGGACTCGTACGCGCGCGGCGAGACGCCGGTGCCCTGCATTTCCTGCAATCAGACCGTGAAGTTCAAGGACCTGCTTGCCACCGCAAAGGATCTCGGCGGCGCGGCACTCGTCACCGGCCATTACATCCAGAGCCGCAGCGCGGGAAATCGCAGGGCGATGCACCGCGCGCACGATGCCGACCGCGACCAGAGCTATTTCCTCTATGCGACCACGCAGGAGCAGCTCGACTTCCTGCGCTTTCCGCTTGGCGGTCTTGCCAAGCCGGCCGTGCGCGCGATCGCGGAAGAACTCGGTCTCGTGGTTGCGAACAAGCCGGACAGCCAGGACATTTGTTTTGTCCCGTCGGGCCGATACACGACCATCATCGACCGTCTGAAGCCGAACGCGGGCGAGCCCGGCGAAGTCGTGCACCTGGACGGCCGCGTACTCGGTACCCATCAGGGCATTATTCACTACACGGTCGGCCAGCGCCGCGGCCTGAACGTCGCCGGCGGAGAGCCGCTTTATGTCGTGCGGCTCGATCCGAAGGCGAAGCGCGTGATCGTCGGCCCGCGCGAGGCATTACTGGTCGGTCGCGCGACACTTCGCGAGATCAACTGGCTCGGCGATGTTTCGCCCGCCGAAATGTCACAAGCCGGAACCCCTGTATTTGCCCGTGTGCGCTCGGCCCGCGCACCGGTTCCCGCCACGCTGCATTGCGATGGCACAGGCTTTTCCGTCGAGTTCATCGATGGAGAGGAAGGTGTCGCGCCCGGGCAGGCATGCGTGCTTTATGACAGCCCCGGTCTACAGGCCCGGATTTTGGGCGGCGGCGTGATAACCGCCACCTTGCCCGCGAACCAAAGCCGGGAGAAAATAGTTATGGCTTCTTTACCCGGAGCCGCGTTGGCAGTTTGAGCGTTCTTGAAGGGGCGTCAATGAATTCGGAAATGGCCGGAAACGGCGCTACGGCGCAGGGACTCGACCGCGTCACCATCGAAAAGGCTTACGCCCGCTGGGCACCTGTCTACGATCTGGTTTTCGGGCCGCTGCTCGATGTCGGACGCCGCACGGCGACCAATGCCGCGACGCGCATAGGCGGCAAGATTCTCAATGTCGGCGTCGGAACCGGGCTCGAACTTCCCTACTTCGACAAGTCGCATGAAGTGATCGGCGTCGATATCTCCGAGCCGATGCTGCGCAAGGCGCAGGAGCGCGTCGACCGCGAGAAGCTTCACAACGTGAAGGGCCTCTGCGTGATGGACGGCGCGAACCTTTCTTTCGCGGACGGCTCCTTCGACGCCGTGCTTCTTCTCGAGGTCGTCGAGCACGAC
>CAZFPR010000032.1:10885-18376 GCA_964521045.1 uncultured Hyphomicrobiales bacterium
ACTGCGTGGTCGCGCAATTCGTCATCACGACGGTGCCGCAGCCCGAAAAGACGCTCGACGAATTTGCGCGCGTTCTGAAACCCGGCGGCGAGATCGTGCTCGTGAACCACATCGGCGCGGAGCGCGGATTGCGCGCGAGCTTCGAGCGCTGGTTCTCGCAGCATGCCCGCAAGCTCGGCTGGTCGCCAGAATTTCCCTTCAAGCGGATCGCGGATTGGGCGGAGAAGAACGGCCATGTCCGGCTGGTCGAGCGCCGCACCGTGCCGCCTTTCGGCGTTTTCACGCTGATGCGCTTCGCGCGCGACGGCGTGGCTGCCGCCAGACCTGCCGCCGCGACAGCCTGAGTTCCATTCATCCTTGACAGGGACGGCCTTGGGTTTCATATCCCGGCCCTTCTCGACGGTAGCTTTGTCGCGAACAGGCGGCGGGGTAGCTCAGCTGGTTAGAGCACGGGAATCATAATCCTGGGGTCGGGGGTTCGAGTCCCTCCTCCGCTACCAATCTCTCCGACAGTCATCCGGCACGCCGGCAGCGAAGGTGAGAAACATCTCACACGCTCGCTTGAAGCATCCGGACGAACGCGGCAACAGAACAGACCGGCAGAAGCTGATCGCGATGTAGGATTGATTGTTCCTCATGGTGAGGAGCGCTGCGAAGCAGCGCGTCTCGAACCATGAGGAGGCCTCATCCTTCGAGACGCACGCTTCGCGGGCTCCTCAGGATGAGGCGATCAACCGCCTGCGCGCCGCAGACGGCGTATCAGTTCTTCCGTCGGATAGCCGTCGGCGGGAAGCTTGAACTTCACCTGCGCCTGCTGCACGGCCTTGCGCGATGCCGCACCGAGCCGTCCATCGACTCCGCCGACCTCGTAACCGGCTTTCACCAGTAGCGTCTGCAATTCGCGAACCTGCTCCATCGTGAAGGTCGCGGGCTCGCCGTTGCCTTTGCGCATGACAGGCGCTCCGGCAATCAGCGTCGAAAGGTACGCTGCCGTCGTCGAATAGATGATCGAGTGATTCCATTCGGTGAACACGCGGAAGTTCGGATATACGAGAAACGCCGGGCCCAGCCTTCCCATCGGCAAAAGCAGCGATGCGGGCGGCGCGCTATCCGGCAGCGGTTTGCCGTTCGCGAGTGTCACGCCCCACTTCGCCCATTGCGCGTGCGGGTGTTCGATATCGAGGCTCGCCTGCGACCAGTCCATCTGCGAAGGCACGCGCACTTCCTGCATCCAGGGTTCGCCGCGCCGCCAGCCGATCTTCTGAACGTAATGCGCAGTGGTCGCGATCACGTCCGGCACGCTGCGCAGGAGATCGACCTTGCCGTTGCCGTCATAGTCGACGCCGTAGTCAAAATAATGCGACGGCAGAAACTGCGTCTGCCCGAGTTCGCCCGCCCATGAGCCGACCATCTGTTCGGGCGTGAGATCGCCGCGCTCGACGATCTTGAGCGCCGCATGCAGTTCCTTGCGGAAACGATCGCTGCGGCGGCAATCGTAAGCGAGCGTCGCGAGCGAGCGTACCACTTCGAATTTGCCGATGTCCGCGCCGAAGCCGCTCTCGAGCGCCCAGAACGCGGCAATCGGCGCGGGGGGCACGCCGTACTGTTCTTCGACTTTCTGAAATAGCGCAGCGTTCTTCTTGATCAGTTGCTGACTGCGCGGCGCGCGGCCGCCACCGGCCATGCGGGCCGCAAATTCGAGAAACGGCTGGCTGAAAACGCGCTGGCCGCGATCGATCCCGATGATTTTCCGGTCGAGCGTCAGAAGATGCTGCGTCCGCGAAAGCGTCTTCTGGGACAGCCCCTGTTCGAGCGCCTCGCGCTTGAAGTCGGCAAGCCACTTCTCGAAGCTGATCGTATTCCGGCAGTTCGCAGATGCCGGTTGGGCCTCCGCCCAAGATTCGCTGAAGAACAACAGCGCAAGCGCAACAATAGCGCTGCCGTAAACACGAAACCACATCTGGCTCACCTTGCCGGAAAATCCCGCACTTATTCTAGCCCAATTCGCAGGCGCGCAAGCCGTCCCGCAACCGTGGGCTTGCCCACGAATTCTTGCGAAATTCCGGCAGTTGGCGGAGTATCCGGTGGGGATTTTCAAAACGCGGCCGTCCAAAGACCGCAACCCCCGGAGGATAATGTCCATGCTACGCAGATCGTTTCTGGCCGCACTCGCGGCCACCGCGCTTGCGGCAGGCAGCGTGCCGGCCACAGCGCAGGAGACCGTAAAGATCGGCCTCATCATTCCGCTGACCGGGCCTTTCACCACGACCGGTAAGCAGCTCGAAGCCGCTGCAAAACTCTACATGCAGCAGAACGGCACCACTGTCGCAGGCAAGAAGATCGAACTGATCGTCCGCGACGATGCCGGCCGCGCCGAGAACACCGCGCGCATCGCAGGCGAACTCATCCAGAACGACAAGGTGAGCTTCATCGCGGGCTTCGGTCTCACGCCGCTCGCCATGGCGACCGCGCCGATCGCGACGAACTCCAAGGTGCCGATGGTCGTCATGATGGCCGGCACTTCGATCATCACCGAGCGTTCGCCCTACATCGTGCGGACGAGCTTCACGCTCGGCCAGTCGGCCGTCATCATCGCCGACTGGGCCGCGCAGAATAAAATCAAGAAGGTCGTGACCATGGTCACGGACTATGCGCCCGGCCACGATGCCGAGAAATCCTTCGTCGAGCAGTTCAAGTCGAAGGGCGGCGAGGTCGTCGAGAGCATCCGCGTTCCGATCCAGAACCCGGACTTCGCACCCTTCCTCCAGCGCGTACTCGATCAGAAGCCGGACGCGCTCTACGTGTTCACGCCGTCCGGCGTCGGCGCGATCCTGATGAAGCAGTTCGTCGAGCGCGGCCTCGACAAGTCCGGCATCCGCCTGATCGGCCCGGGCGACATCACCGATGATGACGTGCTGCCGGGCTTCGGCGACGCGGCGGTCGGCGTGGTCACCGCACACAACTATTCGACCGATCACCAGTCGGCGAAGAACAAGGAGTATGTCGCGGCCTTCCGTAAGGCCAATCCCGGCATGCGCCCGAACTTCGCGTCGGTCGGCGGCTATGACGGCATCCACCTGATCTACGAAGCGCTGAAGAAGACCGGCGGCAAAACCGACGGCGATGCGCTGCTCGCGGCGATGAAAGGCATGAAGTGGGAAAGCCCGCGCGGGCCGATCTCGATCGATGCCGAAACCCGCGACATCGTGCAGACCATCTACATCCGCAAAGTCGAGAAGAAGAACGGCGAACTCTACAACGTCGAGTTCGCGAGCTTCCCCGACGTCAAGGATCCGGTGAAGGCGGCGAAGAAGTAAGCCGGCTAACCTACAGCCTCATGGTTCGAGACGCGGACTACGTCCGCTCCTCACCATGAGGCTTTTGTTCTAATGAATAAGCCTCACCCTGAGGAGCGATCCGGAGGATCGCGTCTCGAAGGGTGAGGCGATTGTTCGAGACGCGCGTATGCTCACCATCCTCTTCGACGGCATCGCCTACGGCATGCTGCTTTTCGTGATCGCCTGCGGCCTCGCGGTCACGCTCGGCCTCATGAACTTCGTCAATCTCGCGCATGGCGCTTTCGCCATGCTCGGCGGCTACTGCGCCTGGCGGCTCGTGAACTTCTATGGCGTGCCGTTCTTCGCGAGCCTGCCGATCGCCTTCATGTTCTCGGCGATGATCGGCCTCCTCGCCGAACGCACGCTCTACGTTCACTTCTACAAGCGCAGCCATCTCGAACAGGTGCTGTTCACGATCGGCCTCGTCTTCATGACGGCCGCGCTCGTGGACTACTCGATGGGCTCGCAGCAGCGCTTCATCAATCTGCCGTCCTACCTGCAAGGCCGCTTCGACTTCTTCGGTATCGGAATCGGCAAATACCGCCTGCTTATCATCGTTATCTGCGCGCTGATCGTGATCGCGTTGCAGCTGATCCTGAACTATACGCGCTTCGGGAGCCGCCTCAGGGCCGCCGTGGACGACCAGCGTGTCGCGAGCGGCCTCGGCATCAATGTGAACTGGGTTTTCGCGATCACCTTCGCCACCGGCTGCGGCCTTGCGGGCCTCGGCGGCGCGCTCGGCGCGGAGATCCTTTCGCTCGAGCCGCACTTCCCGCTGAAGTACATGATCTACTTCCTGATCGTGGTTTCGGTCGGCGGCACATCGAGCATCACGGGACCTTTTCTAGCTTCGATTTTGCTGGGCATAGGAGACGTGGCGGGGAAGTATTATGCGCCGCGTTTCGGCGGCTTCGTCATCTACACCATCATGATCGTTGTGCTCGTGCTGCGCCCGCAGGGCCTGTTCGCACGCGGCACTGCGAAGTAGCGCCAAGTAGATGAACATGAACAGCACTGATCCGGTTCAGGTGGCGTCGGCGGCGCTCAGGCGAAAGCATGCGTGGCATTGGCTGGAATACGTATTCTGGCTTGCCGCCGCCGCTTCCGTATTCCTGCTGCCGAGTCAGCACGCGCTGTTGACGCAGATTGCGATCTGGTCGCTGTTTGCGATGTCGCTCGACCTCCTGCTCGGTTATGCTGGCATCGTGTCGCTCGGCCATGCCGCCTATTTCGGCTTCGGCGCCTATGTTGCTGCACTCTTCGCGATCAATTTCACCGGCGAACCGGTGACGGGACTGCTCGTCGCGGGCCTCGCGGCAGGCCTGCTCGGGCTCGTGACCAGCCTGCTCGTGCTGCGCGGCACCGACCTCACGCGCCTCATGGTGACGCTCGGCATCGCGCTCGTGATGTACGAGATCGCGAACCAGATGTCGTGGCTCACGGGCGGCGCCGACGGACTAACCGGCATGCCGGTCAATGCCGTGCTCGGATTTTTCCCGATCTATTTCATTCCGAAAAATTCCTACGCCTATGTGCTGATCGTCTGCTTCGTTCTCTTTTTCATCGCGAAGCGGATCGTGCATTCGCTGTTCGGATATTCGCTGCGCGCGATCAAGGGCAATCCCTTGCGCGCATCCTCGATCGGCATTCCCGGCAATCTGCGTCTGGTTGCGGTCTATACCATCGCAGCCGCCTATGCCGGCGTCGCCGGCGCGCTGCTCGCGCAGACGACGCCCGTCGTTTCGCTCACCTACATCGATTTCCAGCGCTCCGCGGACGTGCTTCTGATGCTCATCATCGGCGGCACCGGCTATCTCTATGGCGGCGTGGTCGGCAGCACGCTGTTCCTGGTCGCGCAGAAATTCATCGGCAACATAACGCCGCAATACTGGGAGTTCTGGATCGGCTTCGCGCTTGTCGTGATCGCGCTGTTTGCGCGCGACCGCGGCGTCTTCAGCATCGTCGAGCGCGTCGTCAGCGCGCTGCGCAGATCGAAGGCAGCGCCATGATCGCACTGGAAACCATCGGTCTCGAAAAGCGCTTCGGCGGCATCGTACCGACCAACGACGTGAACCTTCGCGTCCGCGAAGGCGCGCGGCACGCCCTGATCGGGCCGAACGGAGCCGGCAAGACCACGCTCATCAACCTCCTGACGGGCGTGCTGAAGCCGAGCCGCGGACAGGTAAAACTCGGCGGGGCCGACATCACCGGCTTGAAACCGCACCAGCGCGTCGCCCGCGGCATCTCGCGCACGTTCCAGATCAATCAGCTGTTCGGCGAGCTTTCTCCGCTCGAATCCATCGCGCTCGTGATCGGCGAGCGGGAGAAACTCGGCACGAAAATCTGGCGCGCATTCGGTACTGACGAAAAGATCGTCGCCGAGGCCGTCGCGCTCGCGAAACAATTCGGCCTGGCCGATGTGCTCAACGAGAGCACCTCCTCCCTGCCCTACGGCAAGCAGCGCCAGCTCGAGATCGCGCTCGCCATCGCGGGAAAGCCGCGCGTACTTCTGCTCGACGAGCCCGCCGCCGGCGTGCCGGAAGCGGAGCGCCACGAAATCCTCGAAACCGTCGCGGCACTGCCGAAAGACGTGACCGTGCTTCTGATCGAGCACGATATGGATATTGTGTTCGGCTTTGCCGACCGCATTTCCGTGCTGGTCGAAGGCAAGCTGTTCGTCGAGGGCGAACCGAAAGAAATCGAAAACGACCCGCGCGTGCGCGCCGTCTATCTGGGGGAGCGCAGCGATGACTGAAGCGCTCCGTATCGAACATCTGCGCGCGGGCTACGGCGAAGCGGTAGTCCTGCCGGATCTTTCTCTCATTCTCGAACAGGGCCGTTCGCTCGCGCTGCTCGGCCGCAACGGCATGGGCAAGACGACGCTCGTGAATTCCATCGTCGGCGTCACGCGCCGCTTCAGCGGTAGAATATTTCTCGGCGGCAAGGACATCACGGCGCTGCGTCCCGACCAGCGCGCGGCTGCCGGCATCGGCTGGGTTCCGCAGGAGCGGAATATTTTCAAGTCGCTTACCGTGACCGAGAATCTTACCGCAGTTGCGATGCCCGGCACGTGGACGCCCGAGCGCGTGTTTCAGATGTTTCCGCGCCTTGCGGAAAGGCGCGGCAATCTCGGCAGCCAGCTGTCGGGCGGCGAACAGCAGATGTTGGCTGTCGGCCGCGCGCTCGTGCTGAATCCGAAACTGCTCTTGCTCGACGAACCGCTCGAAGGGCTCGCGCCGATCATCGTGGACGAGTTGCTGGCCGCGTTGCAGCGGATCATTACCGAGGAAAAGCTGACGGCAATTCTGGTCGAGCAAAGCCCGCAGAAGATTTTAGGCGTCACCGACCGCGCGGTAATTCTGGAGCGCGGCACGATCGTGCACGAATCCGCAAGCAGCGAACTGCGCAATCAGCCGCAGACCCTGGAGCGCTATCTCGGCGTCGGGAAGGCGAAGAGGCATTAAGCCTCATCCTTCGAGACGGCGGCTTCGCCGCCTCCTCAGGATGAGGAAAGAAACCTCATTGTGAGGAATTAGAGCCTCATCCTGAGGAGCGCGAGCGATAGCGAGCGCGTCTCGAAGGATGAGGCTTGGCAAGCACTTTCAATCTATCGAAATCTCCACTTATCAGCGCTTCTTTCTTCGCACGCGACCAGCCCTTGATCCTGCGCTCAGAAGCGATCGCATCAGTAATGCGTTCGAAATATTCCGAATAGACGAGTTGAACAGGCCGTCTCGCTGCGGTGTAGCCTTCAAGTGCTCCCGCTTGATGCTGCGCGACCCGTATTTCGAGATCGGTCCGCGTCGATCCTGTGTAGTACGAGCCGTCGCTGCACTTAAGTATGTAAACCCAAGCCGACATACGCTCATCCTTCGAGACGCGCCCTGCGGGCGCTCATCAGGATGAGGTTAGCATGGGACGGAAAAAAGCAGTTACTCCGCCGCCTGCGGCGTGCGCGCGAAGGTCAGGCCGAGCTTGTGCCAGACATCGACCAGTGCATCGACGAGTTCGGCGATCAGCTTGTCGTCGTGCAGCGGCGACGGCGTGATGCGAAGACGCTCAGCGCCGCGCGGCACGGTCGGATAATTGATCGGCTGCACATAGATGCCGTGGTCGGCAAGCAGCATGTCGCTCGCCGCCTTGCAGAGCGCTG
>CAZFPR010000032.1:18386-19067 GCA_964521045.1 uncultured Hyphomicrobiales bacterium
CCCCCACCATCAGCGGAATGATGTGCGTATTGCCGGGCATGACCGGCAGGCCCGCCTTGAACATTTCCGACTTCGCGCGGGCGACCTGCGCCCGATGCCCGATGCGCTCGCTTTGCGAGGCCTTGAGATGCGCGATCGAAGCGGTAGCCGCAGCCGCAATCGCCGGCGGCAATGCAGTCGTGAAAATGAAACCCGGAGCGAAAGAGCGCACCGCGTCGCAGACCGCGCGGCTGCCCGCGATGTAGCCGCCGACGACGCCGAACGCCTTGCCGAGCGTGCCTTCGATGACATCGACGCGCGCCATGACGCCGTCGCGTTCCGCGACGCCCGCCCCGCGCGAGCCGTACATGCCGACCGCATGCACCTCGTCCAGATAGGTCATCGCGCCATAGCGTTCCGCGAGATCGCAGATCGCGCCGATCGGCGCGACATCGCCGTCCATGGAGTAGATGCTCTCGAACACGACGAGCTTCGGCCGGTCGCCCGCGCCTTTGAGCAGTTCCTCGAGATGCGCGAGATCGTTGTGGCGGAAGACGATCTTCTGCGCGCCGGACTGGCGCACGCCCTCGATCATCGAATTATGATTCAGTTCGTCCGAAAGAATGAGGCAGTTGGGCAGCAACTTCGCGATGGTCGCGATGCCGGTCTGGTTGGAGACGTAGCCTGAACTGAAAACCAGCG
>CAZFPR010000032.1:19077-20494 GCA_964521045.1 uncultured Hyphomicrobiales bacterium
GATATGCTGGCTGTTGCCCGCGATATTGCGCGTGCCGCCCGCGCCGGTGCCGCATTCCTTCGCGGTGGCGGTCATCGCTTCGATGACTTTTGGGTGCCGGCCCATGCCGAGATAGTCGTTCGAACACCAGACGACGATTTCCTTGCGCCCGTCCGGCGAATGCCAGGTGGCCCGCGGAAAACGCGCGGTGTCGCGCTCGATCGGGGTGAACACGCGATAGCGCCGTTCGGCATGAAGGCCGTCCAGCGCCTTTTGAAAGATTTGTTCGTACGCAGAGGACTTCAAGTTTGCCCGTTTCCGGCGATTCCGTGACCGCTACTTACATTCGTCTTTAGAAGAGTATCAAGGAAGGGGCACAACGTCGCGGCAACTGCCTTGCTGGAGATCAATTCCGCAGGGCACTGATTCGAAAGGTAATTTAGTACCTTAAGGCTGAGGCCCGCCGCCCTCCACTACCATATTACCAATATTCTCTCAAAGCCTAGGAATCCGCTGGAATCTGAAGGCGTTAACCATTTGGAAACCATGAACAGGGAAATTTCTGCCTAGTGCCTCCCATTCGGGTGGCGGCTGGGGAGAGTTTCTTGAACGGAATTGGCGAGTTCTTCCGCACGCTCGGCGCCGCGCGTCTTGCCGCGATGGGCGCTGTCGCAGCAGCACTGATCTTCTTTTTCCTCTTCATTATCGCGCGCGTTTCGGCCCCCGCCATGGCGCCGCTCTTCACCGAGCTGACGCTCGACGACTCCGCGCGCATCGTCCGCGAACTCGAGGCGCAGGGCACGCCCTACGAAATCAAGGGCGAAGGCGCGACGATTCTGATCCCGAAGGACAAGGTCGCCCGCACCCGCATGCGGCTCGCGGAAACCGGCCTGCCGCGCGGCGGCAGCGTCGGCTACGAAATCTTCGACCGCACCGACACGCTCGGCACCACGTCGTTCGTGCAGAACGTCAATCATGTTCGCGCGCTGGAAGGCGAACTTTCGCGCACCATCCGCTCGATCGACCGCATTGCCGCGGCGCGGGTCCATCTCGTCATTCCCGAACGCCAGTTGTTTGCACGCGACCGGCAGGAGCCGTCCGCGTCCATCGTGCTTCAGGTCCGCGGGTCGCTGGAAATGTCGCAGGTGCGCGCGATCCGGCATCTGGTCGCCAGCGCCGTGCGCGGTTTGAAGGCCGAGCGCATCTCCATCGTGGACGAGCGCGGCCAGCTGCTCGCCGACGGCTCGGGCGGCGAGGCCGGCGGAATCTCGGGCCTCGAGGAGCGCAACACCGCGTTCGAACGCAAACTGAAACAGCAGATCGACGCCATCGTCACGAGCGTGGTCGGCGCCAACCGCGCGCGGGTGACGGTGTCCGCCGAACTCGATTACTCCCGCATCCAGCAGACCTCCGACAGCTTCGACCCGGACGGACGGGT
>CAZFPR010000032.1:20504-25379 GCA_964521045.1 uncultured Hyphomicrobiales bacterium
GACGGGTCGTGCGCTCGACGCAGACGCGCGAAGAGCAGTCGGCGACCGGCAGCAACGCTGGCGGCGAGGGTGTGAGTGTCTCGAACGAAATTCCGGGCAACAACCAGCAGCGCAACCAGCAGCAGCCGCAGCAGACTGCACAGGCGCGCGACAACGCCCGCAAGACCGAAGAAGTCGTGAACTACGAGATTACCCGCACCACGCGCACCGAAACGCTCGAGCCCGGGCGCGTGAAGCGGATCTCGGTCGCCGTGCTCGTCGACGGCACCTACACCAAGGGTAACAACAACGAAGTGGCCTACCAGCCGCGCACGAAGGAAGACCTCGATCGCATTGCAGCGCTCGTGCGCTCCGCGATCGGCTTCAACGAAAAGCGCGGCGACATGATCGAAGTCGTGAACCTGCGCTTCGCCGAGCCGACCGTAATCGCGCAATCCGCGGGCGAAGGCGGCTTCCTTTCGATGTTCCGCTTCACCACCGACGACATCATGCGCTCGGTCGAGATCGGCGTGATGCTGATCCTCGGCCTGCTGGTGCTGCTCTTCGTCGTGCGCCCGCTCGTGCGCCGCGTAATCGCGCCGGACGAAAGAGCGGCGGCCGCGGCCGCCGCGGCCGGAAACACATCCACCGCGCCAAGCATTACAACGCAAGTGCTCGCACCGCCCCAGCAGACGGTCGTCGTGCAGACGGTCGCGCCGCCGCTCGCGCCCCAGGTGGTGCAGATCCAGCAGGCTCCGCTGCCGCCCGCCGACCATCCCGCATCGCGCCTCATCGAATCCGCGCAGATCATGGGCGAGGCGCATCAGAAGTCGATGCAGAAGGTCGGAGAACTCGTGCAGAGCAATCCGCAGGAAACGGTCTCGGTCATCCGCCAGTGGATGAACGAGCGGACGTTGTGACCTAGATCATGAACGCAGCGCCAGCGCCTGGAGCCAAGCCCAAGAAAACACCGGCCATGCACAATGGCCGGCCGCTAACGGGCGTCGAACGCGCGGCGGTGATGATGCTTGCGCTCGGCCAGGAGCACGGCGAAGGCGTCTGGAAGATCCTCGAAGACGACGAAATCCGCGAACTTTCGATCGCGATTTCGAGGCTGGGCACGATCGATTCCAATCTCGTCGATACGCTGCTCGTGGATTTCGTGGGCCAGCTTTCGGGATACGGCGGCCTGCTCGGCAATACCTCGGCGACGGAACGTCTTCTCACCCAGTTTCTTTCGGGCGACCGCGTCAACGCGATCATGGAAGAAATCCGCGGCCCCGCTGGCCGCAACATGTGGGAGAAACTCTCGAACGTTCAGGAAGACGTGCTCGCGAACTATCTCAAGAACGAATATCCGCAGACCATCGCGGTCGTGCTGTCGAAGATTCGCGCCGAACAGGCCGCCCGCGTGCTTTCAGTGCTGCCCGAGCCGCTCGCGCTCGACGTCATCAACCGGCTCATCAAGATGGAGGCGGTGCAGAAGGACGTTCTGGAGCGCGTCGAACAGACGCTGCGCATGGAATTCATGTCGACGCTGGCGCAGACCTCGAAGCGCGACCCCTACGCGCCGATCGCGGAAATCTTCAACTTCTTCGACCGGCAGACCGAATCCCGTTTCTTTGCCGCGATGGAATCGACGGAAAAAGAATCCGCCGAGCGCATCAAGACCCTGATGTTCACCTTCGACGATCTGGTGAAGCTCGATTCCGGCGCGATCCAGACCATCCTGCGCAAGGTGGATAAAGCCAAGCTCACGATCGCGCTCAAGGGCGCGACCGAGACCGTGCGCGAATACTTCCTGAAGAACATGTCGCAGCGCGCGGCCAAGATGATGACCGAGGAAATGCAGAATATGGGGCCGGTGCGTCTGCGCGACGTGGACGAAGCGCAAGCATTGATGATCACGACCGCGAAGGACCTCGCCGACAAGGGCGAGATCGTCATCGTCAAGGGCGCCAACTCCGAAGACGAGCTGGTGTACTGATGACAGCCGCCAGCACGAAATCTCCCGCCAAATATCTCTTCGACACCGAATTCGGATCGGGAGGCCGCTTCGGCGACCTGTCCGGCAACGCGCGCGCCGCCATCGCGGAAGCGGAAAAGACCGCTTTCCGGGAAGGTTTCGAAACGGCGAAGAAGGAAGCCGAGCAGAAATGCGCCTCCCAGCTCGAGCGCATCGCGACCGATGTGCACCTTGCCGTCGGCCGGCTCGCCGCCGTCGAAACCCGGCTTGAGCGCGAAGCGATCGACGTCGCCGGCGCAATCGCGCGCCAACTCGCGCCTGCCCTGATGGCACGCCAGCCGCTCGCGGAGATCGAAGCGCTGGTGCTCGACGTGCTCTCGCATGTGCGCTCGGCTCCTCACCTCGCCGTCCGCATCTCGCCTGAAATGGCGGATAGCGCGGGCGTCCGCCTGAAAAAGATTGCCGACGAACGCGGCTTCGCGAGCCGCCTCGTGATTCTGCCCGACCCCGCGATCAAGAGCGGCGATTGCCTGATCGAATGGGCCGACGGCGGCGTTTCGCGCAATTCGGAAGACATCGACGCCCGCATCGAGCAGGCGATTCATAATTATCTCGGCGTGCCCCCGCGCACGCCCAAAGTGCCGGAGAGCAAGCCATGAGCGACGACAGGAAACCGCCGCTGCCCGATCTCGAAGCCGACGTCGATCTCGTCAACGCCGGCGCGCCACCAACCGCCCCAAGCTCCGGCGAAGATCACTCCGTGAAAAGCGCTGCCGATCTCGAGGCACTGTTCGACGTGCCGGTGCACGTCTCGGCGGTGCTCGGCCGTACCCGCATGGATGTCGGCGATCTTCTGAAGATCGCGCCCGGCACCATGCTGGAGCTGGACCGCAAGGTCGGCGAGGCGATCGACATCTTCGTGAATAACCGTCTGGTCGCGCGCGGCGAAGTCGTGCTCGTGGAAGACCGGCTCGGCGTGACCATGACGGAAATCATCAAAGCCGACCGGAACTGACCGGCGGGGAGAGAACCATGCGGCTACTCATTATCGGCACCCTCAAGGGCCAGCTTTCCGCGGCGACCAAGATCGCGATCGATCGCGGCGCCAGCGTCACCCACGCGGTGGACATCGAGCAAGGTCTCAAGGTGCTGCGCTCGCGCGGCGCCGACCTCATCATGGCCGACGTCACGCTCGATATCCGCGAGCTGGTCACGAAAATTTCCGACGAGCGCATGCATGCGCCGGTCGTCGCTTGCGGCGTCGAGACCAATGCCCGCGCCGCGGTCGATGCGATCCACGCCGGGGCGAAAGAATACATTCCGCTCCCGCCCGATCCGGAACTGATCGCTGCCGTGCTCGCCGCGGTCGCCGACGACGGCCGCGACTTCGTCTTCCGCGACGAAGCGATGGCGAAAGTCGTGCGGCTGGCAGCACAGGTCGCAAGCTCCGAAGCCTCGATCCTGATTACGGGCGAAAGCGGCACCGGCAAGGAAATGCTCGCGCGCTTCGTGCACGTGAAAAGCCCGCGCGCGAACAAGGTGTTCGTTTCGGTCAACTGCGCGGCGATCCCGGAGAACCTTCTGGAGTCCGAACTCTTCGGCCACGAGAAGGGCTCTTTCACCGGCGCGATCGCGCGCCGCGTCGGCAAGTTCGAGGAAGCGAACGGCGGCACGCTGCTGCTCGACGAAATCTCCGAGATGGATGTTCGCCTGCAAGCGAAGCTGCTTCGGGCCATTCAGGAGCGCGTGATCGACCGCGTCGGCGGCACGCGCCCCGTTCCGGTCGATATCCGCATCGTCGCCACTTCGAACCGTAATTTGGCCGAAGAAGTCCGCGCCGGCCGCTTCCGCGAAGACCTGCTCTACCGGCTGAACGTCGTGAACCTGCAAATCCCGCCGCTGCGCGAGCGCCCGCAGGACGTGCTCGAACTCGCCGACCATTTCATCAAACACTATGCCGACGTGAACGGCGTCTCGCCGAAGCCGCTCTCGCAGGAAGCCAAGCGCGAACTCCTGCGCAACCGCTGGCCCGGCAACGTCCGCGAGATGGAAAATACGATGCACCGCGCGGTGCTGCTCGCCACCGGCGACGAGATCGATGTCGACGCGATCCGGCTGCCTGACGGCACCACGCTCGCGAACGCGCCGAGCGGCCCGGTCGCCCATGCACAGGCCGTCTCCGATCAGCTTGCCGCCTCGCTCGTGGGCCGCACCGTCGCCGACGTCGAGCGCGAACTGATCCTCTCCACGCTCAAGCACTGCCTCGGCAACCGCACCCACGCCGCGAACGTGCTCGGCATCTCGATCCGCACGCTCCGGAACAAGCTCAACGAATATTCGGCGGAAGGGATCGACATTCCCGCACCCGCCTCGGGGATTGCCGCCGGCGCCGCTTAAGTTTCCAGACGACCCCTAGCCAGACGGAAAAGGCCGGACAGAAGTCCGGCCTTTTTCATTAACTCCCTCTCCCCAATGGGGAGAGGGTTGGGGTGAGGGGGTACTGAGTAAAAGAGATTCGATCCCCCTCACCCGGCGCTTCGCGCCGACCTCTCCCCACCGGGGAGAGGTGAAGTGAGTTCCAACACCAGACAGAAGTCCGGCCTTTTTCTCTATCTGTGTCGTCCCCGCGAAAGCGGGGACCCATAACCCCAGTGCTGGAAACTGGAGGCAGGTGGTTATGGGTCCCGGCTCGCGGCACTTCGTGCCTTGGCCGGGACGGCGCCTGAAATAAAACGCCTCCGCCTCACTCTCGCCGCATACTAGGATTATATTCATATCAATCTCGCTCCTCTCCGAGGGGCGTTTCTAGGGCGCTTGAAGCGCGGAGCGGGAAGGCGGTTGGCTGTGAGTTCGCGCAGACGCATGCGTGAGTTTACGGCGGCTGAAGTCGCCCGGTTCCGGCGAGCCTGCCGCTCGTCACAAGGACCTTA
>CAZFPR010000033.1:0-19548 GCA_964521045.1 uncultured Hyphomicrobiales bacterium
CTAGGCTCCGTCTCAACAAAAAGAGCAGGGACGCGGGCAAACGAGAGCGGTTCTTTCCGGCACGGAGAGAATGGCCACGCATTTGCAGTTTCCCGAAGGTCACGCGAGGAAGCTGTCCTTGGTTGATACACATTTCGGTCTCACCCGCGAAAGCGCCGCCGTTTTGCGGCCGGAAGCTGTGCGTTCCGCCGAGATGGCCGCACTCGAGAAGGTGCCGCAGGGCGCCTGGTCCAGCCTCTATTCGCGCGCGATCGAGCCGAATGTTTTCTATTCCCCCGAGTGGGCGCTTGCGGTGACAAAGCACATCCCGGGCGATGACAAGATCAGCGCGCTGCTCGCATGGGACAGTCCCGCGAAAAAGAAACTCATCGGATTCCTGCCTGTCACTTCGACATGGCGCGCGCTGAAGCTCCCGTTGCCGGTGCTGGTGACATGGCACGGCTATGCGCCGCTCAGCGTTCCCTTGCTTGATAAGGACGCTGCCGAAGAAGCGGCGGAAGGCCTGTTGCAGGCGGCTCGCGAAGCGGGAGCTTACGCGCTTCTCGTTTCCGTGCTTGCCGAAGAAGGCCCGGCTGCGGATGCCTTCCGCAAGGCGCTCGCGAAATCGGGACTGGCCCCGCGCACGCTTCATCGCGAGGAGCGGGCGCTGCTCGATGCGAAGTCCTGTGCGGAGCATTCGCTTCAGGATGCGCTCGGCTCGAAGAAGCTGAAGGAGTTGCGCCGCCAGCGCAATCGCCTCGCCGACGACGGCGAGGTGCGCTTTTCGATGTCGGTATCGCCGCAGCAGACGGAGGCCGCGCTCGATCAGTTCCTGAAACTCGAAGCCGCGGGCTGGAAGGGCAAGCGCGGCACCGCACTCGGCGCAAAGGAAGGGTTGAACCGCTTCATCCGGGAAACCGCGCGCAAGCTTGGCCCCCAGGGAAAATTCGAGGTGGCAACTCTCACGCGCGGCGCGGACACCATCGCCGCCGGGATCGTGCTGCGCCACGGCGAGCGCGGGTACTTCTTTAAAACCGCCTATGACGAGCGGCTGTCGAAATACTCGCCCGGCGTGCAACTCACGCTCGACCTGACGCGGCATCTCTGCGCGGACGAAACGCTTTCGGCGGTGGATTCAACCGCGGCCGCCGATCACCCGATGATCAACCATGTGTGGAAAGGCAGGCTCGCGCTCGCGGAGACACTGATGCCGCTGCGCGCCGGGCCGTCTGCCTCGATTTTCGCTTCTGTGATTTCCGGACGCCGCGTCTTGCGCGAAGCCGCCCGCCGGATCGTGCATCGTTATCGCGCCCTCAAGGAGAAGTCGTCATGAGCCTGGTTCAGCCAGCCGACGCAAAAGCCTTCGAACAGTTTCCGGATCTGCCGTTCCGTATCAGGCACGAGCTTGTCGGCAATCCGCTGTTGACGTTGCCCGAGATCGTGAAGCTCGTACGCGAACTGCCGCGCGATCAGATCGAATACAGCTCCGGAAAGGCCGAGATCGGCCAGGATCCGGCGAAGGTGCAGGCGCTCGATCTTTCGCCCGAGGAAGTCGTGAAGAGCATCGAGACTGCCGGTGCATGGATGGTGCTGAAGCGCGTGGATGCGCATCCGGCCTATCGCAATATTCTTGAGCAGGCGCTCTTGTCGGTTGCGAAAGCCCGCGGCCATGCCTCGCTGGATGATGCGGGTTTCGAGGATATTCAGGGCTTCCTGTTCGTCTCGTCGCCGAATTCGACGACGCCGTTTCATACCGATGCCGAGGACAACTTCTTCGTTCAGATCCACGGCGAGAAGTTCTTCCACGTCTATGACAACCGCGATTACTCGATCGCGTCGGTCGAGGAACTCGAGGCTTCGGCGACCAGGCACCGCAACATCAAATACGATCCGAAATTCGATGCGAAGGGTGTCGCGCACCAACTTTTCCCCGGCGATGGCGTGTTCGTTCCCTACCAGTGGCCGCACTGGGTGCGCACCGCGGACAGCCACTCGATTTCGCTCGCGATCACCTGGAAGACTAAAGCGGTTCGCCGCCGCAACGATCTCTATGTCTTCAATTCGTTCCTGCGCGGCATGGGTCTGCCGCAGGCGGCGCCCGACGCACATCCGGCGCTCGACGCGCTGAAGCTTGCGATGATGCGCACGGTGCAGGCGACGGTATCGCCGCTGCGCAAGAGCGAAGGCATGCGCCGGATGCTGCGCCGCCTCGTGCTCGGCAAGAACGCGAACTACTATTACAACGACAACAAGAAGCAGAACGATAAAGAAGCAGCCTGATCCTTCCTCAGAGGTTGCAACACAAGGAGGGCGCGGCAGAAGCTGCGCCCTTTCTGTTTGTGGTTGCCGGCGCTTAACGCGGCTTCGGCACGATGCGGATGTAGGGCTTCGGCGGTTTCCAGATATAGGAAAATTACACAAGAAAACTATAGGAATTACAGGGGGTGTAGTTGAAGTTCCTGGACACCTTCCGGCCTCGAAAGAGCTGAACTAGGCTTTCGCCGGCGTCCTTGGATACGCCGCTAGGGGGAAGGGATGAATCGCTTTTCAGTTTCTCTAATTTTGATCGCCGCCGTTTTGGTCTTCTCGCCGGTTGCCGGCAGCGCACATGATTTCAGTGCGCCACTACAGATGACGCCACGGCCGCAATTGGTTCAGCAGCAGGATTGCCCGAATTGCGCGCGTCTGCCGCAAGCCGAATGCGTCACCTGCAACATGCAATTCGGCTGGACCAAGCAACAGTCGATCGGCTGGTGTTCCCGCAAAGCGCATTGCCGCAGGAGTTAAGAACGAAAGCGCCGCCCGGCAGGGGCGGCGTTTTCTTATTCCAGCGGCGGCAGCGCTTTTTCGATCGCGGCACGGTTTTTCTCGTGCCACGGCGGGAGCTTTAGTGACGTGCCGAGCGACTCTTTCGGCTCGTCCCAGGTGAAGCCGGGATTGTCGGTCGCGATCTCGAACAGGATGCCGCCGGGCTCGCGGAAATAGACCGAGTGGAAATACATCCGGTCGATCTGCTCGGTGGTGTCGATGCAGAGTACGTTCTGGATGCGGTTTGCGATCTCCATTTCGTCGGCGTCGTTCGCGGCGCGGAAGGCGACGTGGTGCAGGGTCGCCGCCCCTTGAGAGCCGCGCGGCCGGCACCGGACCATCCGCCCAAGCCGGTGCATTTGCGGCGCTCGAAGTTTCGACCAGCTCGATCTTCATGCCTTCGAGATCGGCGAGCGAAATCATCTTGTCTCCGAAGCGTTCGCTTTCTTTCGGCGCAAATCCTTCCGCATCGAGACGCTTCTCCCAGAAGGCGAGCGAGCCTTTCGGGATCGCGTAGGCGACTTCGACCGCCTGACCCATGCCCTGCCGTCCCGGCTTTACCCCGTCCCAGAGGAAGAAGGTGAGCGCGGAGCCGGGCGCGCCCGTCTCGTTGCCGTAATAGAGGTGCCATGCGCTCGGGTCGTCGAAATTGACGGTGCGCTTCACGAAGCGAAGGCCGAGCGTCTTCGTATAGAAGCCGAAGTTCTGCTTCGCGCTTCCGGTGATTCCTGTGATGTGATGGATGCCAGTGCTTTTCGCCATGACACACCTCCTGCCCCGGTGATTTTCACCGATATGGCGCCCGCCGCCATCCTACAGAAGTGCTGCAAGTGGGGATTGCGGTGACGCATTCGGGCAACACCCAGCCGCCATTCTGCCTTTGACGAAAGTTTGAGCGGCTTCAGGCGCGCTTCATTAAACTCTTGGAAACCATAAGGGCCCGAGACTTCACCCCGGAATTTGTAGCGTTTTGGGGTCGCGATGGAGCAGTTTCGGCAAGCCGCCAAGCGGATCGACGCTTCCGACGTCGTTTCGCTTCTGCGTGAGGTCTACCCGGAGGGCGTGCGCGGCCGGAACGAGGCCGAGGCGCTGATCGCCTTCGACCGCGAGTTCACCGATCCGGCTCCGGAATGGCGCGGCTTCATGGCCGAGGCGGTGGCCGATCACCTGTTGCGCCGCTCGCAGCCGCTCGGCGTCATCACGGCTGAAAAAGCGAACTGGCTGATCCGTGCGATTGCGCCCGCGGGCAAGATTTCCACCCGCGGCGGCTTCGAAACGCTCTTCCGCACCATCGAACAGGCCGCCGAAATTACGGTTTCGCTCTCTGTATTCGCGATCCGGACGCTGTCCGCTCTCGCGAGCGGCGACATGGAAAAGCCGCTCGATGCGCGCGACGTGACCCGCCTGCGCCGGGTTCTCGAAGCCGGTAAGGGGCCGGTTTCGCCGGAGGAAGCCGAAGCGCTGTTCGATATGCACGACGCCTTCGCGGGCAGAAACAATCATGGCTCGTTCGACGATCTGTTCTTCCGCGCGATCACGAATTATCTCCTGAGCGCGTCGCGCCGCGATGCACTTCCGCGTAAGGAGGCTCTGTCGCGCGAGCCGCGCCGCGACGCGGGCAAGGACATCGAAGCCGAATGTGCCGCCTGGCTTGCAACGCGCATCATGCGCGACGGCAGGCCAACTTTCGCGGAGCGTGCGCTGCTTGCGCTGATGGACAACGGTGCGGAACCGGATGGTCCGCCGCTGCGTTCGTCCCGGGCGGCCTGAACTTCCTTCCATCCTGACTTCGGGCTCGCTGCCGTGATAACGTCGCGGCGCCGATCAATTCGCCCGGAACTGCTGCCTTGGATTTCAATTTCTTTCAGGAGTTCGATCTCGTCCGCCGCCTGATGGTGGCGGCTTTGATCGGTCTGCTCGTAGGCGTCGAGCGCGGGTGGCGCGAGCGCAATGCGCGCGGCGGCACGCGCACCGCGGGCATTCGCACCTTTACGCTGATCGGGCTGCTTGCCGGAGTTACCGGGCTTCTCGCGCGAAGTCTCGAAGACAAAGTCGCAAGCGCGGTTCTGATCGCGACGGCATTTCTGGTGGTCGCGGTACTGTTCGCCTGGTACCGCATGCGCGAGAACATCGCGGACAAGAGTTTTGGCTTCACGACCGTCGTCGCCGCCATGACGACGTTTCTGCTCGGTGTCTATGCGCTGCTCGGCGATGCCAATATCGCTGCGGCGGCGGGTGTCGCGATGATGGTCGTGCTGATCACGCGCGAACAACTGCATGGCTTGCTCGCGAAGGTGACGTGGGCTGAGTTGCGCGCCGCCGTCATTCTTCTTGCGATGACGTTTCTGGCCTTGCCCTTCATCCCCGATCAAAGCTTCGGGCCGTACGGCGGCATCAATCCGCGGCAGGTGTGGCTGCTTGCGGTCGTGATCGCGGCCGTATCCTTCCTGGGTTATGTCGCCGTGAAGACCATGGGCAGAAGGGAAGGGACGTTGATTTCTTCCGCAGCCGGCGGGCTCGTCTCTTCGACTGCCGTGACGCTTGCGGCTTCGCGCGCGGCCGCAAACGACAGGCACGGACTCCGCTTCCATGCGGCCAGCATCGCGATCGCGACCGCAATCTCGCTCGGCAAGACATTCATTCTCGTGTCCGCGCTGAACCGCGCGGTCGGCGCTCTGGTGGCGGCGCCGCTCGTCGGTGCTGCGCTCGCGGCTTTGTCGGTCGGGCTTCTGTTTGCGCTCCGGGGTTCCGCAAGACGAGCGAAAGAATCCTTCGAACTCCGCAACCCGTTCTCGTTGAAGGAAACACTGTTGCTCGCGGGATTGATCGCCGCCGTGACATTCGCGGTGGAAGTGTTCTCGGCCTGGTTCGGGACTGCTGGCGGGCTCATTACCGCGCTCGTCTCCGGTACGGTCGATGCCGACGCGGCTGCCGTTTCGCTGGCCAGGATCGGGGGCGGGTCCTTGGCTCCTGCGACCGCGGCGCTGGGCATCGTGCTCGCGGTCACCGCCAACAATCTGTTCAAGTTTTCGATCGGCGTCGGTGCTGCGGGGCGCGGATTTACGGCCTATGCATTGGCCGCTATCGGCATACCCGTTGCCGTGCTCTTGAGCATCGCTTGTGGCGTGCTCGTCTGGCAGGGCGGGCTTGAAGCGTTGTCCCTCAAGGCCAAGTGACGCCTGAAACGCAAGTGACGCTTGGCTGATTGACAAAGATTATATTGCGCCGCAAACCAGTACACAGGGTTTGCGTCAGTCCGGGCCGGGCATGTTCAAGAAAATTCTGATCGCCAATCGCGGCGAGATCGCGTGCCGTGTCATCAAGACCGCGAGGCGCATGGGCATTGCGACGGTCGCCGTCTATTCGGACGCCGACAAGGACGCGCTGCACGTCGAGATGGCCGACGAGGCGGTCCACATCGGCCCGCCGCCGGCCGCCCAGTCGTATCTGGTGATCGATAAGATCATCGAAGCCTGCAAGCAGACCGGCGCGGAAGCGGTGCATCCGGGCTACGGCTTTCTTTCCGAGCGCGCGGCGTTCGCGGAAGCGCTCAAGAAAGCGAAGATCACTTTCATCGGCCCGAATGTCCGCGCCATCGAGGCGATGGGCGACAAGATCGAGTCGAAGAAGGCAGCGTCCGCCGCCAAGGTTTCGACCGTTCCCGGCTTTCTCGGCGTGATCGAGGACGCCAAGCACGCGATCAAGATCGCCGACGAGATCGGCTATCCGGTGATGATCAAGGCCTCCGCAGGCGGCGGCGGCAAGGGCATGCGCATCGCGAACTCGAAGGCGGAAGTCGCCGACGGCTTCGAGCGTGCGAAGTCCGAAGCCAAATCCTCGTTCGGCGACGACCGCGTCTTCATCGAGAAATTCATCGTCAATCCGCGCCATATCGAAATCCAGGTGCTCGGCGACAAGCACGGCAACGTGATCTACCTCGGCGAGCGCGAATGCTCGATCCAACGCCGTAACCAGAAGGTGGTCGAAGAGGCCCCATCACCGCTGCTCGACGAAGCGACCCGCAAGAAGATGGGCGAGCAGGCGGTGGCCTTGGCAAAAGCCGTCGACTACGACACCGCGGGCACCGTCGAGTTCGTGGCGGGGCAGGACCGTTCGTTCTACTTCCTCGAAATGAATACACGGCTTCAGGTCGAGCATCCGGTGACCGAAATGATTACCGGCATCGATCTCGTCGAGCAGATGATCCGCGTTGCCGCAGGCGAGAAGCTCTCGATCAAGCAGAGCGACGTGAAGCTCAACGGCTGGGCGGTGGAAAGCCGTATCTATGCCGAAGATCCGTATCGCGGCTTCCTGCCGTCGATCGGCCGGCTCTCGCGCTATCGCCCACCGGCGGAAGGCCGCATGAGCGCCGCGACCGTGCGCAACGACACCGGCGTCTTCGAAGGCGGCGAGATTTCGATGTTCTACGATCCGATGATCGCGAAGCTCGTGACCCACGCGCCGACGCGGTTAGAAGCGATCGATGCGCAGGCCAAGGCGCTCGACGAATTCGTGGTCGATGGCGTCGGCCACAATATTCCGTTCTTAGCCGCGCTCATGCAGCACGAGCGCTGGCGTACGGGCGCGCTTTCGACGGGCTTCATCGCCGAGGAGTATCCCGAAGGCTTCAAAGGGGTCGCGCCGGTAGGCGAGGTAGCGATCGTGATCGCGGCCGTCGCTGCGGCGATCGATCACGTACTTGGCGAACGGAAACGCCGCATCTCGGGTCAGATGATGGGCCGGCTCGTGCAGCGCGACCGTCGCCGCGCAGTCTGGCTGAACGCCGCCGAGTATCCGCTCGACGTTTTCCGGAACGGCGACGCCATTCAGGTAAACTTCCTTGCCGATGGCGAGACCACGCATTTCGTGAAGCTGAAATCCGACTGGAAGCCGGGATCGGGCGTCTGGACCGGCACGGTCGACAATCAGGCCGTTGCCGTGCAGGTGCGGCCCGTGGCGAACGGCTTCCGCCTTTCCTTCCGCGGCGCGCAGGTCACGGCTTACGTTTACACCGATGCCGAAGCGGCGGCGGCGAAGCTCATGCCGGTCAAGCAGGCCGGAAATTCGGGCAAGGTCGTGCTTTGCCCGATGCCGGGGCTCGTGGTGTCCATCGCGGTCAAGGAAGGGCAGGAAGTGCAGGCCGGCGACCAGCTTGCTATCGTCGAAGCCATGAAGATGGAAAACGTGATCCGTGCCGAGCGGGACGCGACGATCAAGAAGATCGCGGTGAAGCCGGGCGACAGTCTCGCCGTCGATGCGGTCATTCTGGAATTCGCGTGATCCGATGAACCTCTTCGATCTTCTCTTTTCGCCGAAAGGGACGATCGAGCCAAAGCCCTTCGCGCTCGTGGTCGTCGGCGTCTACCTCATCAATATCGTTGCGGGCTCGACATTCGACGGCCAGTTCATCATGCGTGCGGGCATCTGGCCCTATCTCGGCCTGCAAGTGCTGCTCACCTGGATCTGGTTCGCCGTTCATTCGAAGCGGCTGCGCGACGCGGGCAAAGGCAGCACGGTCGCCTTCGTCATCGCGTTTCTTTATCTCGCCGGCATCATTGCGATGATCAGTTTCGCCGCCGGCTCGGTCGCGGCGGTGACGCAGTCGGCGGAGCCCTCGCAGCAGCAAAGCGGCTCGCTGATCGGCGTCCTGATTGCGATCCTTTTCATTCACACGCTTCTGACCGGTGATCCGGTTCTGATCGTCGGGTTTTTCGTCCTGTTGATCGGCTTCCCGTTCATCTTCGCGCTGATCGTCGCGATCTATTCGATCGTGACCGGCGCACGACCCGGCGTTTCGCAGGACGCGGCTCCGGTGCCGCAGCAACAACAGATTCCTCCGGCGTGACCTCCCGTCTCTATTTCGCCTACGGCTCGAACATGGATCGGGCGCACATGGCGCAGCTCTGTCCGCAGGCGGAGCCTTATGGCGCGGCAGCGCTTCGGTCCTACAAGTATGTGATGGCTGCCTCTGGCTTCGCGACGGTCATTCCGTGGCCGGGATCGTTCGTTCATGGCGTGCTCTGGAAAGTGGGGCCGAAGGAAATCGCGGCACTCGACCGCTATGAAGACATCGCGGGTGGGCTCTATCGGGCGGTGCATTTGCCGGTGAAATACAAGGATCGGCTTCTGCGCGCGCTGATTTATCTCGCGAGCGGCGACAAAACCGGCGTGACGCCGCCGGGCTACATCGAAAAGATTGTGCAAGCGGCAAAGGACTGGAACTTTCCGGCCAGCTACGTCGATCATCTTGCGAAGCAAAGTGCGGCCGGCGCGAAGCGCATGCGATGAGAAAACTTGTCCGTCTTACGATTAAGGGCAGGGTGCAGGGCGTCGGCTATCGCGCCTTCGTCGAGATGCAGGCGGAAATGCACGATCTCGAAGGCTGGGTCAGAAACCGCCGCGACGGTTCGGTCGAAGCGGTCGCCGCTGGCACCCCCGGAAAGATCGAAACCCTGATCGAAGCTTGCCGCGAAGGACCGCCGGCATCGCTCGTCACTGCGATCGATGTGGTCGAGGCTGCGGAAGAGATGCTCGGTCTTCGCCGTGCCGGAGAAAAGTTCTCTTTCCTGCCGACGGCCTAGCGGAACACGGCTTCGAACTGTTCGCGCAGCGCGCGATCTACATCTTCCATGCCCGCCTTAACGCCGACATCCGCAAGCGAGGTCACGCCATAGCGCTGTTCGGAAATTCCACAGGGCATGATTGCCGAGAAGTGCGAGAGGTCGGGCGAGACGTTCAGGCTCACGCCATGAAACGTGACGCCCTTGCGGACGCGGATGCCGAGTGCCGCGATCTTGTCCTCGTAGCCGTCGCCTTTTTCGGGCCTTGCAACCCAGACGCCGATGCGCCCCTCTCGCCGTCCCGCAGTCACGCCGAAAGCGGCGAGCGTGCGGATCAGCCACTCTTCGAGGTCAAAGACGAATTTACGGACGTCGCCGCCGCGCGCCTTCAGGTCCAGCATCACGTAGCCGACCCGCTGGCCCGGGCCGTGATAGGTGTAGCGACCGCCGCGGCCGGTCTCGAAGACCGGGAAGCGATCGGAGACGAGCAACTCGCCTTCGCCCGCGCTGGTGCCTGCGGTGATCAGGGGCGGGTGCTCCAGGAGCCAGACGAGTTCGCGTTCGCTACGCTCCGCAATCGAGGCCACCCGCGCTTCCATCCGCGCCAGCGCGGTCTCGTAGCCGACCGGGGCCTCTGAAACCTGCCACTCCGGCGGCGCCGGAAAGCCCGCCGGGGAAGAAGAATCCGTGGCCACAGCCCTTGTTAACGTCTCGCTAACCATAGTTGTGCAGATTTTACCGGGCTTTGTGAGGGGGAACAGTCTTGGCCAAGATCGACGACGTCCAGTGCGACATATCGGTGATGCTGGGCGAATCCATGGTCCCCATCCACCAGCTCCTGCGCATGGGCCGCGGCGCCATCATCGAATTGACCGCCACCGAGGACGACGAAGTCACGATTCTGGCCAATAACATGCCGGTCGCCAAGGGCACCGTGGTGGTCGAAGGCAGCGCCATCGCGGTTTCCGTGACCCGCCTTTTGCCGCGTCCGGCCACCCTGCGCTAATTCACTCAATCGGGCTTGAGGGTGCGGGGGCGATTTGTTAAGCCCTCGCGGCTTGGTTCCTGCGGTCGTGGCGGAATTGGTAGACGCACTACCTTGAGGTGGTAGCGGGTAACACCGTGAAGGTTCGAGTCCTTTCGACCGCACCAAGTCTTCGAACGATCAGACGGCCCGCGGCGCGGCAGATCGCGCAGAGCGGGCCGTTTGCGTCTCAGGAGCCTGCTGCCTAGAAGCAAGCATCCGCGCCGCCCGGTAAGAAGGAGATTCGCCGACATGCCCGAGGCCGAAAGCCCCGCCGGCAGCCGCGACGCCGATCTCCTCTTGCCGCTCCGCGACGAGGAAGGGCAGGTCTCCGCGGATTTCCTCAGCGCGATTTCCCGCTCGGTTGCGGCCTCCGACGCCCCGCAGGTGCGTGCGCTGGCGGGCGACCTGCACGAGGCCGATCTCGGCGATCTGATCGAGGCACTTCCCGCCGATCGGCGCGCAAGGCTCGTCGAGCTCCTCGGCACCGACTTCGACTTTACGGCGCTGACCGAAGTCGACGACATCGTCCGCGAGGAAATTCTTGAGGAACTACCGAACGAAGTCGTCGCCGAAGGCGTGCGCGATCTCGACTCGGACGACGCCGTCCGGATTCTCGAAGACCTTCCCGAAGAAGATAAAGCCGAGATTCTCGAGCAGCTTCCGGAAGACGAGCGGCAGGAACTCGAGCGGGGGCTCGAGTATCCCGAAGAGTCCGCGGGCCGCCGCATGCAGACGGATTTCGTCGCCGTGCCGCCGGACTGGACGGTGGGCCGGACGATCGATTACGCGCGCGAGGATTCCGATCTGCCCGACGACTTCTACGCCATCTTCGTCATCGACGAGGATCGCCGTTTCGTCGGTGCGGTGCCGCTCGACAAGCTCCTGCGCTCCCAGCGTCCGGTGAAGATCTCGGACATCATGGCGCACGACTGGCATGTCGTGCAGGCCGCAGCCGACCAGGAAGAAGCCGCGCGCACGTTCGAGCGCTACAATCTGGTCTCGGCTCCGGTCGTGGACGACGACGGCAAGCTCGTCGGCGTGCTTACCGTCGACGATGTGGTCGACGTCATCGAAGAAGAAGCGGCGGAAGACATCAAGGCGCTCGGCGGTGTCGCGCGCGACGAAGAAATCTCCGACTCGGTGCTCTATACCGCGCGCTCGCGGTTGCCCTGGCTCGTCATCAATCTCGGCATGGCGTTCTCTTCCGCCGCCGTGATCGGCTACTTTTCGACTTCGATCGCGCAGATGGTGGCGCTTGCGGTTTTAATGCCGATCGTCGCCTCCATCGGCGGCAATGCCGCGACGCAGGCCATGACCGTCACGGTGCGCGCGATCGCAACGCGCGAACTGACGGAGCGCAACACGCGGCGTATTACCTTTCGCGAACTGGGCGTCGGATTCCTGAACGGCATCGCGGTCGCGGTGCTGTTGGGAACTGCGGCCGGGCTCTGGTTCGACAACCTCTATCTGGGCGCGGTAATCGCCGCGGCGCTCATCTTCAGCATGTGCGGGGCCGGGCTCGCGGGCATGCTGATACCGCTTGCCTTGCAGCGGGCCGGCTACGATCCGGCGGTGGCATCGGCGGTCTTCGTCACCACGACGACCGATATTCTGAGCTTCTTCTCCTTTCTCGGCTTTGCAACCTGGTGGTTCCGGCTCGGATAAGCGCCGATTAACCGGGGCTTAACCAATGAAGCTTTTTTGCAGCCTTCGCTGACCGCACATTAATTACGGCGGACGTAGCGTCTTCCTCAAGAACAACGTGAGAGTCATGGGGAAGCTCTTCGACAAACGCTGGCTCGGCGATCAATTGGTCGCCGTCGTCGGTCTGCTCGTAGCAGCGGCAATGGCCGCGCTGCTCGGCGTCGTCATGCTCGTAGCCGAGCGCGTCGACGAGAGCGCGAGTGCGCGCGAGCGCGAGCTGATGCAGGCGGCCGTCCTCGGTCTCAAGCAGAAAATCAAGAGCGACCTCGGCAGCTTTGCCTTGCCGGACAGCGGCCTCGAAAGGCCGTCGGACGAGCGGGCGCGTTGGTTGCATCGCCACTTCGGTGCAAGGCTCTATCAGGGCGGCCGTTATAACGAAGCCCATATCATCAACCCGTCGGGCCAGACGCTTTATTCGTCGCTCAACGGCTCGCTCGTGGAGAGACCCGATAGCGAAGGTATAGATCAGACACTGCTGTCGCTCGTTTCGTCAGTCCGCACAAACTTCGAACACGCGAATATCATCAAGAAACTACTGGCTGCCGACGCCGGTGAGCGGCCGCCGCCGCCGACTTCGGTCTTCCGGTCGGAGTTCGTTCGGGTCAATGGTCAACCGGCGATAGCGGCAGTAGTCGCCAATGCGCCGGTATTCGCGCGCAGCGAAGAGCGCATCTATTCGCCGCCGCTCGTCGCCGTCGTGAGTTATTTCGATCAGCAATCGATCGACGAATTGCAGTCCGATGTTTCGGTGAGCGGATTGCGTTTCAGCGAGAACTCGAACCACGCGAAACAGGAAACCGGCATAGCAGTCAGGATGGAGGACGGCAGCGCGCCGCTGATGCTGTTCTGGCATGCGACAAGGCCGGGTACGGCAATCGTGGAACGCATTGCGCCGGCGCTGGGCGCGATCACGCTCTTTTTCGGATTCGTGACTTTGATCGTCCTGCGTACGATGCGTGCCTCGACCCAGGAACTGGCAGTGAGCGAGCGCCGCGCGGTGGAAATGGCCTATCGCGATCCGCTGACGGGACTTGCGAACCGCCTGCGCCTCGTCGAAACGCTGCGTGAGCAAATTCCCGCGCTCGCGCCCGGGCAGAAACTCGCGCTCTTTTTCCTCGATCTCGACGGCTTCAAGGATATCAACGATACGCTCGGGCATCCGGTCGGCGATGAACTGCTCGCCATGGTCGGCGAACGGCTCGAAGGCATTCTCGGCTCGAAGTGCATGACGGTGCGCTTCGGCGGCGACGAGTTCGCGTTGCTCGCGCCGATTTCAATGACCGACGAGATCGGGCGTATCGCCGACCGCATTATCGAAACGGTGCGTCAGCCGGTAATCGCGGGCGAACATGTCCTCAACGTGGGTGGTTCGCTCGGCATCTCGCTTGCTCCGGAGCATGGCCGCGAGCCTGAAGAATTGCTCCGCAGGGCCGACATTGCACTCTACCGCGCGAAGTCGGATGGCCGCGGCACGCATCGTGTGTTCGATCCCTCGGACGAAGCCGTACTGCAAAGCCGCCGTGCGATCGAGCGCGATATTGAGCGCGCGATGTGGCACGACGAGTTTTTCACCGTCTATCAGCCGCTCTACTCGGCCGATGGCGAGCGCATCGAAGGCGTGGAAACGCTGGTGCGCTGGCAGCATCCGGAACGCGGCATGGTGCCGCCCGGCGACTTCATCCATGTTGCGGAGAAATCCGGTCTGATCGTCAAGCTCGACGAATGGGTGCTGCGCAAGGCGTGCGAGCACGCGAAGAAATGGCCCGACATCTCGGTCGCGGTGAATATGTCGCCGTCGAACTTCCGTCATTGCAATCTCGCGGAGCGCGTGAAGCGGGTGGTGGAGGAGACCGGGTTCGATCCACGGCGTCTCGAGATCGAGATCACCGAAGGCATGCTGCTGAATGCGAATGACGACGTGCTGTTCGACTTGCAGGAACTGCGCGAGTTCGGGATCCGCTTCGCGATCGACGATTTCGGCACCGGCTATTCGTCGCTGGGCTATCTCGGCAGTTTTCCGATCGACAAGATCAAGATCGACCAGAGCTTCGTGCAGAATCTGGGCGTGAAGGAAGACGCCGCCGCCATCGTCGAATGCGTCGCGCGGCTCGGGCGCGCGCTGGGCCTGTCGGTCACCGCGGAAGGTGTAGAGACCGGGGCGCAGCATCGCTTCGTGCGTGCGGCGGGCTGTCAGCAGGTACAGGGTTATCTGTTGTCGAAGCCGCTGCGGCCCACGGAAATTACGGAGCTCGTGTGCAAACCCGCAGCTAAACGGCAACGGGCGTAACCTCATCCTGAGGAGCGATGCGAAGCATCGCGTCTCGAAGGATGAGGTTGTTCACTCATGGTTCGAGACGCGCGCTAAAGCGCGCTCCTCACCATGAGGTCAATCGACGATCAGCGCTGACGCAGCCGCCCGCAGTGAGGCGTCGCGCCGTCCCGCAATCAGGCTCTGCCCGAATACGAAAGCATAAAACAGAAACGCTTTCGCTTCCGCTTCGGAGCTCGTGCTGCCGAGTTTCGCAAACAGCGCAGAAACGCGCGCAAGACGCTCGCCGTCCACCATGGCGACTGCATCCGCAGCCCTGCTGTCGGATCTAGCAAGCGAGCGGATCGAAAGCTCGATCGCAAGGCCCTGTGCGTTCGGCCCGCGGGCATAGAGGTCGATCAGCCGGTAGAGCAGAGCGCGCGGGTCGGCGTCGTCTGCCGTCTCGTGGCGGATGGCGCGCACGCGGCCCTCGGCCCAGCGTACGAACATCGCCGCGAACAGCGCGTCGCGGTCGGCAAAGTGCCAGTAGAAGCTGCCCTTGGTAACACCGAGCGTGGCTGCGGTGGGTTCCACGCGCACGCCATCCCAGCCATGCGCCGCAAGCTCCGCGAAGGCAGCGGCGATCCACGCGCGCTTGTCGAGACGCGGCAGTTTTTTCACGCGGGCGGTCTGGGGCATGGCTCCGGTCTAGCCGTTTGACGGGTAAAATACCATACGCTACCGTATGGATACAAAACGATAAGAAACGGTTTCACAAGGAGGAAGGCCGATGGCGGGTGCAAGCCCGCGCGATGGCGTTGCGCGCTTCGAGCCGCGCAATCCGGCGTGGGAACAGAAGTCGCGCGAAATTTTCGAGCGCCAGAGCTTCATGCGCATGCTCGGCGCGCGCATCAGCGCGTTATCGCCGGGCTTTTGCGAACTCGAATTGCCTTACCGGGACGACCTTTGCCAGCAGAACGTCTATCTGCACGGCGGCGCGATCACTTCGATCGCGGATACTTCCTGCGGGATCGCTTCTTCGACCCTGCTTGCCCCGGAAGCCGGCATTCTCTCAGTCGAATTCAAGTACAACATGATGGCGCCTGCGGCCGGCGAGCGCTTCATCGCGCGCGGCCGCGTGATCCGTCCGGGCCGTACGCTGACGATCGCGGAAAGCGCGGTCTTCGCGGTGAAGAACGGCGTCGAGACCGAGATCGGGCGCATGCTCGCCACCATGATGTTTCTGGAAGGCAAGGGCGCGATGCAGGGAGCGGCTGCATGAGCGGACAGACCACTTATTTCGGCGCGGTCTATCCGCGCGAGACCGACCACATGGGGCACATGAACGTCGCCTTCTATGTGCAGAAGTTCGATGCCGCGACCTGGAACTTCTTCTTCAACATTGGCGTGACGCCCTCGATGCTCAAGGAGCCTTCGGTCGGCCTTGCCGCTGTCGAGCAGGTGCTGAACTACAAGAAAGAGCTGATGCCGGGAGACCTTGTCGAGATCCGCACCCGGATTCTCGATCTCTCCGAGAAGAAGGTGCGTTTCCGCCACGAGATGATTCACCGCGAGAGCGGGATGGTGGCGGCGACCTGCGAATTTCTGAGTGTCTGCTACGACCGCAACGCGCACAAGTCGCGCGCGTTTCCGAAAGAAGTGCTGGAAAAAGCGCGCGCCGCGTTGGACGCCGCGCAAGGAGTATGACGATGATCCCCAATCGCGCACCCGGTCTGGATTTAGCGCTCGGTGAGACCGCCGACATGTTGCGGCAGACCGCGCTCTCCTTCGCGCAGAAGGAGATCGCGCCGCGCGCGGCGGAAATCGACGCGACCAATACGTTTCCCCGCGACCTGTGGCCGAAGCTCGGCGATCTCGGGCTGCTCGGGATCACGGTGGAAGAGGAATTCGGCGGTTCGGGTCTCGGCTACCTCGAGCATTGCGTCGCGATGGAGGAGATCAGCCGTGCGTCGGCGTCGGTCGGGCTTTCCTACGGCGCGCATTCCAATCTCTGCGTGAACCAGATCCGCAAGAATGCGAACGACAACCAGAAGAAAAAATATCTGCCGAAGCTGATTTCCGGCGAGCACGTCGGCGCGCTCGCGATGTCGGAGCCGGGGGCAGGTTCGGATGTCGTCGGCATGAAGACGCGCGCCGACAAGAAGGGCGACCGCTATGTGCTGAACGGCAACAAGATGTGGATCACGAACGGGCCGGAAGCAGACACGCTCATCGTCTATGCGAAGACCGATCCGAACGCTGGCCCTCGCGGCATTTCCGCATTCCTGATCGAGAAGGGGATGAAAGGTTTTTCGACCGCGCAGAAACTCGACAAGCTCGGCATGCGCGGTTCCGATACCTGCGAACTCGTGTTTCAGGATTGCGAGGTACCCGAGGAGAACATCGTCGGCGGGCTGAACGAGGGTGTGCGCGTCTTGATGTCGGGGCTCGACTACGAGCGTGCGGTGCTCGCCGCGGGCTCGACCGGCATCATGCAGGCCTGCATCGATGCCGTGATCCCGTATCTGCACGAGCGCAAGCAGTTCGGCCAGCCGATCGGCACCTTCCAGATCATGCAGGCGAAGCTCGCCGATATGTACGTCACGATGAATGCCGCAAAGGCCTATGTGTACTCGGTGGCCCGGGCCTGCGACCGCGGCGAGACCACCCGCGAGGACGCGGCGGGTGCGATCCTGTTCGCGGCGGAGAATGCGACCAAGATCGCGCTCGATGCGATCCAGTGCCTCGGCGGCAATGGCTATATCAACGACTACCCGACGGGGCGGCTCCTGCGCGACGCCAAGCTCTACGAGATCGGCGCCGGCACCTCGGAAATCCGCCGCATGCTGATCGGGCGGGAGCTATTCGAAAAGACGAAGTAGCTGCCCGCCTAATGGGCTTGGCGGGGCCGCAGGACATGATACTCATGCGCCCCGCATGACAGACCACGACACTTCCGAAGGCGCGCTCGTCCTCTTTTCGGGTGGGCAGGATTCCACCGTTTCGCTCGCCTGGGCGCTGACGCGCTTTCCTCGCGTGGAAACCATCGGCTTTGAATACGGCCAGCGCCACGGCATCGAGATGACCGTGCGGCCGGGCATTCTGGAGCGGCTCCGCGCGCTCGATCCGAAATGGAAGACACGGCTCGGCGAGGATCATGTCGTCAATATCGACTCGCTCGGGCAGATTTCCGAAACAGCGTTGACCCGCACGACCCAGATCGAAATGACCGCGAGCGGTCTGCCTTCGACCTTCGTGCCGGGACGCAATCTCGTCTTCTTCGCTTTCGCGGGCGCGGTCGCATACAGGCGCGGGCTCAAGCATGTCGTCGCCGGCATGTGCGAGACCGACTATTCGGGCTATCCCGACTGCCGCGACGACACCATCAAGGCCATGCAGCTCGCGCTCAGCCTCGGCATGGACCGGCGCTTCGTGCTGCATACGCCGCTGATGTGGATCGACAAGGCCGCGACCTTCGAACTGGCGGAACGGATCGGCGGCAAGGCGCTCGCCGATCTTGTGATTGAGCAGACTCATAGCTGCTATATCGGCGACCGCGCGAACAAGTTCGAATGGGGCTATGGTTGCGGCAAATGTCCGGCCTGCCAGCTTCGGGCGGGCGGCTACGAGAAATACAAGGCGGGAAGAAAATGAGAGCGGCTGTAGTTCTTTTGGCGTTATTCGTCACCATTGGGGCAGCAGGCGCGCAGGAAAAGCTGCGCGCGGACGACTCGCAGGCGATCCAGAGTTGCATCCGCGAAAAGGAATCGAAGAACGAGCCGGCCGAGCGTTGCATCGGCCTGATCGCAGAGGGCTGCCTTGCGGCGCCCGCGGCGCAGTCCACGCAAGGGCAGGCCGACTGCTACCGCCGCGAGCATCTCGTGTGGGACGATATTCTGAACGAGACCTACCGCCGCCTACAGGGGCAGTTCGAAGGCAAGCTGAAGACGCAGCTTCGCGATGTGCAACGCGTATGGCTGGAATCGCGCAAGCAGCAGTGCGGCTTCTATCATGACGTGATCAAGGGCTCGCTCGCGGTTCCGATCGGCGCAAGCTGCATGAACGCGGAAACCGCGCGCCGAGCGATCTATCTCCTCAACCTTCTCAATATCTAGCTGGAAGCAGAATCATGCCGCTATCGGCCGACCTGAAAAAGACGCTCGAAAAAATTTCCACCGCGACGCTGACGACCGTTCTGCTCAAGAAAGGCGTGCGCTCGAGCTTCATGCGCGGGCCGAAGCCGCTGGTCGAAGGCACGCTGCGCATCGTCGGCGAGGCATTCACGCTACGCTTCGTACCGGCGCGCGAAGATCTCGCAACCCCGGAAAGCTGGGCCAGCCCGCGCTCAACCCGCGGCGCGATCGAAGATATGCCGGAAGGCGTGATTGCGGTCGCCGATGCGATGGGTATCACCACCGCCGGCATCTTCGGCGACATTCTGGTCGCACGCATGAAAGTGAAGAAGGTCACGGGCCTCGTTACCGACGGCGCGGTGCGCGACGGCGACGGTGTGAAAGCGGTCGGCCTGCCGTTCTGGTGCGCGGCCGTGGCGGCGCCTCCTTCCGTGGCGGGGCTCACTTTCGTGAACTGGCAGGAGCCGATCGGCTGCGGCGGGGTCGCGGTGTTTCCGGGCGATGTCATCGTCGCCGACAACGACGGCGCAGTCTGCATTCCGCAGAAGCTCGTGGAGGCGGTTGCCAAGGATGCGGTGGAGCAGGAGGCGTTCGAAGCCTGGGCCGCGGACGAGGTGCTCAAGGGCGCGAAGCTGCCGGGCCTCTATCCGCCGAACGAAGAAACGAAAGCGCGTTACGAGGCGAGCCGTAAGAAGTAGAGAATACGATTTGTCGTCCCCGCGAAAGCGGGGACCCATAATCCCTGCATCTCAGATCAAGTCAGGCGTCAAATCCTGCCAATCCGGATTCTCGCGCTCAATCAAAGCGATCTTCCAGTCGCGGTTCCATTTTTTGAGTTGCTTTTCTCGTGCAATGGCATCTCGTGAATCTTGAAACAATTCGATATGAACAAGTATGTTCAATTTGTATTCGCGGACGAACTTCGAGCCATGACCGGAGCGGTGCTCGCTTAGTCGTTTGGCAACGTCATTGGTAACGCCAATGTAAAGAGTACCGTGACGCTTGCTTGCCAGGATATAGACGGCATACTTCATCTGACGCCGGGGTTATGGGTCCCCGATCGCCGCTTCGCGGCGTCGGGGATGCAAA
>CAZFPR010000033.1:19558-20380 GCA_964521045.1 uncultured Hyphomicrobiales bacterium
ACACTCTATTAGATAAGCTTAGCGGGTTCTTCGTCTTAGCGAGAACTAAAGCAGTGGAGCTGCGAGGAACATGCCCTTCACCCAGTCCGCCCCCGCGAATGGTGCAAACATCCCGCTGCTCGGTCTCGGCACGTGGGACATTCGCGGCGCGGTGTGCCGGAGAATTGTCGAGCAGGCGATCCGGCTCGGCTATCGCCACATCGACACCGCACAGGCGTACGAGAACGAGCGCGAGGTTGGCGAGGGCGTCCGTAACTCGGGCGTTCCGCGCGATCAGCTTTTCGTCACGACCAAGGTCTGGTGGACGCAGCTTGCGCCTGCGGATCTGTTGCGGACAACGCGCGAGAGTCTGCTGCGCCTCAGGCTCGACTATGTCGATCTGCTCCTCATCCACTGGCCGAATTCTTCCGTACCGCTCGATCAGACCATTGCAGCGCTCTGCAAGGCGAAGCGCGACGGCATTGCGAGGAATGTCGGCGTATCGAATTTCACGACTGCGCTGATCGATCAGGCCGTGCAGTATTCGACCGAGCCGCTCGCTACCAATCAGGTCGAGATGCATCCCTATCTCGATCAGTCGAAGGTGATCGCGGCGTGCGAAGCAAACGGCATGGCGGTCACCGCCTATTCGCCGATCATGCGGGGCGGGGCCGGCGGCGAGCCGTTGCTCGCGAAGATCGCAGGAGCCCACGAGAAGTCGGCGGCGCAAGTCTGTCTGCGCTACCTCGTGCAGCAGGGCGTCGTCGCCATTCCCCGCACGAGCAAGCTCGAGCGTCTGACGGAGAACTCCGGCATCTTCGATTTCGAGCTGTCTCCGGCAGA
>CAZFPR010000033.1:20390-25198 GCA_964521045.1 uncultured Hyphomicrobiales bacterium
TGAGCGCGGTGAAGGCGTTGGCGAAGCCTGATGGCAGGCTCGTCAGCCCGTCCTGGGCGCCTGAGTGGGACCGCTAGGCTGGGGCGTTCCAGCCAATTCCTATTGCGATACAAGGCGATAAGGCGGGTTTCGCTGTCCGTCCGCCTGCGCGACTTCATCCTTGAATAAAACGAACGGTCGTGCTATTTAATTGCCATGATCGTGAAGGCGCTCAAAAAGGGTCACACCCTCCAGACCGAAGACGGCCGCGAATTGCTCGGGCCGGACGCTTCCAAGGGCGAGCGCACGCGCGTCCGCATTCTCGACGAGGCGGCGGCGCTGGCGAGCGAAAGCGGGATCGGCGCCGTGACGCTCGGGCCGCTCGCAGACCGGCTCGGCATGTCGAAGAGCGGGCTTTTCGCGCATTTCAAATCCAAGGAATCCCTACAGGTCGAAGTGCTGATGCGCGCGGCCGAGCGTTTTACAGAAGTCGTGATCGCGCCGATCCGCGCGGAGAAAGACAAGCCGAAGCGGCTCGGACTTTTCTTCAACAACTGGCTCGACTGGATCGAGCATCCCAGCCTCGGCTCGGGGAAGGGCGGCTGCCCGATCCTCGCGGCTCATTTCGAGTACGACGACGTGCCGGGCCCGGTTCGCGAACAGGCCGCGAAGCACAATGGCGAGTTCTACGAATTCATGCGCCGTCTTGTGGCGGTGGCGCTGCCGCAGGCTGACGAACACGCAACCGCCGCCGCGATCGATGGTCTCGGGCTGTCGCATCTGCTGCGCGTTCGTCTGATGGGCGACAAAAGCGCCCGCACGCATACGACACGCGCGTTCGAAGCGCTTCTGAAGAATCCACCGTTGAAGGGAGTTGCGTGATGGCACGCTCCAGCATTCCGAATCTGAACAATGCGCTTCGCATGTTTCTTTTTCGCACCTACGCCCGGCTCGCGCCGGAGCGCTTCCAGAAGCGCTTCGTGCAGAATTTTCTGAAGCCCAAGCGTCCGCTTCTGATCGCGCGCGAGCGCCCGGATCTGCCGAAGCCGGATCAGTCGATGCGCATTCCGGTCGGCGGCGGCATCGGCCTCGTTTCCGATACCTGGGTGCAGGCCTGGCGCTGGGGCGAAGGTCCCGCAGTACTTGTCGTGCACGGCTGGGAAGACGATCACCATTGTTTCGATGCGATCATCGCCGCTCTCGTGAAGCGCGGGCATGCGGTCGTCGCCTTCGATCTGCCGGCACATGGCAAATCGGGCGGCACGCAATCCACCATTCCGCTTGCGGCGCAGGTCGCCGCCGGTGTTGCCGAAGCGCTCGGACCCGTTCGCGCGGTCGCCGGGCATTCGCTTGGCGGCGCGGCCATGACATTTGCGATCGCCGAAGGCTGGCTCGATGTCGAGCGGGCGGTCGTTGTCGCGGCACCCACCGGCCCGACCTACATGCTGAACGCGATCGCGAAGCGCTTCGGTATGAGCGAGGAGCGCAAGGAAAAACTGTTCGAAGAACTGAAGCGAGTTGTCGGCTACCGGCCCGAAGAGATCGAATTGATGCCGAAAATCGGCTCGCTCGAAATTCCGGCGCTGGTCGTTCATTCGAAAGACGACGCGATGGTCCGTTTCGTGACCGGCGAGAAGTGGGCCGCGAACTGGCCCGGCGCGCAGTTGCTCACGCTTGAGCGGCTCGGCCACCGCAGGTTGCTGTTCGATCCCGCGACCGCCGGAAAGATCGCGGATTTTCTCGTGCAGCGTTCTTCCGCCGCTCCGCAGACCGCGGTCGCCTGATTAGTCGCCGAACAGCCAGCGCGCGGTCGGCCCGAACTGGCGCATGAGCACGACGAACAGCACCGCCGCGGTGGCGCACACCAGCACGTAGCCGTTCACGAACCAGCCGAGATAAGCGAGCGCGAAGAAGATCGCGCGCTGGCCGCGGTTGAAGTGGCGTCCCGCGATCGTGATCATGCGCGCGATGCGGTCGACATGCGCGATTGCCGCCTTGCTCTTGGCGAGCTTCGCCTGCGGCGTCGCGCCGATCTGGATCGCGACATAGTTGAACAGCCGGTACGACCACGCGAACTTGAAGAACGCATAGACGAAAAGCACCAAGAGCCCGACGACCTTGATCTCGAATACCGTGCGCGAGGTCTGCAACGCGAAAGGCAGGGCGCGAAAAACATCCATCACCTCTCCGGAGGAGCGCAGGAGCGCCAACGCGCCGCCGATCGCGAACAGCGAGGTCGAAGCGAAGAAGGCAGTGCCCTGATGCAGTGAGGCCATGATCTGGGTATCCACGATCCTGACGTCGCGTCCGAGCATCGCCCGCATCCAGTCGCGGCGCGAAAGATCCATGCGGTAGTTGAGGCTTTGCTTGCGCCATTCCGAGCGCTCGACCACGTAGGCATGGATCGCCCAGGCCAGCATGAACCAGCCGAATGCGAAGAGGTCGAGGTTGGTGAGGCCGAACATGGAGAACGATTCCGTTTGCGCCGATGGTGGCATTTGAAATGCCGCGTCTCAACCTTCGTCGTCCCGGCCAAGCGGCGTAGCCGCGCGAGCCGGGATCCATATCCCCTGTCTTGGTTCATCTCGAAGACTGTGGTTATGGGTCCCCGCTTTCGCGGGGACGACACGGAAGTTGGCGTTTCACCTCGTCGTCGCTACGTTGCCCGCCAAGGAGAAATTCGAATGCCGCAGAAGATCACCTACGGCCACAAGCAGATGGTCGAGGAAGCATACAACGAGATCGAAACGATCCCGACCAAGGAAGCCTTCGCGCTGGTCGGCCGTGGCGACACGGTGCTGGTCGATATCCGCGACGTGCGCGAAATCCGCCGCGAGGGGCGCGTGCCCGGCGCGTTTTCCTGCCCGCGCGGCATGCTCGAATTCTGGATCGATCCGGAGAGCCCGTATCACAAGCCGGTGTTTGCAGAGGACAAGAAGTTCGTTTTCTTCTGTGCAGGCGCGCTGCGTTCGGCGCTCGCGGCGCAAACGGCGCAGCGCATGGGGCTGAAGCCGGTCGCGCATATCGAAGGCGGTTTTTCCAGGTGGAAGAAAGAGGGTGGGCCCTTCGAGATGGATGAGCGCGACGACAAAAAGTGAGTTCTTGCGGCGCGGGACAATGCTGTGCCGCAGCACGTAGAAACCCGGTTACTTCAACCTGCCTCTATTGACGTATGACTAAAGTTTATGCCGACTATACGCCCTAACAAGGGTGGAGATTCCTCAATATGGAAAACTTTCTGGCGCCGTGGCGTCCGCAATTGCTGAGCATTCTGCGGATCATGGCGGGTCTCATGCTGACTGCGCACGGGACTGCAAAACTTCTTACGTTTCCGATTCATCCGCCGATGAACAACGTGGTTTCGGGTTCGCCGAGCTGGTACGCCGCTCTTTTCGAAATCGTGCTTGGGCCGCTGCTTGCTCTCGGCCTGTTCACGCGGCCGGTCGCATTCATTCTGTCCGGCTTGTGCGCGGTTGCCTATTTTTATGCGCATGCACCGCGTAGCTTCTATCCGGTGGTGAACGGTGGCGAGCTTGCAGCACTTTATGCGTTCGCCCTGATCTATATCGCAGCGGCCGGGCCGGGCCCCTGGAGCCTCGACGGCATTCTTCGCAAGAAGTCGTAACCGCGGCGAACGAAACCAAAGCATGCGCGGTGTGCGCCGCGCATGCTTTTTGCTTTTTTGTGTGGTCTCGCGAAACAAAAGACCGGCACGCAATCCGGCAAGCCGCCGCTTGCATCCGCTCATATTGACGCGAGGGAAGCCACAGACGAGTTACGAGCATCCCAATCCTGATGGAGATTCCCAATGGAGACGTTCCTGAGTTCCTGGCGGCAGCAGATTCTCAGCCTGCTTCGTATCGTTACCGGCCTTTGCATCCTGCAGTTCGGCACGGCGAAGATTCTGAAATTCCCGGCAATCCCGGGTCTCGCCAACGTTACCCCGACGAGTTGGCCCGCCGGCATCGCCGGCTGTATCGAGCTCGTGCTCGGTGCGCTTCTCGTGATCGGCCTGTTCACGCGTCCGGCGGCGTTCATTCTCTCCGGTCTGATGGCCTTTGCTTATTTCCTCGGCCATGCGGGAAATAACTTCTTCCCGATCATCAACGGCGGCACGCTCGCGATCATGTTCAGCTTCGCGTGTCTTTATCTCGCGGCGGCCGGTGCCGGCCCGCTCAGCCTGGACGCGATGGTCCGCAACAAGGAATAAGCCGGGCTTCTTCACGACAGCGCGCGGGGTGACAAACGCCCCGCGCGTTTTTATTGTGTGAACATGAGTCTGAAGCTGATCCTCGGCAACAAGAACTATTCCTCCTGGTCGATGCGGCCATGGCTCGCGCTCGCCGAGCACGACATTCCGTTTTCGGAGGAGGTCATTAACCTCTACGATCCGGCGTCGAGGGCGAAGATATTGTCCTATTCGCCGGCCGGAAAAATGCCGATCCTGATCGATGGCGAAAACACGATCTGGGATTCGCTCGCGATCCTAGAGACGCTCGCCGACAAGTTTCCGCAATTCGACATCTGGCCGAAGGATCCCGCCGCCCGCGCGCTGGCGCGTTCGATCTCGGCAGAGATGCATTCCGGTTTCGTGCCGCTCAGGAAGGCGATGCCGATGAACCTCAAGCGGGAGATCGCGCTGCCGAAGGCAGGTATCGCAGACGACGTGAAAGCCGACATCAAGCGCATCTGCGATATCTTCGTTGACGCGCGCACGCGCTTTGGGGCGAGGGGCAAATTCCTGTTCGGGGCGTTTTCGGCAGCCGACTGCATGTACGCTCCCGTAGCGAGCCGGCTTAGGACCTATGCCGTGCGGCTCGACGAGCCCT
>CAZFPR010000034.1:0-1989 GCA_964521045.1 uncultured Hyphomicrobiales bacterium
GGATTCGAACCCTCGACCCCGACCTTGGCAAGGTCGTGCTCTACCCCTGAGCTACACCCGCGTCCGTGTTGGCGCCCCCTTGGGGGTGCCGGGTAGAGCGGGGTTCTAGGCAAAACCCTTCGCGCACGCAACACCTTCGATAGGGCGAGCCTTAACGCGGCTTTTGGCGCCTCCGGAGCGCTCCCGGATTTGCTTTCGGGGGCCCCGGACCCCATTTATGGTCCGGAACCAAGCCCAATCGGGACTTTCGGAGCAGGAATGATGGAGTTGAATCCTGGAAACGGCGTCGCGCCAGCCAACACGGGCGACGTGATTTCCGACACCACGACACAGACCTTCATGAAGGATGTGATCGAAGAATCGAAGAAGCGTCCGGTGCTCGTCGATTTCTGGGCCGAGTGGTGCGGCCCCTGCAAGGCGCTGACGCCCGTTCTGGAAAAGGCGGTGCGCGCGGCCGGCGGCGCGGTGAAGCTCGTCAAGATGAACATCGACCAGCATCCGCAGATCGCGGGCCAGCTCGGCATCCAGTCGATCCCCGCCGTGTTCGCGTTCGACAAGGGCCAGCCGGTCGACGGCTTCGTCGGCGCACTGCCTGAGGGCCAAGTCACAGCCTTCATCGAGCGGATCACCGGCAAGACCAATCCGGCGACCGAACTGCTCAACGAAGCCGAAGCGAAACTTGCCGCGAACGATTTCGACGAAGCGACTTCGCTCTTTGCCGAAGTGCTGACCGAAGATCCCGCGAATGCCCGCGCGCTCGCGGGGCTCGTGCGCTGCCACCTCGCGGCCGGAGATCTCGAACAGGCGAAGGAAACCTTCGCGATGATCCCGGCGGATGCCTCGAAGGATAAAACCGCGGCGCCCGCGATTACGGCCGCCAGGGCCGCGCTCGATCTCGCCGAGCAGGCCGGCAAGGTGAGCGGCAAAGCCGGCGATCTCGAAGCGAAGGTGAATGCCGATCCGAACGACCATCAGTCGCGGCTCGATCTCGCGATCTCGCTCAGTGCAAAAGGCGACAAGGCGAGCGCCGCCGAACATCTGCTTGCGATCATCAAAAAAGATCGCAAATGGAACGACGAAGCGGCGCGCAAGCAGCTGCTGCAATTCTTCGAGGCCTGGGGCCCGATGGACGAAGCAACCGTCGACGCGCGCAAGAAACTTTCGATCATCCTCTTCTCGTAAATCCGGAGGCCAGCGAAGCAGCCAATGGCGATCAACGCGCCCTATCGAACGCCGAAGGATGTTCCAGCCGTCATCCCGGTTTTCCCGCTGCCGCGCGCGCTCTTGCTTCCGCGCACCGAGCTGCCGCTCAACATTTTCGAGCCGCGCTATCTCCAGATGATCGAAGACGTGATCGGCGGCAATCGCGTGATCGGGATGATCCAGCCCAACGAGCCGGAAGAGAACGCGAGCAAGGTCCCGCCGCTGTACGCGGTCGGTTGCGCGGGACGGCTTACCAACTTCGCGGAGTCCGGCGACGGCCGTTATCAGGTCGTGCTCACCGGGATCGCGCGCTTCCGCATCGTCGAAGAAATGAACGTATCGACGCCCTACCGGCAGTGCAGAGTGGATTATGCACCCTTCGCCGAAGATCTCGTGCAGGGCGTCGGCGAAGACGAGGTCGATCGCGATGCGCTTCTGAAGACGCTCGCAAACTATCTTGCCGCCAATTCCATCGAAGCCGACTGGTCCGGCATCACGCAGGCGCCCACCGAAGCGCTCGTGAACGGGCTTTCCCTGATGTCGCCGTTCGGTGTACGGGAAAAGCAGGCGTTGCTCGAAGCGCCCGACCTCAGAAGCCGCGCGGAGCTTCTTGTCGCAGCGACGGAAATATCGCTGGCGGCGGGCGAGCGCGACGAGAATGGAACTTTACAGTAGGCTTGGCGTTACAGCCGCCACCCTCCCAGCACGGAGAAATCGATGAACACCGGACGGCACACCGTCGACCCCCAGCTTCTAGAAATTCTGGTCTGCACCGTGACCAAGGGG
>CAZFPR010000034.1:1999-3788 GCA_964521045.1 uncultured Hyphomicrobiales bacterium
GAAACAGGTTCTGGTCTCGCGTGCCGCCAAGCTCGTCTATCCGATCCGCGACGGCATCCCGATCATGCTGCCCGAAGAAGCACGCCCGCTCGCGGACTAAATATACTCTCCACGCAGAAGTTTAGGCACATTGCCCGTGAGGCCCGCCGCCTCGCGGGCAAAGAATTTTTTCAAGGCCGGCGCGCGATCGACGATGCCAAGGCCCAGATCGCGAAGATATTTGAGCGCCGTCGAATCGTTTGAAAATAGCCGGTTGATGCCATCGGTGACGATGCCCATCGTCATGGTGTCCGCGCGCCGCCAGCGCTGGTAGCGGGCCAATACTTCCGGCGCGCCGGGATCGAGACCCAGCCGGGCATGGTCCGCGATGCATTCCGCAAGTGCCGCGACATCGCGCAGTCCCATGTTCAGACCTTGTCCCGCCAGCGGATGGATGACGTGCGCGGCGTCGCCGACGAGCGCGAGCCGCTCGGCAATGAATGAGCGCGCAATCGAAAGACGTAATGGATAGGCGCGCGCAGGCGACAGCAATTCGAGTTCGCCGAGCCGCAAGCCGAAACGCAATTCCAGCTCCGAGAGAAACGCGGAAGGCGAAAGCGCAGTGATGCGTGCGGCTTCCGCCGTGCGTTCGGTCCAGACGATCGACGAGCGGTTGCCCGTAAGCGGCAGAAACGCGAACGAGCCGCCGGGCAGGAAATGCTGCACAGCCTTGCCGTCATGCGCCCGCGCATGTCCGATGGTCGCGACGATGCCGGACTGATCGTAATCGTGCGAGATCGTTCTAATTTTCGCGAGCGTTCGCAGCTTCGACTGTGCGCCGTCGGCTGCGGCGAGCAGCCTTGTGCGGTACTCGTTTCCGTCCGCATCGAAGCGAACGAAGTTTTCATCAGCTGCGTAACTGCCGATGCTTGCCGAAATCAGCCCGACTTCCGCTTCTTCGGCGGCCTCGCGCAGGGCCGCGATCAGCGCGCGGTTTTCCACCATGTGCCCGAGCGGTTCGCCGTCCTCGTCTTCGGAAAACGCGAGGAAAGTCTGCCGCACGGCATCGTGCAGTTTGGAGTCCGTGATCTCCATAGCCACGATCGGCTGCGCGTCCGCGATCCGCTCCCACACGCCGATGGCTTCGAACAGCCGCCGCGCGCCGCCTGCGATGGCGACCACGCGCTCGTCTTTAGCGGGTTCGCGAGAAAGCGCCGGGTCGAAAACGGTGACGGAAAATCCTCCGCCCAGGCTCTGCTTGAGCGCAATCGCAAGCGCCGGTCCCGCGATTCCGGCTCCCGCGATTGCGACGTCCAGTGCTTTGCCCTGCGTTTGCTTGTCCATGGCGGCAGGATATGTAGGTTACGCCTTTCCCGGCAACCAGCCAGACCAACAAAGGGTTTCCGATGGCCAAAGCGGTCGAAACGCTGCTCGACATCCTCGATCTCGAAACGCTCGAAGTGAATCTGTTCCGCGGTCACTCGCCGAAAGACAGTTTCATCCGCGTGTTCGGGGGGCAAGTGATCGGGCAAGCACTGGTCGCTGCCTATCGCACCGTCCCGGAGCGGGCGTGCCATTCGCTGCACGCTTATTTTCTTCTCGGCGGCGATCCGAAGGTGCCGATCATTTACGAAGTCGACCGCATCCGCGACGGCGGCAGCTTCACCACGCGCTGGGTTAAGGCGATCCAGCACGGCGAAGCGATCTTCTCCATGGGCGTTTCGTTTCAGAAAGAAGAAGACGGCCACGAGCATCAGGCGCAGATGCCCAAAGTGCCGATGCCCGAAGAACTGATGAGCGAGAAAGACAT
>CAZFPR010000034.1:3847-10683 GCA_964521045.1 uncultured Hyphomicrobiales bacterium
GAAGCCGTGCGTAAATATTACGAACGCGAACGGCCGATCGAGCTGAGGCCGGTCGAATACATGCGCTACCTCTCGAAGGATTATCGCGAACCGAAATTCAATGTCTGGATGAAGTGCTCGGCACCCTTGCCCGACGATCCGGTGATTCACCGCTGCGTGCTGGCCTATGCCTCCGACATGGGGCTACTCGATGCCTCGCTCATCCCGCATGGCCGCTCGGTGTTCTCCCGCTCGATCCAGGCAGCGTCGCTCGACCACGCGCTCTGGTTTCACCGGCCGTTCCGCGCCGACGACTGGATTCTCTATTCACAGGATTCGCCGAATGCGAACGGCGCCCGCGGCTTCTCCCGCGGCCAGTTTTTCACGCGGGACGGCACTTTGGTCGCTTCCGTCGCCCAGGAAGGGCTAATTCGGAAGAAAGACCCGAGCTTCGAGAAGAAAAAACCCTAAAAGCCGGCGAAAACCCGAAAAAAGCAGTGACTGACGCCGTCGCCGAAAAAGCGGCGCGCTTCCCGCCCGCCCGCTTAAAATTCCGGCTGAACGCCGATAATCTGTGCAGACCATGCCGCCCTTCTTTTGGGCGGGCCGCACTGCCGGGCGGTCATTCTTCAAAAACAAACCGTCAGCAGGGGAGGCGCATATGAAGCTCGTTATTGCTGTCATCAAGCCGTTCAAACTCGAGGAAGTCCGCGATGCGCTCGCCGCCGTCGGCGTGCAGGGCATCACGGTATCCGAGGTGAAGGGCTACGGAAGGCAGAAGGGCCACACCGAAATTTACCGCGGCGCCGAATACGCGATCCATTTTCTCCCAAAGGTACGCCTCGAGATCGCGGTGAGCACGGAGAACGCCGACCGCGCCGTCGATGCGATCGTGAAAGCGGCGAAGACCGGACAGATCGGCGACGGAAAAATCTTCGTGACATCGATCGAGCGCGCGATCCGCATCCGTACCGGCGAAACCGACAACAACGCGCTCTAACGCACGATCCCGAAAAGTGGAGACCGGTTTTCGAATCGGATCATGCGCAAAAAGTCAGCGCGACAAAAATTCTAGGGGGGCTTTGATGAAACGCTTTTGGACTCTTTTTGCAGCCGCTTGCGCGACCGGCGCGGCGTCGCCGGCGTTCGCGCAGGCGAGCACGATCAACGCAGCCGACACCGCCTGGGTGATCGCAGCGACCGCGCTCGTGCTGATGATGACGATACCGGGTCTCGCGCTGCTTTACGCGGGGCTGGTCCGCAAGAAGAACCTGCTCTCCACCATGGCGCAGTGCTTCGCGGGCGTGATGTTCATATCGCTGCTGTGGTTCGTGGCCGGCTACTCGCTGACTTTCTCCGGCGACGGCCCGTATATCGGCAACCTCGACAGGCTTTTCATGACGGGAATGACCCTCGACTCGGTGAACCCGCTTGCGACGAACCTTCCGGAATCGCTGTTTGCGACCTGTCAGAAGACATTCGCGGTGATTACCTGCGCGCTGATCGCGGGCTCGGTCGCCGACCGCATGCGCTTCTCGGCCTTCATCCTGTTCATGATCGGCTGGTTCTTTCTGGTTTACGTTCCGAGCGCGCACTGGGTCTGGGGCGGCGGCTTCCTGCAAACGATGGGCGTAATGGATTTCGCGGGCGGTATCGTCGTGCATCTGAATGCAGGCGTCGCCGGTCTCGTTGCGGCCTATGTGCTCGGCTCGCGCCGCGGCTACGGCGCCGAAAACCTCGCGCCCTACGATCTCACCATGGCGGCGGTCGGCACCGGCCTCCTGTGGGTCGGCTGGTTCGGCTTCAACGGCGGCTCGGCGCTTTCCGCGACCCCACGCGCTTCGATGGCCATTCTCGCGACCCATCTGGCCGCATGCGCCGGCGCCATTGCGTGGATGATGATGGAGTGGTGGACGCGCAGGAAGCCCTCGATGCTCGGCATCGTCTCCGGCGCCATTGCCGGTCTCGGTACGATCACGCCCGCTTCCGGTTTCGTGCTGCCGTGGCACGGCGTCGTGATCGGTCTCGCCGCCGGCGTACTCTGCTTCTGGGCCTGTACCTGGCTGAAGGAGCGTTTGCGCTACGACGACTCGCTCGACGTGTTCGGCATTCACGGCATCGGCGGCATCTTCGGCACAATCGCCGTCGGCGTTTTCGCCGTCGGCGCCTTCACGGTCACGAAGGACCTGCCGCAGGGCCAGCAGGGATTGCTCGAAGGCAACACCGGACAGGTCGTGACCCAGATCATCGGCGTCGGCATCTCTCTCGTGTGGTGTGCCGTCGTGACGTGGGTGATCCTGAAAGTCGTCGATGCCATGGTGGGCTTGCGCGTTTCGCTCGATCACGAGCGCATGGGCCTCGACATCACGCAGCACGGGGAGTCGGTGCACACCTGAGTCGGCCGTCCAGAGCCTAAACAGAGCGACGCGCAGCCCTTCGGCTGCGCGTTTTGCTTTGGGTGACGCTTTCCAATGCACTCCACCGAAGGCTGCCTAAAAACTAGGCGGACCGAACCGAAATTACGGCATTCCGTAGACCCTTGGGTTCTGCTGCCCATTTCTGAGTCAGCCAAGCCCTTGCGACTCAAGCGATTCCGCAAGACTGCCCGAGTCTGGCACGGCCTCTGCTTAGAGAGCCTCCGACTCGTGTGCGGGAGCGATTTCCCGTGGGCGGAGTCCGATCAGAACGTCCGGTGGCAGCAGTTGTCTCCGGCACCACTGGGGGACAGGAACCAAATGAAGATCGTCATGGCCATCATCAAGCCGTTCAAGCTGGAGGAGGTGCGCGATGCCCTCACCGCGATCGGCGTACACGGACTGACCGTTACCGAGGTCAAGGGCTACGGAAGGCAGAAGGGCCACACCGAAATTTACCGCGGTGCTGAATACGCGGTGAACTTCCTGCCGAAGCTCAAGGTCGAGGTCGCGATTGCTACCGACCAAGTCAAGAAGGTGATCGACGCGATCACCGGGGCCGCCAAGACCGGCCAGATCGGCGACGGAAAGATTTTCGTCTTCTCGATCGATCAAGCGGTGCGGATCCGCACCGGCGAACAGAACGCCGATGCGCTCTGATCCCCGTAACTCTCATAGACATGTGATGGAGAATTCTCCCATGACGTTCAAGAAACTCATTGGCGCGGGCCTTCTCGCGCTGGCGGCAGCGATCTTCGTTGCCGACCCGGCCTTCGCACAGGATGCGAAGATCGAGAAGGCTGACACCGTATGGATGATGGTTTCGGCCATCGTCGTACTTCTCATGACCGTACCCGGTCTTGCACTGTTCTACGGCGGCCTCGTCCGTTCGAAGAACATGCTCTCGATGCTGATGCAGGTCGGCTACACCGTCTGCATCGTCATCCTGATCTGGGTGATCTACGGTTACTCGGTCGCTTTCACCGGCGGCAGCGATTTCTTCGGTGGCTTCTCGAAGGCCTTCCTCGCCGGAATCGCGAACGACACCAAGACCGTCACCTTCTCCGATCGCGTCGCGTTGCAGGAACTCGTCTTCGTGATGTTCCAGGCAACCTTCGCGGCGATCACTGCTTCGCTGCTCCTCGGCTCGGTTGCCGAGCGCATGAAGTTCTCGGCGGTCGCACTGTTCATCCCGCTCTGGGTCACCTTCGTCTATTTCCCGATCGCTCACATGGTCTGGTACTGGGCGGGTCCCGACGCGACGGTTGACGCTGCCAAGGCTGTTGCCGCAGCTACCGGCGACGCAAAGGCCAAGGCGCAAGCCGCGCTCGAAACCTTGCAGGCCGATGCGGGCTACATCTTCAAGCTCGGCGCGCTCGACTTCGCTGGCGGCACGGTGGTGCACATCAACTCCGGTATCGCCGGTCTCGTTGGTGCGCTCATCGTCGGCAAGCGTCTCGGCTACGGCAAGGAACTGATGCCTCCGCACTCGCTCGTCATGACCTATATCGGTGCCATGATGCTCTGGTTCGGCTGGTTCGGTTTCAACGCCGGCTCCAACCTCGAAGCGACGGGCTCGGCCATCAACGCCTTCGTCAACACCTTCGTTGCGACGGCTGCGGCGGCGATCTCCTGGACCTTCATCGAGTGGCTCACCAAGGGTAAGCCGAGCCTGCTCGGTCTTGTCTCCGGTATCGTCGCAGGCCTCGTTGCGGTTACTCCCGCTGCGGGCTTCGCCGGTGCGATGGGCGCGCTCTGCCTCGGCCTCATCGCCGGCGTGGTGTGCTACTTCTTCTGCACCGTCGTAAAGAACATGTTCAAGTACGACGACGCACTCGACGTGTTCGGCATCCATGCGGTCGGCGGCATCCTCGGCGCGATCGGCACGGGCATCGTTGCTGCCCCGTCGCTGGGCGGCGTCGGCATCACCGACTACACCGGCCCGGTCCTGAAGGTTGCCTCGCCGGATTACGACATCATGGGCCAGGTTCTGATCCAGGCGCAGGGCGTGGGTATCACGATCCTCTGGTCAGGCATCATCTCCGCGATCCTGTTCTACATCGTGAAGATGATCATCGGTCTCCGTCCGACTCCGGATCAGGAGCGCGAAGGTCTCGACATCACCGATCACGGCGAACGCGCTTACAACTAAGAGCTTGCAACTAAGAGGAAGGCCGGGAGCAATCCCGGCTTTCCTTACAAAAGTAAGGAAACCCCGGCTCGTCGAGCCGGGGTTTTTCTTTGCCGTCGTTTCAAGCGGTCCCCAGTGATCCGGTTCTGACATTCGCACTAAGCCGCAGCAGGCACTTTGCGAATGTCAGAACCAAAGGATCACTGGAATTATGAATCGCTAGCGCCCTCTCGCACCCGGCGTTTGCTCGCGGCTGAGGCGGTCTTGGCAAACGCCGGGTGCGGGGCGTTGGATGGTTAAACGGGCCTTAACCGCCGATTCTTAATGTCGGTGCCTGCAATCCGAGGGTTCTGAGGCGGGCATGACAGCAAGCGGTCTGGCCGGGCGGCAATCACATGCAAACGTGCGGTCGCCGTTCGTGCGCCTCACGGAGCTGCTCGCCGGCCTCGAGCCCGGCAAGCCGCTCATCAATCTTTCCGTAGGCGAGCCACGCCACCCGGTGCCGAGCTTCGTCGCGCCGGTGATCGCATCGAACATCGCGGGCTTCGGCAAGTATCCGATGCTGCGCGGCACGGACCGGTTTCGCACAGCCGCCGCGAACTGGCTCGGACGCCGCTATCAGCTCCCCCGCGCGATCGACCCCGCGAAGGAAGTGCTGGTGCTGAACGGCAGCCGCGAAGGCCTGTTTCTCGCAGGCATTACCGCGAAGCGAATGCTCGGCGAGCGTGGCGGCAAGCCCGCGATCATCGTCCCCAATCCGTTTTATCCGGCTTACGGCGCCGGCGCGGAAGTCACCGGCTGCGAACTCGTGGCGCTGCCTGCCTGGCGCGAGAACAATTTCATTCCCGATTACGATGCCGTGCCCGACGAACTGCTCGCGCGTACGATCGCGATCTATCTGTGTTCGCCCGCGAACCCGCAGGGCTCCGTGTTGCCGCGAGAGACGCTCGAGAGAGTAATCACGCGCGCGCGCAGGCACGGCGCATTCGTCTTCGCGGACGAATGCTATTCTGAGATCTGGCTCGGCGATAAGAAGCCCGTTGGCGCGCTCGAAGCCTGCGGACCTTCCTACGACAATGTCGTCGTTTTCAACTCGCTCTCGAAGCGCTCGAACCTTCCCGGAATCCGCTGCGGCTTCGCCGCCGGAGACGAGAAGTTCATTTCCGCTTTCTCAGAGCTTCGCAACGTATCCGCGCCCCAGGTGCCAGAACCGTTGCAGGAAGTCGCTGTCGCCGCCTATTCCGACGAGCACCACGTCGAAGCGACACGGAAACTCTATCGCGAGAAATTCGATCTCGCTGACAAGCTTCTTGCGAAGCGCTTCAACCACCGGCGGCCCGAAGGCGGCTTCTTCCTGTGGCTCGACGTCACCGAACTCGGCGGCGACGAGACCGCCGCCAAATCCCTGTTCGAGCAAGCCGGGCTTCGCGTCGTGCCCGGCAGCTATCTCGCAAGAGCGGGAAGCGACGGAAAAAATCCGGGCGCGGGTTACATCCGCGTCGCGCTCGTCGACGACATAAAGATCACGGAAGAGGCGCTCACGCGCCTCGCATCCTTCGGCAAGTAACTGGATCACATGATGCGTCAGTCCTCCGCCCGACACGCCAGCCTGTTTCCGGAAGAAGTGGTGAGCGCGTTCCGCCGCCGCCTTGCGGAGTTGCGCGGCTTCGCACTGATCGCTTTCGCCGCCATCTGTCTGGTCGCGCTCGGAACCTGGGCTGCGGCCGATCCGAATTATGCCTATGCCACCGACGGCACCGTGAAGAACCTGATGGGCCGCGCGGGCGCCGCGTTCTCCGATTTCATGATGCAGGTGTTCGGCCTCGGATCGCTTGCAGTGGTGCTCCCGCTCGCAGTCTGGGGCTGGCTCGTGATGACCCATCGCGCGCCGCCGCGCTGGAAAATCAGAATCCTGTTCTGGCTGGCCGGTGGGTTGCTCGCCTGCGGCTTCGCGGCGTGTTTCCGCTCGCCGGCCGGCTGGCCGCTGCCGACGGGATTGGGGGGCGCGATCGGCGATTCGCTGATCTTTCTGCCGTCGCTGCTTCTGGGCTCCACCGCCAATGCGAGCCGCATTCTGATGGGGCTTCTGTTCGGCATGCCGATGCTGTTTTCGATCGGCATCGCGCTCGGCGCAGGCTTCCGCAACGAACCGCCGCCGCAGGACGATTTCGAAGATTTCGATCCTGAGACGGGCGAAGTCCGCGAACGCATCGGCTTCTTCACGCGCGTGTCCGCATTCTTCGGCGGCGTTTTCCATTTCTTCTATATGGTGCGCGCGCGGCTAGCCGGCCGGCGCCCGCCGAAAGAGAAAA
>CAZFPR010000034.1:10693-24873 GCA_964521045.1 uncultured Hyphomicrobiales bacterium
TCCGGCGGCCTTCAGAGTCTCGATCTTCTTGGGGAAAGCGAAACGCACGCTCCGCGAACGTCTTGCCTCGCTGTTCGCGCGCAGCCCGGAACTGCCGCCGCTATCGAACATCCGCCGCGAGCCGACGCTCGTCCCGGGCAGGGACGCAAATGCCGGCTACGGCGAAGCCCATGAAGAAGATTACGAAGAGGAATACGAGGAAGAGGAAGAAGAAGAGTACGAGCCGCGCCGGAAGCCCGCCGCCTCGCGTGAAAAGAAGCGCCGCCGCGGCGGCACCTACAAGCTCCCGCCGTTCGATCTGCTCGCGGCGGTAAGCGGCTCGCGGACGCCTGCGCTCTCCGCCAAGGCACTCGAAGAAAATTCCCGCATGCTGGAAAGCGTGCTCGACGACTTCGGCGTGAAGGGCCAGGTCGTGAATGCAAGCCCCGGCCCGGTCGTGACGTTGTACGAACTCGAGCCCGCTCCCGGCATCAAGTCGTCGCGTGTAATCGGCCTTGCCGACGACATCGCGCGCTCGATGAGCGCGGTCTCCGCGCGCGTCGCCGTGATCCCCGGCAAGAACGCGATCGGCATCGAACTGCCGAACGCGAAGCGCGAGAAGGTGGTGCTGCGCGAGCAGCTGGAGTCGAAAGATTTCCGCGACACGCCCTCGAGCCTGCCGCTCTGTCTCGGCAAGACCATCGGCGGCGAACCGGTGATCGCCGATCTCGCCCGCATGCCGCATTTGCTGATCGCAGGCACCACCGGCTCCGGCAAATCGGTCGCGATCAACACGATGATCCTTTCGCTGCTCTATCGTCTCTCGCCCGAGCAGTGCCGCCTCATTCTCATCGATCCGAAGATGCTGGAGCTTTCCGTCTATGACGGCATCCCGCATCTGCTCTCCCCGGTCGTCACCGATCCGCGCAAGGCCGTGATCGCGCTCAAGTGGGCGGTGCGCGAAATGGAAGAGCGCTACAAGAAGATGTCGAAACTCGGCGTCCGCAACATCGCGAACTTCAACGAAGCGGTGGTGGAAGCCGCCGCCAAGGGCCGCTCGATCAAGCGCACGGTGCAGACCGGCTTCGACCGCGAAACCGGCGAGGCGATCTACGAATCCGAGGAGATGGATCTCGAACCGCTGCCCTTCATCGTCGTCGTGGTCGACGAAATGGCCGACCTCATGATGGTCGCGGGCAAAGACATCGAAGGCGCGATCCAGCGCCTGGCACAAATGGCGCGCGCAGCCGGCATTCACCTCCTGATGGCAACGCAGCGTCCGTCGGTCGACGTCATTACCGGCACGATCAAGGCGAACTTCCCGACCCGCATCTCGTTCCAGGTCTCGTCGAAGATCGACTCGCGTACGATCCTGAACGAGCAGGGCGCGGAACAGCTCCTCGGCCAGGGCGACATGCTCTACATGGCGGGCGGCTCGCGCATTTCCCGCGTGCACGGCCCGTTCGTGTCCGACTCCGAAGTCGAGCGCATCGTGCGCCACCTGAAAGAACAGGGCGTGCCCGAGTATCGCGAGGAAATCACCGCCGAGCCGGAAGAAGGCGAGGACGGCGCGGTCTTCGACAAGAGCGGCATGGGCGAGGAGGGCGGCGATCTTTACGAGCGCGCTGTCGCGATCGTGCTGCGCGACAAGAAAGCTTCCACGTCCTACGTGCAGCGGCGCTTGCAGATCGGCTACAACCGCGCCGCGACGATCATCGAGCGGATGGAAATGGAAGGCATCATTTCGGCCCCCAACCATCAGGGAAAACGCGAGATTCTTGCCGGCGGCGGCGCGGATTGACCCCGGAACTGATCACCCAAGAATCGTCGCCAAATCGCCATAGCGCATTCCTAGAAACGCAGTCTGAAGGCGCTGTTCACGCCGCGCCGCGAACCGCTACATTCCCGCCTTTCCCGGTACTATGTATCGGGGACGAGAGCCCCTGATTCGGCAATCCTGAAGGACCCGCCAAGGAGCGCACGAAGGAACGCACGATGGATCGGCTGACCAAGACTTCGGCACTTCTTATTCTCAGCACGGCTGCATTTGCGGCGCCTGCGCTCGCGCAGAACGCTCCCAAGCAGCAGCCGAAAGCGCAGACACAACAGCAGCCGCAGCAGACCAAGCAGGGGCCCATTGTCGCGACAACCAAGTCGGGTCTCGAGCTCGACCAGAGGCAACTCAGTTCGCTTGAGCGCGTCACGAAGTTTTTCAATTCCACCGCGACGCTGGTCGGCAAGTTCCACCAGATCGGACCCGACGGCTCCAAGACCGAAGGCGTGTTCTACATGCAGCGTCCCGGCCGGGTGCGCTTCGAGTATGAGGAGCCGAGCCCGATCGAGCTGATCGCAGACGGCTCCTCGGTCGCGGTGCGCAACCGCACGCTGGCGACCCAGGACATCTATCCGCTCTCGCAGACGCCGCTTCGTTTCCTCCTCGCCGAGAAGATCGATCTTCTCAAGGACAGCAACGTCACCTCGGTGTTTCAGGACGACCTGTTCGTCACCGTCGTGATCGAGGAGAAGTCGCAGATCGCAGGCACGCATCGTTTGCGTATGTTGTTCGGCGCAAAGGACAATCAGCTCAAGCAGTGGACCATCACCGACCCGCAGGGCTTCGACACCACCGTTTCGGTGTACGATCTCGATGCGAAGACGCGCCCCGATCCCGGTCTCTTCAAGATCGACTTCACGCGCTATCAGCAGTAGGCGCGGCCCGTGTTCGCGAAAATCGGAAGCCGGCTTTCGGCCTTTGTCGCGCTAAAGTAAAAAATGCCGTTCTCCGTCGCGACCTGGAACATCAACTCCGTCCGCCTGCGCTTCCCGCAAGTGAAACGTTTCCTCGCGCGCTTCCAGCCGGACGTGCTTTGCCTGCAAGAGACGAAGTGTCCCGACGACAAGTTTCCGCTCAACGATTTTGCCAAGCTCGGCTACGGGCACGTCGCGCTGCACGGCCAGAAGGGCTATCACGGCGTCGCCGTGATCTCGCGGCATCCGTTCGAGGATCAGAGCAAAAACTTCTTCTGCGGCAAGAACGACGCGCGGCATATTTCGGCGACGTTCGAGAAGAAGGCAAACCTCGCAAAGCCCGTCACCGTCCATAATTTTTACGTGCCGGCCGGCGGCGACATTCCCGATCCGGCGCTCAACGAGAAGTTCGGACACAAGCTGCAATTCCTGGACGAACTTTCGTCATGCTCGATGACGGAAGAAGCGAGAAAGGGAACGCGCTCCATTCTCGTCGGCGACCTGAACGTCGCCCCGCGCGAGCACGACGTCTGGAGCCATAAGCAGATGTTGAAGGTGGTGAGCCACACGCCCATCGAAGTCGAGAAGTTCGAACGCGCCCGCAATTCCGGAAACTGGATCGACGTGATGCGCGGTTTCGTTCCGGACGAAGAGAAACTCTATACGTGGTGGAGTTATCGCGCAGCGGAAAACTGGAAAGCCGCCGACCGCGGCCGCAGGCTCGATCATGTCTGGGCCAGTCCCGCACTCGAAGGCGCGGCGCGGTCTATGAGCGTCTTCAAGCCTTCGCGCGGCTGGCAGCAGCCTTCGGACCATGTCCCGGTGATCGTCGAATTCGCGCTCTAAGCAGGAATGCTTAGACCTTCTGCCCGAAGCGCGGCAGCACCGTATCGAGATCGTCAAGCGCGGCATTGACCCGGCGCGAGATCATTTCCCGCAATCCCGCCGCGGCCTCGACGTCGCTCTCGAGCATGCGCATGAACATGCCGCGCGGAATTTTATAAAGCGTGGAAGGCTCCATCGCGATCGCCGACGCGGGCCGGTCGGTCTCGATCAGAAGCGCGCTTTCGCCGATCAGCGCTCCCGCCCTGATCAGGGTAGGTTCGTCGAGCGCTTTTTCAGTCGCACGCCGCAGCCGAATGACGCCGGCCTCGATCGCATAACCGCAATCCGCAGGCTCGCCTTCCTCGAACAGAATATCGCCCGCGCGGAGGTGAAGCTTCTCGACGCCGATCGCGAGCACGCGCAGCGCATCGGGCCCCAATACGCGGAACGTCGCGATCTTGCGCAGGAAGAGAATGTCGTCTTCGAGCGCCATTCAGATCTCAGGGAACGAGTTTATAGCCGCCGCCCTCGGTGACGAGGAGGCTGGCGTTGGAAGGATCTTTTTCGATCTTCTGGCGCAGACGATAGATGTGGGTTTCCAGCGTGTGCGTGGTGACGCCGGAATTGTAGCCCCAGACTTCGGTGAGCAATTGGTCGCGCGGCACCGGCGTTTTTCCGGCACGGTAGAGATAGCGCAGGATCGCGGTTTCTTTCTCCGTGAGCCGCGTCTTCTTGCCTTTTTCATCGACGAGCAGCTTCGCGCCCGGACGGAATGAATAGTGTCCGACCGGAAAGATCGCGTCCTCGCTCGCTTCGTGGCTGCGAAGCTGCGCGCGGATGCGCGCGAGTAGTACTGCAAACTTGAAGGGCTTGGTGACATAGTCGTTCGCGCCGGCCTCTAAACCCAGCACGGTGTCGGAGTCCGTGTCGTGGCCCGTGAGCATGATGACGGGAGACTTGAAGCCGTTCTTGCGCATGACGCGCACGGCTTCGCGGCCGTCCATGTCGGGCAGGCCGACGTCCATGATCAGGAGATCGATGTGGCCCAGTTTCGCGCGCTCGATCGCGGCCTGTGCGTTGTCGGCGGATTCCGTCGCGAATTCCTGATGCAGCGCGAGCTGCTCGATCAGCGTGTCGCGCAGTTCCGCATCGTCGTCGACGACGACAATCGTGCGAGCATTGGCCATGAGGCGCTTCTAAACCCGTTTTCTGTTTATCGTGGCCGGGGAGTAGCCAAACCGGTCTTGGCAAGCAAGAGTTTGAGTTTACACGCTTTTGTGTGCGGGCGGAACGAGACTGAAAAGGCAGTGAAGGGCAGAGGTTTAAGCCTGATTCGGGTTTCGGCGGCGGCAGGATGCCCAACGCGCGGGCATCTGATCGCCGGAAGCCGCGTTTTTCCGGTTGCCCTGGGCCGCGGCGGCATCCGCGCAAACAAGCGCGAAGGCGACGGCGGCACCCCGCGCGGACGGTTCAGGCTCTTGCGGATTTGGTGGCGGGCGGATCGCCTTTCTCGCCCGCAAACGAGACTGCCGCTGCGCAGAATCACAAGCGGCGATGGCTGGTGCGAGGACCCTCGCGACCGGAGCTACAACCGGCCGGTAAAACTTTCGCCTTCGAGCAACGCCGACCGTCTCTGGCGCGACGATCATCTCTACGACCTGATTGTCGAACTCGACCACAACACGCGGCCGTGCATTCCTTATCGCGGCAGCGCCGTGTTCATTCACTTCGCGCGGAAAGATTTCACGCCGACGGCGGGATGCATCGCGCTGAAGCGCGGAGATTTTCAAAAGTTGCTTTCGCTACTTGCGAGAGATTGCTGGATCGAGATCTCTTAATGTCATCCCCGCGTAGGCGGGGATCCATATTCCCTGTGTTGGTGTTCGGCTCAAAACCTCAGAGAAAATAACTTCCTATCGTGGTTATGGGTCCCCGCGTTCGCGGGGACGACAAGTCAAACGATCTTCGGCCTGCTTCCAAAAATCGCGCTGCCCACCCGCACATGCGTTGCGCCGAGATTGATCGCGGTCTCGAAGTCCGCGCTCATGCCCATCGACAAGAGCTTCAGTCCGTTTCGTTCCGCAATCTTTCGGGTCAGCGCAAAGTGCGGCGCCGGCGCTTCGTCAGCCGGCGGAATGCACATGAGGCCCTCGATCACGAGGCCATGCTGCGCACGGCAGGCGTGGATGAACTGATCTGCGTCACCCGGCGCGATGCCGGCCTTCTGCGGTTCTTCGCCGGTGTTGATCTGCACGAAGAAGCGCGGAAGTTTTCGTCCGCCGGTTTTAGCGATCACCTTGGCAAGCTCGGATGCGAGCGACATGCGGTCCACCGTCTGAATCACGTCGAATAGCTCGACCGCATCCTTCACCTTGTTGGTTTGCAGCGGCCCGACGAGATGCAGTTCGATGTCCGGATACTCCGCGCGCAATTCCGGCCACTTGGCTTTGGCTTCCTGCACGCGGTTTTCTCCGAATACCCGCTGGCCTGCCGCCAGCACCGGCCGGATGCTCTCGGCCCCGAAGGTCTTCGAGATCGCGACGAGCTGGACCGAAGAAGGCTCCCGCCGCGCCTCGCGGGCCGCCTTTTCGATCTGTCCGCGCACATAGGCGAGGTTTTCAGCCGCGTTTTCGCTCATGTTCGCTTGTCTCGCGCGTCCGGTTCACCCTGACAAGCCTGAAACCATTGCCTGCTATAGCGATTCGTGGTCCAAACCGCCGGTTTTCAAAGCCCCGAAAGACCCATGAAAAACGAGCGTTACAACGCCCGCGAGGCCGAGCCCCGCTGGCAAAAAATCTGGGACCAGCGCGAGATCTTCAAGACGAAGAACGACGACCCGCGCCCCAAATATTATGTGCTCGAGATGTTCCCCTATCCGTCGGGGCGCATCCACATGGGCCACGTCCGTAACTACACCATGGGCGACGTGGTCGCGCGCTACATGCGCGCCAAGGGCAAGAACGTGCTGCATCCGATGGGCTGGGACGCCTTCGGCATGCCCGCCGAAAACGCGGCGATGCAGAACAAGGTCCACCCGAAAAAATGGACCTACGAAAACATCGACACCATGAAGAAGCAGCTCAAGTCCATGGGCTTGTCTCTCGACTGGAGCCGCGAAGTCGCAACCTGCGATCCGAGCTACTACCGCCACCAGCAGAAGATGTTTCTGGATTTCTGGAAGGCCGGATTAGTCGAGCGCAAAATCTCGAAAGTGAACTGGGATCCGGTCGATATGACCGTGCTCGCGAACGAGCAGGTCATCGACGGCAAGGGCTGGCGCTCCGGCGCGGAAGTCGAGCAGCGCGAGCTGACACAGTGGTTCTTCAAGATCACGGATTACTCACAGGAGCTTCTCGAGGCGCTCGATACGCTCGACCGCTGGCCGGAAAAAGTCCGGCTGATGCAGAAGAATTGGATCGGCCGCTCGGAAGGTTTGCTCTGCCGCTTCATGCTGACTAAGTCCGAAGGCGAGTTTTCCGAAGTCGAAGTTTTCACCACGCGCCACGATACTCTCTTCGGCGCAAGCTTCGTCGCGATCTCGCCCGATCATCCGATTGCAAAAGCGATCGCCGCGAAGAATCCAAAGGCCGCAGACTTCATCGAAGAATGCAAGAAGATCGGCACCGCACAGGAAGCCATCGACAAGGCCGAGAAGCTCGGCTTCGACACCGGCCTTCGCGCGAAGCATCCCTTCGATGAGAAGTGGGAGCTTCCCGTCTACATCGCGAACTTCGTGCTGATGGAATACGGCACCGGCGCGATCTTCGGCTGTCCCGCGCACGACCAGCGCGACCTCGACTTCGCGCACAAGTACAAACTTCCCGTTCGTCCGGTCGTCGTTCCCGAAGGCGTTGATCCTTCAACATTCGACGTCGGTAACGAGGCTTACGTCGAGGACGGCAAGCTTGCGAACTCGCGCTTCCTCGACGGCATGAGCGTCGAAGCCGCAAAAGAAGAAGTCGCAAAAAGGCTTGAAAAACAAAGCATTGGCAACCGTCCCGTGGCCCAGCGCCGGGTGCAGTTCCGCCTGCGCGACTGGGGCATCTCGCGCCAGCGCTACTGGGGCTGCCCGATCCCGGTGATCCATTGCGAGAAGTGCGGCGTCGTTCCCGAGAAAGATGAAAACCTTCCGGTCGAATTGCCGGAAGACATCGAGTTCGATCGCCCCGGCAATCCGCTCGACCGTCACCCGACCTGGACGAAAGTAAAGTGCCCGAAATGCGGCGCGCCTGCGCGGCGCGAGACCGACACCATGGACACCTTCGTCGACTCGTCCTGGTATTTCCTGCGCTTCACCGCGCCAGACGCAAACACGCCGACCGATCTCAAGGCCGCGCAATACTGGATGCCGGTCGATCAATATATCGGCGGTGTGGAGCACGCGATCCTGCATCTCCTCTACTCGCGCTTCTTCACCCGCGCGATGAAGAAGACCGGTCACGCGAACATCGACGAGCCGTTCAAGGGCCTGTTCACGCAGGGCATGGTCGTTCACGAGACCTACCAGAAGAAGGACGGCACCTTCGCTTCGCCGGCCGAAATCAAGATCGAACTCGACGGCGACAAGCGAAGCGCGACGCTGCTCTCGAACGGCGAGCCGGTATCGATCGGCCCCATCGAGAAGATGTCGAAGTCGAAGCGCAACACCGTCGATCCCGACGACATCATGGAAACCTACGGCGCGGATGTCGCGCGCTGGTTCATGCTCTCGGACTCGCCGCCCGAGCGCGACGTCGAATGGACCGAAGACCGCGTGCAGGGCGCCTCGCGCTTCGTGCAGCGCCTTTACAGAATCGCGAACGAGCTTGCCGAGACCGGCGCAAAACCCGGAACGGCAAAACCTGCGGAATTTTCGGAAGCCGCAACCGCCGTCCGCAAGGCCGCGCACACCGCGCTCGCCCATGTCGGCGAAGACATCGAGAAGCTGCGCTTCAATCGCTGCGTCGCGCACATCTATGAAGCGGCGAATGCGATCGGCGCAGCCGCCGAGGCGAACAAGAAACCCTCGCCCGATCTCGCCTGGGCCTTCCGCGAGGCCGCGGAAATCCTGGTCCGCATCGCAGCCCCGATGATGCCGCACCTCGCCGAGGAGTGCTGGGCCACGCTCGGCCATAAGAAGTTAATCGCCGAGGAGCCCTGGCCGGCGGTCGAGGCCGCCCTCCTTGTGGAAGACACAATTACCCTGCCTGTTCAGATTAACGGGAAGAAGCGGGCGGATGTCACGGTTTCGCGGGAAGCCCCTCCTTCGGAGGTTGAAAAGGCCGTGTTAGCTTTGGATGCGGTACAACAGGCCCTGGGCGGCAAAGCGCCCAAACGGATCGTGGTCGTACCCCAGAGAATCGTGAATGTGGTCGCGTAACACAATGATTTCAAAGGCTTGCAGAAGCCTCGCCGTGCTCGCAATTGCGGGTGCGGTGGGCGGCTGCTTCCAGCCGATGTACGGCGAGTCGACCCTGTTCGGCGCCGGCGCGAAGCTTCGCGACGAGATGCGCCAGGTCGAGGTCCTCGAAATTCAGGGCCGGGTCGGTCAGGAAATCCGCAACGACCTGATTTTCGAACTGACCGGCGGCCAAGGCAATCCGGTCGGCGCGCCGTACAAACTTGCGATGACGATCACCTCCGGCTCGCAGACGCCGCTCGTCGACGTCACCTCCGGCCGCGCGACTTCGGAAACCGTGGTGCTCGACGTCACCTACCGCGTGCTCGATGTCGCAAACGACCGCGTCGTGCTGACGGAAAAAGCGCTCGCGCGCATTTCGCTCGACCGCTCGCAGCAGCGCTACGCTGCGATCCGCGCCGTGCGCGATGCGCAGAACCGCGCCGCCAAGCTTGTCGCCCAGCAGATCCGCTCGCGTCTGGCATCTTATTTCCTGACCCGCACCTAAAGCGCGAGACGATGGTCGCGATTCCCCGCAGCGACTACGACAGCTTCTGCGAAGACCCGGATCCGCGCTATCCGATCGTGCTGATCTACGGACCCAACCGCGGTCTCGTCAGCGAGCGCATCGAGAAAATGCTGAAAAACGTGCGCGGCAAGTCCGCCGACGATTTCACCGTCGTTACCCTCGACGGCGACGCGCTCGCCTCCGACCCGGGAAGAATCTCCGACGAAGCGAATACCATCGGGTTGTTCGGCGGCAAGCGTGTCCTGCATATCCGTGCAGGCGGCCGCTCGTTCGCCGACGGATTGAAGCCGCTGCTTACCGGTCCCGCGCCCGAAGCTTTCATCGCCATCGAAGCGGGCGACCTTGCGAAAAACTCGCCGCTGCGAACGGTCTGCGAGGCGGCGAAATCCGCGGCGGTCATTCCCTGTTACGACGACGACACCAGAACCATCGCGGCACTCATCGACAGTTCTCTTCTTCGCGCCGGGATCGCAATGGACCGGGACGCGAAGGAAACGCTCGTCTCGCTGGTCGGCTCCGACCGGCTGTCGACGCGCGCCGAAATCGAAAAGCTCGTCTTCTATGCGGGCGATACCAAACGCATCACGCTTCCCGATGTCCGCGCCGTTGTCGCCGACGCGTCAGGCCTTGCCATCGACGATGTGCTCGATGCGGCGTCCGCGGGCGACTCGAAGGCCGCGTTGCGGGCCCTTTCCGCGGCCCGCGCGGAGGGCACTTCGCCCGCGAGCATTCTCAACGCGGCGATCCGCCATCTCTCTTCGTTGCATCGCATGAGCCTTCAGATCGAAGCGGGCGAGGACGCGGAAAGCGTTTTGAAAAGAAACCGCGTGTTCTGGCGGCGTATGGACGATCACAAGCGTGCGCTTCGCCGCCTCGGTTCACGTTCGCTCGAGAACGCGCTGATCGCACTTGGCGAAGCAGAGCTGGAAACACGGCGTTCTTCCGCGCTCGCCGACGCGATTGCGGAACGTGCGATCCTCTCGCTCGCCGAACGCGGCAAGCGAAAAGCCTCCTAAATCAAGGGCTTTTAGTACCTCACGCCGAGCTTGCGGCAGAGCGCGTCGAGCTGTTCGAGCGATTTGTATTTGACCTTCAACTCGCCCTTCGATCCGCGGTTGCTGATCGTAACCGCCATGCCGAGCTGATCTACGAGCTTCTTTTCGAGCGAGCGCACGTCGGCTGATTTCGCGGGCTTTGTCTTCGCGCCCGCCTTTCCCTTCGCGGGCTTACGCTCGTTCGGCGTCAGCGCCTCGACTTCGCGGACGTTCATGCCGCCGCCGTCGACGATCGCTTTCGCAAGCTTCTCCGGATCGTCATGGGCGAGCAGCGCGCGCGCGTGACCGGCGGTGAGCTTTCCTTCCGAGAGATATTTCTTCACCGAATTCGGCAGCTTCAGAAGACGCAGCGTGTTCGCGATATGGCTGCGGCTTTTCCCGACGACCTTGGCGAGATCGTTCTGGCTGTAGCTGAACTGCTCGATCAGGCTTTCGTAACCCGCCGCCTCTTCCAGCGGATTGAGATCGGAGCGCTGGACGTTCTCGACGATCGCGATCTCGAGCGCTTCCTTGTCGTTGATTTCAAGGAGCGTGATCGGGACATCGTGCATGCCCGCACGCTGCGCCGCGCGCCAGCGGCGCTCGCCGGCGATGATCTCGTACTGGTCCTTCTTGCCGCCGACCGGACGAACCAGGATCGGTTGCAGAATTCCCTTCTCGCGGATCGACGCGGACAGATTGTCGAGTTCTTCCGAATCGAAAACCTTGCGCGGGTTTTTCGGATTGGCCTTCAGAAACTCGATCGGCACGCGCTTCTGGCCGCGCGCCCGCTCGACGGCGGCAGACTCGTCGCCGACGTCGCCGATCAGCGCCGCCAGTCCGCGTCCCAGTCGTGAGCGCTCTTCCGCCATCGCCATTACCGCTCTCTCCGCGCCGCCCGCACTTACGCGGCCGCGAGCGCGCGTTCGCGCTGCACGATTTCAGATGCGAGCTTCAGGTACGCCTGGCTGCCGACGCACTTGAGATCGTAGAGCAGCACGGGCTTGCCGTAAGACGGCGCTTCCGAAACGCGAACGTTGCGCGGGATGATCGTGTCGAAAACCTTCTTGCCCATGAACTGGCGCACGTCGGCGACGACCTGATCGGAGAGGTTGTTCCGCGCGTCGTACATGGTGAGCACGATGCCGTGGATCGTAAGCGACGGGTTCAGGTTGATCTTCACCTGCTCGACCGTCTTCAAAAGTTGCGAGAGACCTTCGAGCGCGAAGAACTCGCATTGCAGCGGAACCAGCACGGCGTCGGATGCTGCCATCGCATTCACGGTGAGAAGGTTCAGCGACGGCGGACAATCGACCAATACATAAGTGTAGCCGTCGCCGGAGAACTGGCCGTCCGCCTGCCGGTCCGGACGGGAAAGTTTTCCTATGGCGTCGCGGAGCCGGTAGGCGCGATCCTTCTCGTGCGCGAGCGAAAGTTCGAGGCCGGAGAGGTCGAGCGTCGAGGGAGCGATGTGCAGGTTCGGAACCGCCGTGTGGCGAATCGTCGCCTGAAGGTCCGAGTCGCCGACCAGCACGTCGAAGGTCGAGCGGTCGCGGTCCTTGCGATCGATGCCGAGCCCGGTCGATGCGTTGCCCTGCGGATCGAGATCGACGATCAGCACCCGCTCGCCGATGGCCGCGAGCGCGGTTCCGAGATTGATCGCAGTGGTCGTCTTGCCGACCCCGCCCTTTTGATTGGCGAGGGAAAGTGTCCGGGGACGAAGTGTGTTTGTCATGGTCCGCATCCAGATCGCGATTAACGCCGCTCAGCTTTTTCGATCAGCAGGATTCTACCACGCGGATCGGTCAGGCTGTTCCTTACTTGATAGTTAACGTTCCAAGATTTAGCGGCTGTAGTCAATTCGCCATCTATATCTTGAGACTTAAGAAATACGCCCTTTGCGCCGCGTTCGAAGAAGGGCTCGGCAAGTTCTAGCAGCTTCGGCAGCGGCGCGAACGCTCGCGCGGTGACCATGTGAATCGGTGTGGCAATCCGTTTCGCTACCGACTCGACCCTTTCCGCATAGACTTCGGAACGTGCATCGGTGACGCGCGCAGCCTCACGAAGAAACGATGCCTTGCGGGTGTCGCTCTCGATGAGATGAAATTTTTTCTCCGGCGAAGCGACCGCTAGCACGAGCCCCGGGAAGCCGCCGCCGCTTCCGACATCCACAACTTCTTTCGCGCCATCCAGATCCGGAAGCAGTTGAAGGCTGTCCGCGATGTGCCGCGTCCAGAGCGCGTTGAGCGTGGACGGTGCCACAAGCTGCACGACGCGCTGCCATTTCAAAAAATGCTCGACGAAGCGATCGAGCCGCTCCGCTGTTTCACGTGAAACGGGCGTGATTCGAAGCGCCGCCTCGCGGTCCTTTGCGAGAAGATCTGGGTCGATCATCCGGCCTTGCGGCGCGCATGGAGCGCGAGAAGTCCGAGCGCTGCCGGCGTCATGCCTTCGATACGATTGGCATGGCCCAGCGTCTGCGGCCGCACCGTCGCGAGCTTCACGCGAAGCTCATTCGAGAGGCCCGGGATGGCATCGAAGTCTATCGTCGAAGGCAGCGTCATCGCCTCGTCACGGCGGAAGCGTTCGGCGTCCTCGCGCTGGCGATCGAGATAGACCGAATACTTCGCATCGATCTCGAGTTGCTCCGCGATCGCAGGCTCCAGCGCGGAGAGGCCTGGCCAGAGTTTCGCGACCTGCGCGGTCGAGACGTGAGAGTAGGACAAGAGATCGAACGCCGTGCGGCGTTGTCCGTCGCGGTTCAGAACGATACCGAATCGATCGGCTTCGTTCGGCGTGACCGAGATCGACTTCGCTTCAGCGCGTGCGGCGTCGAGTGCCGAGAGCTTGCGCTCGAAAGCGCCCGCGCGAACGGAGCCAACACAGCCGAGAGAAATACCCTTCGCCGTCAGCCGCTGGTCCGCGTTGTCAGCGCGGAGCGCCAGACGATACTCAGCGCGCGACGTGAACATTCGATACGGCTCCGTGACTCCCCGCGTAATCAGGTCGTCGATCATCACCCCGAGATAGGCTTCGGTGCGGTCGAGAATGATCGCGTCACCGCCTCCTGCGCGCCGCGCGGCATTGAGCCCCGCAAGCAGCCCCTGCGCCGCCGCTTCCTCGTAGCCGGTGGTGCCGTTGATCTGACCCGCCAGGAACAGTCCGGCGATCTTCTTCGTCTCGAGTGTCGCCAGCAGCTCGCGCGGATCGACATGGTCGTATTCGATGGCATAGCCGCAGCGCTTCATCAGGACGTTCTCGAGACCCAGAATCGTCTTGAGCAAAGCGAGCTGAACGTCTTCCGGCAGCGAAGTCGAAATGCCGTTCGGATAAACGGTGTCGTCATCGAGCCCTTCGGGCTCGAGGAATATCTGGTGCCCGTCGCGTTCGCCGAAGCGCACGATCTTGTCCTCGATCGAAGGGCAGTAGCGCGGGCCGCGGCTTTCGATGCGGCCGGAATACATCGCCGAGCGATGGATGTTGTCGCGGATGACCTGATGCGTGGCTTCGGTCGTGCGCGTGATTCCGCATTCGACCTGCCGGTTCTCGATCTTCGAAGTCAGCATCGAGAACGGCTCCGGCGGATTGTCGCCGGGCTGCATCTCCAGCGTCTTCCAGTCGATGGATTTGCCGTCGAGGCGCGGCGGCGTGCCGGTCTTGAGCCGCGCCAGCGTGATGTCGAAAGCCG
>CAZFPR010000035.1:0-12102 GCA_964521045.1 uncultured Hyphomicrobiales bacterium
GGAAGCCGGTCGCCATGAAGAAGGCCGCGCCATAGTTGATGCCCTTGAAGGGGAACGGCGCGTGCACATACTCATAGGCCTGCACCGAGGTGAAGACCGCGCCGAGGATGATGGTCAGCCACAGGCCCTTCTTCAGGCCGTCGCGATCGCCGTGCAGCAGCGCGTGATGCGCCCAGGTCACGGTGGTGCCCGAACAGAGCAGCAGCAGCGTGTTGAGCAGCGGCAGATGGAAGGCGTCGATCACCTCGAGGCCCTTGGGCGGCCAGACGCCGGCGGCGTGGGTGATCGTGTTCGGACCCTCGATGATCGAGGTGGCGCCCTCGTTGAACTGCAGCGCGACGGGGAAGAGGGAGAAATCGAACCACGCCCAGAACCAGCCGACGAAGAACATCACTTCGGACGCGATGAACAGGATCATGCCGTAGCGCAGGTGGAGCTGCACGACCTTGGTGTGATGGCCGGTCTGCGCTTCGATGGTGATGTCGCGCCACCAGACGATCGACACGTAGATGATGCCGAGCATGCCTGCGATGGTGATGAGCGACGTGCCGCCGCGCATCCAGATGACCGCGCCGATCGTCACCACGAGCCCGAAGAAGGCGCCGAGAATGGGCCAGGGGCTCGGATTGACGAGATGGTAGTCGTGTTGCGGTTTTGCGTGCGCGTCGGCCATTTTCGTTCTCTCCACTCGATGCCGGGCATCCCCGGCATCAGGTCGTTTCTATCAGCGCCCCGCGGCCAGCCGCAAGGCGAGGTTCGTTACTGCGTCGTCCCGGCACGAGGTGCCGCGGCGACAGGTTTCGGCTTTTCCACCGGGAAGAAAGTATAGGAAAGCGTGATCGTGCGGATTTGCCGCGCGTCGGCGTCTTCCTCGATTTCCGGCCGGACGAAGAAGACCACCGGCATCGGCATCTTCTCGCCGGGGGCGAGCCGCTGCTCCGTGAAGCAGAAGCACTGCATCTTCGCGAAATAGAGCCCGGCCTGCGGCGGCGATACGTTGTAGGTCGCAGTCCCCACCGTTTCGATTTTCGAGACGTTGGTGGCGAAGTAGTGGACCAGCACCGGCTCGCCGATCGCGACTTCGATCTCCCGGACTTCCGGTTGAAACTCCCAGGGCACGCCCGCGACATTGGCGTCGAAGCGAACGCGGATCTTGCGTTCGAGCTTCTTCTCCGGCGCGCTGGTCGCGACCTGCGTGACGCCGCCGAAGCCGGTGGTGCGGCAGAACCAGTCGTAAAACGGAACGGCGGCGAAAGACGCGCCGATCATGAAGGCGACGAAGACCGAAAGCGAGAGCGCAAGGTTGCGGTGACGCCGCGCCAGCGCCGGGTCGATGTTCGGCCTGCCGCTCATGCGATCGTCTCGATTTGCGGCAATTCGGATTTCTTCATCGCGCCCGGGCCGAGTTTCACGATGGTCACGACGTAGAAGAGGACGCAAAGAAAGGCGAGCACGAGCGCGATCGCGAGCGAGCGGCGCTTGCGGCTCTTCATCTGCGCTTGGGTGAGAACGACGCCCTTCTTGTCCGTCATCGCATTCACCGTGCCATTCCTTCGATCAAAAGGACCGCGAACAGAAGGAACAGATACAGGACCGAAAAAGCGAACAGATGCTTGGCCGCGCGCTCGCCGGCTTCGCCTTCCCGCCTGCGATAAACCTGCCATGCGAAGACGAGAAACAGCGCGCCGAGCACGACCGAAGCCGCGCCATAGAGCCAGCCGGTCATTCCGAGTGCGAACGGCGCAACACCGGCCGGTGCGAGCACGAACGAGTAGAGCAGAATCTGCTTCCGCGTTTCGTCGTCACCGGCAACATTCGGCAGCATCGGAATGCCGGCGCGCTCGTAATCGCGCTTCTTCAGGAGAGCCAGCGCCCAGAAGTGCGGCGGCGTCCAGATGAAAATCAGCGCGAACAGCAGGAGCGGCTCGAGCGAAAAGCCGCCGGTCACGGCGGCCCAGCCGATCACCGGCGGCAGCGCGCCTGCGGCGCCGCCGATCACGATGTTCTGCGGGGTCGAGCGCTTCAGCCACATCGAATAGATCACGGCATAGAAGAAGATCGTGAAGGCGAGCAGCGCGCCCGCGAGCCAGCCGACGAGAAGGCCGAGCATCAGCACCGAAGCGCCGGAAAGGATCAGGCCATAGACCATGGCCTCGCCCGGCTCGACGCGGCCCGCCGGAATCGGGCGCATGCGCGTGCGGTCCATGCGCGCGTCGATGTCGGCGTCCCACCACATGTTCAATGCACCGGCAGCACCGGCGCCGATCGCGATGCAGAGCAGCGCCACGAAGCCGAGCACCGGATGAATTTCGCCCGGCGCGCGCACGATGCCGACGAGTGCCGTGAAAATCACGAGCGACATCACGCGCGGCTTCAGCAACGCCCAGTAATCCTCCACTCCGGCGAAACCGGAGAGATGATCTGCATGCGTGCGTTCTTCGGAAACCAGCGACATCGATTTCGTTCGGTTTGACTTCGACTAACTCAAAAGAAAACGGAACTACCGCTTCCTGACTAATAAATCCGGCGGGCTTTTTGGGCCCGCCGGTTTTACTCGGCTTCGGATGCCGAAATCACTTCACCTGCGGCAGGCGATCGAAGGTGTGGAACGGCGGCGGCGACGAAACCGTCCATTCCAGCGTGGTCGCGCCGACGCCCCAGGGATTGTCCGCGGCCTTCTGCTTGCGGGAGAAAGCGTGGACGATGACGATGAAGAACACCACGAGGCCCGCGAGCGAGACATAGGCACCGAGCGACGACACGTAGTTCCAGCCGGCGTAAGCGTCCGGATAGTCCGCGTAGCGGCGCGGCATGCCGGCAAGGCCGAGGAAGTGCTGCGGGAAGAAGATGGTGTTGACGCCGATGAAGGTCAGCCAGAAGTGCAGCTTCGCCAGCGCTTCCGAATACATGTAGCCGGTCATCTTCGGGAACCAGTAGTACCAGCCCGCGAAGATGCCGAAGGTCGCGCCGAGCGACATCGTGTAATGGAAGTGCGCGACGACATAGTAGGTGTCGTGGAAGGCGCGATCGACGCCCGCGTTCGACAGGATCACACCGGTCACGCCGCCGAGCGTGAACAGGAAGATCAGGCCGACCGAGAACAGCATCGGCGCCGTGAAGCGGATCGAGCCGCCCCACATCGTCGCGATCCAGGAGAAAATCTTCACGCCGGTCGGCACCGCGATCACCATGGTCGCGACCATGAAGTAGGCCTGCGCGGTCGACGACATGCCGACGGTGTACATGTGGTGCGCCCACACGACGAAGCCGACGACGCCGATCGCGACCATCGCATAGGCCATGCCGAGATAGCCGAAGATCGGCTTCTTCGAGAAGGTCGAGATGATCTGCGAGATGATGCCGAAGGCGGGCAGAATGAGAATGTAAACTTCGGGGTGACCGAAGAACCAGAACAGATGCTGGAACAGGATCGGATCGCCGCCGCCTTTCGGGTCGAAGAAGGTGGTCCCGAAGTTTCGATCGGTGAGCAGCATCGTTATGGCGCCGGCCAGAACCGGTAGCGCCAGCAATAGAAGGAACGCCGTCACCAGCACCGACCACACGAACAGCGGCATCTTGTGCAGCGTCATGCCCGGCGCGCGCATGTTGAAGATCGTGGTGATGAAGTTGATGGCACCGAGAATCGAGGAGGCGCCGGCGAGATGGAGCGAGAAGATCGCAAGATCCATCGCTGGTCCGGGATGGCCCGCCTTCGAGGACAGCGGCGGATACGCAGTCCAGCCGCCGCCGAAGCCGAGCCCGCCCGAAGGACCGGGCACGAACATCGAGACGAGGAGCAGGATCAAGGCTGCGATCAGGAGCCAGAACGAAATGTTGTTCATGCGCGGGAACGCCATGTCCGGCGCGCCGATCATGAGCGGAACGAACCAGTTGCCAAAGCCGCCGATCAGCGCAGGCATGATCATGAAGAACACCATGATGAGGCCGTGCGCGGTGACGAAGGCGTTGAACATGTGCGCGTTCGGAAAATACTGGAGGCCGGGATGCATCAGCTCCAGGCGCATGCCGACCGACAAGAGGCCGCCGACGACGCCGGCGAAGATCGCGGCGATCAGGTAGAGCGTGCCGATGTCCTTGTGGTTGGTCGAATAGAGCCAGCGCGTGATCCCGTAGGGAGCGCCGTGATCGTCATGATGATCGTCGTGAGCGTGGGCTTTTGCCATGGGCTTGCCTCGATACTTTCCGCGCAGTCCGCGCGCTTAGTTTTTCAGTTCTTCTTTGACGGTGGCGACGAGCGCCGGATTCGGATCCGGATTGGCCGCGAATTTCTTCTTCGCTTCGGCCAGCCATTTGTTGAACTCGGCTTCTTCGACGATGCGGATTACGATCGGCATATAAGCGTGATTGATGCCGCAGAGTTCCGAGCACTGGCCGTGGAACATGCCGGTCTTGGTCGCCTTGAACCAGGTTTCGTTCAGGCGGCCGGGAACTGCGTCAATCTTGATGCCGAACGACGGCATCGCGAATGCATGCAGGATGCCTTCAGCGGTGACCTGCACGCGGATGATCTTGTTCACCGGGAGCACGACTTCGTTATCGACGGAGAGGAGACGCGGCTGGCCGGGCTTCAGATCCTTGTCCTGAATCATCGACGAGATGAAGTTGAAACCGCCGTGGTCGGGATATTCGTAGACCCAGGTCCAGCCCGCGGTGCCGGTCGCCTTGATGGTGATGTCGGCCTTCGGAATGTCGAGCTGGTTGAAAAGAAGCCGGAACGACGGCACCGCGATCGCGACGAGGATCACGACCGGGATCACGGTCCAGGCGACTTCGAGGCCGGTGTGATGCGTCGTGGTCGAAGGAACCGGGTTCGCCTTCTCGTTGAAGCGTACGAAAACGATGACGAGCAGCACGAGAACGAAAAGCGTGATCACCGTGGAGATAATGAGGAGCCACCAGTGGAACTGGTCGATCTGCTCCATGATCGGAGACGCCGCGCCCTGGAAACCAAGCTGCCACGGCGAGGGCTGCCCGGTTCCGGCAAAGGCCTCCGCAGCCAAGCCGGCTACCATCGCTACCGCTCCTGCGACCGCCGCGAGCCTGCGAATCGCCACACCCCAACCCTTCGTCATTGCTTTCCGTCTCCAGAATATTCGCCGGGACATGCGGCGACGGGCCTGCTTCCAGGCCCCGGAATCCCCAGACCAAACTACCACCGGACCCCGGCGCACCGGAACGATCCCGAAGGCGGCTCATTGCCGCGCATTTACGGGATTCTGAGGCCCGAAACGGCGCTCGGCAGGTCCTGAAGACGAGATCAACCATACTCCCGATTTCGCCGCAACGGCGGCCCGGGACCCTGATCGGGATATGCCCCATTCTTGACACGAGGCGGCTGCGATGTACCCGCTCATGCAACGGACGGGCGAGAGGTCCTTCGCGATTCGCGGGGGCCCGGAGAAGAAGATGCGGATAACTCCCGACGCGCGATTTTTCTTTCGCGCCGCGCTGGCGGCGTTCCTGGCCGTGACCGGCCTGACGCCGGCAGCGGCGCAGGGCCAGTACGGCACGGTAAAGTCCGTTCATAACGACTGGCAGATCCGCTGCGAGACGGCTCCCGGAGCGCCCGGAGAGCAATGCGCTCTTGTGCAAAGCGTGACCGCGGAGGACCGTCCGAATGTCGGACTGACGGTGATCGTGCTCAGAACCGCGGACCAGAAGAGCTGGATCTTGCGCGTTTTCGCTCCGCTCGGCGTGCTGCTCGGCAAGGGCATCGGTCTTACCGTCGACCAGAACTATATCGGCAGCGCGAATTTCGAACGCTGCCTCCAGAACGGCTGCGTATCCAACGTGCAGCTGGACGAAAAACTCATTGCCCAGATGCGGCAGGGCAAGACCGCGCGCTTCGACGTCTATCAGACGCCCGAGGAAGGCATCGGCCTTCCGCTCAGTCTTTCCGGTTTCAGCGCAGGCTTCGAGCGGCTCGAAAAGAGCCGCTAGGTTTTCGGCTTCGTCGGCGCGGACAGCACCATCGCGTTTCCGATCAGCACGAGGGCAACGCCTGCGAAGGCGTAGATCGTCCACGTATATCCTTCGAAGAAGGTCGACAGCACCAAGGCCACCAGCGGCATCAGCACCGTGACATAGCCGGTGCGCCCGGTGCCGATCCGTCCGATCAGCGTGACATAGGCGAAGAAGCCGACCGCGGTTCCGGCGACCGCAAGCCACAGAATCGACAGCACGTATTTTGGCGTCCATTCGACGATGAACGGCTGCCCGCGGAACAGCGCGAAGAGTGCGATGAACGCGGTGCCGTAGAGCATCGACCAGGCATTGGCCGAGAGCACGGGCAGACCGCGGGCCTGAAACGCGGCCGAAAACATGTTCCCGGTGGAAAAGATAAAGATCGAAAGCAGCATCAGCGCGACGCCCGTCAGCGTACCGGCCTCGCCTTCCACCGCAACAATCTTGGGGCCGAACAGAAACGCGACGCCGATCACGCCGATCACGGCGCCCAGAACGATGCGGCGATTCAGTCCGCCGCGGCCGAGCAGCGCGGCATAGACCGGGTTCACGACCGCGGTCAGCGAGAACAGGATCGCAAGTAGCCCGCCGTTCAGGTGAAAGCCCGCGTAATAAGCGGAGAGGAAGTTGAACGAGAACATCGTGAGGCCGAGCACCGCGAAGCGCAGGTGATCGGCGGGAGGAAAGCGCACCCTCCCCTTTGCCGCGATCAGCCAGCCGAAAACGATCAGGCCGCCGAGCAGGAAGCGCCAGACCGCGGAAACCTCCGGCGATACGACGCCGAGTTGCAGCCGCAGCGGCAGCCAAGCAGCACCCCAGGTGATCACGACCGTCGCATAGAGCGCATAGTCGAAGGCGGAGAGAGCGCCGTGCTGCTGCTGTTTCATCGGCGGACTAGTACGCGAGCAGTTCGTAGGCCGGATCGACCGAGCCGTTCCATGCGCCGTGATAGAGCTTGAGCAGTTCCTCTGCGGGCGTCATGCCGCGCTCGACGATCTCGTCGAGCGTGTCGAGGAAATCGGACTCGTCGCGGCCGTCATAGATTTTGCGCTCGCGGCGCTTCAATCCGTTGCGCGCGAGCACGAGCACCTCGGACGCGATCTCGCGCACCGAGCGGCCCGCAATTTTCGCGTTCAGCCCGAGCCTGGGCACGTCGGCGCGCAGTTTTTCGCGCTCCGCATCGCTCCAGCCTTTCGCGATTTCCCACGCCGCATCGAGCGAGATTTCGTCGTAGAGCAGGCCGACCCAGAGCGCGGGCAAGGCGCAGATATTTTTCCACGGGCCCGCGTCGGCGCCGCGCATTTCGAGATAACGCTTGAGCCGCACTTCCGGGAAAATCGTGCTCAGATGATTGGCCCAGTCGGAGATCGTCGCGCGCTCGCCGGGAAGCGCGGGATGCTTTCCCGCCAGGAGATCGCGGAACGACGAGCCCGCGACATCGATATAGTCGCTGCCGCGCTTCACGAAATACATCGGCACGTCGAGCGCATAATCGACATAGCGCTCGTAGCCCATGCCGCTTTCGAAAGCGAAGGGCAGCATGCCCGAGCGCGCCGCGTCCGTGTCTTCCCAGATGTGCGAACGGAACGAGAGATAGCCGTTCGGCTTACCTTCGGTGAAAGGCGAGTTTGCAAACAGCGCCGTCGCGATAGGTTGCAGCGCGAGCGAGACGCGCAGCTTCTTCACCATGTCGCTCTCGTTGGAAAAATCGAGATTGGCCTGCACGGTGCAGGTCCTGAACATCATGTCGATGCCGAGATTGCCGACCTTCGGCATGTAGTTGGACATGATCTTGTAGCGGCCCTTCGGCATCACGGGCGTCTCCTCGCGCGTCCAGCGCGGCGACATGCCGATGCCGAGAAATCCGATGCCGAGCGGCTCCGCCACCTCGCGCAGCTGCGCGAGATGCGAATTCAATTCGTTGCAGGTGCGATGGATCGTTTCCAGCGGCGCGCCGGAAAGTTCGAACTGTCCGCCGGGCTCTAGCGAGATCGCGCCGCCGCCGGTCACGTCGGCAAGCCCGATGATGGTCTTGCCTTCGAGGATCGGCTCCCAGCCGAGCAGCATCTGCATGCCTTCGAGGAGCGCCCGGATGCCGCGTCGGCCCTCATAGGGAACGGGCGAGCGATCCGCAATCCGGAACGGGATTTTCTCGTGCTCGGTACCGACGCGGAATTGCGATTTCGGCTTCTCGCCTGCGGCGATCCACGCGACCAGTTCGTCGCGGGCCTCTATCGGCGTCATGTCGATCTGGTCGCGGGCCATGCTTACGGCACTTCCAAGCAAAAGGTCGCGGACCATACAGGAGGCCCCGCACCCCCGCCAATGCAGGCCATGCAGGGCTCACATTATTGAATGGCGATGTCGGCGGGCGGGTTTTTCACGGATTTCAGCGCCAGTCGCCGCAGACCGCCTGCACCAGCGCGAGTGCGGCGACCGCCGCCGTGTCCGCGCGCAGAACCCGCGGACCCAGCGACAGCCGGATGACGTTTTCGCGCGCGAGCAGGACTTTGCGCTCTTCTTCGGAGAAGCCGCCTTCCGGCCCGACCAGCACTGCGACGTCGCCCGCGCGGACACCGCGTAGCGCTTCCAGCGGCGAGCGCGTCTCGCTGTCCTCGTCGCAGAACACGATCCTGATTTCTCCGGGCAATGACGATAGCCATTTCTGTAACGGCAGCGGCTCGTCGATCGCGGGCAGCGCGAGGATGCCGCACTGCTCCGCCGCTTCGATCGCGTTCGCGCGCATCCGCTCCATGTTCAGCCGGCCGACTTGCGTGAATTGCGTAAGCACCGGCGACAGTCTGGAAGCCCCCATCTCGACGGCCTTCTGCACCATGTAGTCGAGCCGCGCCTGCTTCAGCGGAGCGAACGCATAGGCGGGTCCCGGAACTTCCGGCTGCGGGCGCGTCTGCCGTTCCGGACGAAGCGCCGCGCCGCGCTTGCCGCTCGCGGAAATACGGGCGAGCCATTCCCCATCGCGGCCGTTGAAGACGAGTACCTCGGCACCGTCCGCGAGGCGCATGACATTGCGCAGGTAATGAGCCTGTTCCGGCTCGAGCACCACCTCTTGCGCCGCAACAAAAGGAGCCTCGACAAACAGGCGAGGACCGCGGAAATCGTACTTGGCCAAGGGCCGGGCTCCGGACTTTACGCTTCGTAACCTTTTCGCCTCGATATTGCCCCAAGTCACTGGCTTTTGTTACTGCCTACCCAGCGCCCGTTGAACCCGGAAACGAATGTACGCCCGCATTCTGCTCATATCGGCACTTGGCCTCATGCTTTTTGCGGCCGAACAGCGTTCGCTGTTCGCGCAGACCATGATGGGCGTGCCCGGATTCCAGCAGCAACAGCAGCAGCAGGAACATCCGTGCCAGGCGGACTTCAACAAGCTCAAGAACGACATTCAAAACAAGGGAGAGGCGCTGCAAGCCGCGGGTAAGCGCAAGGCGACGGCAAAAGAACTTTGCTCGCGCATCGTAAGCTACGCGAGAGCAGAGCAGAACATGCTCAGCTTCTTCACGAAGCGCGGTCAGGACTGCGGCGTTCCTCCCAATGCGGCCGATGGATTGAAGAAGAGCCAGGCGAAGACCGCCGAACTCCGCACCAGAATTTGCAGCGCCGCGAGCAATCCCGCCCAGACGCAGTCTCCGAGCGCGGGGCTGAGCGGCGCGATCAATCCGGGCGCAGGCGTCGTGCCCGAAGCGCCCACCGGCGGCGGTATCTTCGACACGCTTTCCGGAAACGTCCTGCAGCAATGACGAGCGGCGGCCCGAGGCCGGCGGCACCCGTTGCCGACTCGACCGGCAACTGGGTCGATTACGGTGCGCCTTCGTGGTCGCAACCTTACCTGCGTCTCGCACGGATCGACCGGCCGATCGGCTGGTGGCTTCTGCTCCTGCCCTGCTGGTGGTCGACGGCAATGGCCGCGCTCGCGCAGCGCGCGCCTTGGCCCGACGCAAAACTGATCGTTCTCTTTCTGATCGGCGCCATCGTGATGCGCGGCGCGGGCAGCACCTGGAACGACATTCTCGACCGCAAGATCGACGCACAGGTCGAGCGCACCAGGAGCCGCCCGATTCCGTCGGGACAGGTGAGCGCGAAAGCGGCATTCGCGTTTGCCGTCTTTCTGTCGTTCGTCGGGCTCGCGGTTCTTCTGCAAATGAACCTGTTTGCGATCGCAACGGGAGCCGCATCGCTCCTGATCGTTGCCGTCTATCCGCTGGCGAAGCGCGTAATCTCGATGCCGCAGTTCGTGCTTGGCCTCGCCTTCTCCTGGGGCGCGCTGATGGGCTGGGCCGCAGTATTCGGCGCTATCGACTGGCGTCCCATCGTTCTTTACGCGGGCACGATCTGCTGGGTGATCGGCTATGACACGATCTACGCGCATCAGGACCGGCGCGACGACGCGATCATCGGCGTGAAGTCTTCGGCGCGGCTGTTCGGAGAGAACACCAAGCCCGCGCTTGCCGTGCTCTACACCGCCACGATCGTGCTGACCGCTGTTGCAGTCGCGTATTCCGGGGGCGGGCTGATTTCGCTGCTCGGCATTGCCGCTTTTGTGGCGCATCTCGCGTGGCAGATCATCACGCTCGACGCGAACGATCCCGCTTATTGTCTGAAGCTGTTCCGCGCGAACCGCGATGCCGGCCTTCTTCTGTTTGCAGGACTTACGCTCGACGTGATCGCAGGAGCGCCGGGCGCGCTGATCCCGCCGCACTAATTGCGCGCGATGATCTCGCGTTCTTCCGAGTAAACTGCCGTATCGATCGATCGATTGACGCGCTCCGCACGCAGACGGAATACCGTGCGGCGGTTGCGAAGCGCGCTGCGGCGTTTGCGGCGCGGACTTGCGTCCTGACCGCTACGCACCGAAGCGGGGTTACGCAGCCGCCCTTCGCTATCTGCAATCAGCAACGGACAGCCGGTCAGCCGGCTCCACTTGCGGGCCGCTTCCGCGCTGTCGTCGCTGTCTTCGCTCGCCAGCAGAAGAACGCTCAAGGCGTCGTCGTTATGTTCGAGCGAAAGAAAGATCACCGGATCGCCTGCGCCGAGCGCGACGACACGAACCGAAATGCCTTTGAACTCGGCGAAGGGAAGCTGCACGCGCATCTGCACGCCGCGCACGGAGCGGCGAAACTCGACGCCGTCGCGCGATATACCGATTTCGCGGCTGCCGCCGTCGGCTGCCGGGTCGGGTGCGGTGGTGGAAACCGGGAGGCGGAGCGGATCGAGCCTGAACAACAGGCTCGATCCTTCCCGCGCAATTCCGGCTGCGCTTGCCTGACGCCTCAATACTTGCACTCCCCGCCGGATTTTTCCGGTCGTTGCAAGAACCCTCGCATGCGGGGGCACAGCACCGGCTTAAGGTTTTGGGTAAATCTTTCCTGATCCGGCGCGAAAAGGCGCCGATTTGACCATCATCCTTGACGAAACCTTGCCACCGGCGTTTCGGGGCGCATATAGCGGTGCATGTCCCCGCAAACAGAAGTTTCCCACGCCAGCATTCTGCGGCCGCTACAGGCGGCGGTAGCCGAGGCCGGCAAGCTCGCCTTGTCGAAATTCCGCAGCGGCGTGCGCACGTGGAACAAGGCGAACGCCTCGCCCGTGTCGGAAGCGGATCTCGCGGTCGACAATTTTCTGCGCGAGAGGCTGCTCGCGATCGATCCTTCGATCGGATGGCTTTCGGAGGAGACCGCGGATTCTCCCGAACGGCTCTTAAAAGAGCGGCTTTGGATCGTCGATCCGATCGACGGAACGCGCTCCTTCATCGCAGGCCGGGAAGACTGGGCGGTCTGCGCGGCACTCGTCGAACGCGGCAGGCCGGTAGCAGCTGTCGTCGACTTGCCCGCGACCGGCGAATCTTTTGCCGCAATCAGAGGCGGCGGTGCGACAAAAAACGGGCAAAGAATTTCGGTCTCGGAAAAAGCGGACATCCTGTCTGCGGCGATTGCCTGGCCTGCGAAGTTGAATCCGGTGGGCACATTGCTGGGAAATCGCGTGGAAGTTGAGAAAATCCACTCGATTGCAGTGAGACTTTCGCGCGTAGCCGCGGGAGAGATCGACGGCGCGCTCGCTTCGGCAAATGCCAACGATTGGGACCTTGCCGCTCCGGACATT
>CAZFPR010000035.1:12112-24582 GCA_964521045.1 uncultured Hyphomicrobiales bacterium
AGTTGACCGATGCAATGGGGCGAGTGCCGGTCTATAACCTCGCCGGAAAGATTCACGGCGCGCTGATCGCAGGCGGGAGCGAACTGCACCCGAAGATCGTCTCCGCGCTCGCCGGATCGCTAGAGTAATCTGGGGACGTGTTCGCTGCGATGACTGCGCAAAAGCAACTTCTTCACCTCGTTTTCGGCGGCGAACTGACCAGGCTCGACGGTACCGAATTCCGCGACCTCGCACGTCTGGACATTGTTGGAATCTATCCAAACTACGCGAGTGCACATCAGGCGTGGAAATCGAAAGCGCAGCAGACTGTCGATAATGCACTCATGCGCTACTTCATTGTGCATCTGCACCGGCTGCTCGACCCGGAAACCGACAAAGGCGCGGCGTAGCCGCCTCGCTGCGTAGTCATGTGGCGTAAAATCCGTACATCGGAAACCTTCCGGCGCATACTCGGCCGCGCGGTAGCGGCCTATCTGAAATTCGTCTGGAAGACGCAGCGCATTACCATCGAACCGGCCGATCTCTATGATTGGATCGATGACGAACTGCCGCTTATACTCACCTTCTGGCACGGTCAGCACTTCCTCGCGCCGTTCGTGCCCAAGTCGCATCACAGGGCGAAGGTTATGATCTCACGCTCCTTCGATGCCGACATCAATGCCATCGCCGCCGAGGCGCTCGGTATCGGAACCATCCGCGGCTCCGGTACGCACAGGAAAAACTTTCACGAGAAAGGCGGCGTCGCCGCCACGCGGCAGATGATCGAGTCGCTCGAACAGGGAATCAATGTGGCGATGACCGCCGATGTGCCGAAGATCTCGCGGCGCGTGGGCCTCGGCATCGTCAGCATCGCAAAGCATTCCGGGCGGCCGATCTACCCCGTCGCGATAGCAACCGGCAATCGCATCATCATGAAGCGCAGCTGGGACAAGTCCTCGCTGCATCTTCCGTTTGGCCGCGCCGCGCTCGTTGTAGACAAACCCATTCTGGTTCCGAAGGATGCGGATGAGACTACGCTCGAGCGGGCACGTCTCGACGTCGAAGAAAAGCTCAATCGGGCCACATCGCGCGCGGAAGCGCTGGTAGGCAGACCGACGAAAGCCGCGCCTGATGCAACCTAGAGGGCGCGCACCGTTTCCCATTCGCGCCTATCGCCGTATGACGCGATGGGCCGCGCCCTTCGCCGGATCGATCCTCAACTGGCGGCTGAAGCGCGGCAAGGAAGACCCCGAGCGCTTCCATGAACGCCGCGGCATCGCAAGCCTCGAACGCCCTTCGGGACCGCTGGTGTGGGTTCACGGCGCAAGCGTCGGCGAGGTGCTCTCGGTGCTGCCGGTGGTCGAACATATCCGCGCGCAGGGATTCAACGTGCTCGTTACGTCCGGCACGGTCACCGCCGCCCAGATGGCGGAGCAGCGCATGCCCGCGGGCACGCTTCACCAGTATGTTCCGCTCGACTCGCCGCGCTTCGTGCAGTCATTTCTCGATCACTGGCGGCCGGAACTTGCGCTGATCGCAGAGTCCGAGTTCTGGCCCAATCTGCTCATGGAAACATCCGCGCGAGGTATTCCTGTCGTTCTCGTCAACGGCAGGCTTTCGCTGCGTTCGTTCACGCGCTGGAAAAAAGCAGGCAAGACGGCGCGCTTCCTGCTCTCGAATTTCGATCTCTGCCTCGCGCAGGATCACGAAATCGCCGACCGCCTCGCGCAACTCGGCGCCCGTCGCGTGCTTGCGACCGGCAACCTCAAGTTCGACGTGATGCCGCCGCCCGCCGACGCGCACGACTTGCAGGAGATGAAGCGCACGATTTACGGCCGTCCGGTTTTTCTCGCGGCAAGCACGCACCGCGGCGAGGACGAAGACGTGATCGAGGCGCATATCGAGGCGATGAAGCGGGTTCCCAACCTGCTCACGATCATCGTGCCGCGGCATCCCGAGCGCGGCGGCGAGATCGCGCAGCTCGTGCAGGAATACCGGCTCGCGCCAGCGATGCGCTCGCGCAATCACCTGCCGGATCGCGGCACGCACGTCTATGTCGCCGACACCATCGGCGAACTCGGGCTGTTCTACCGTCTGGCTCCCGTCGTGTTCATGGGCGGCTCGCTGATCAAGCATGGCGGCCAGAATCCGATCGAACCCGCGAAACTCGACAGCGCGATCCTGCACGGGCCCAACGTGCACAATTTTGCGAGCATCTATTCCGAACTGAACCGGCAGCGTGGCGCCGCTACCGTCTCGGATTCGCGCTCGCTTGCGAAGAGCCTGATGCGGCTGCTCGAAGACCCGTCGCTGGTCCGTGCGATGGCGAAGGCGGCGCAGGCAACCGTGGTGCCGCTGACCGGTGCGCTGAACCGCACCGCGAACGCGATCGAGCCCTATCTCGTGCAGCTTCGTTTCGGACGATAGCCACATGATCTCGCTGCGCGCACCGGAATTCTGGTGGCGGAAGGCGGGCGCCACGGCGGCGTTGCTCTATCCGGCAGCCACGATCTACGGCGCAATCGCAGCGCGCCGCATGAGCCGCGAAGGCTATCGCGCGGGCATCCCCGTGATCTGCATCGGCAATCCGACGCTCGGCGGCGCAGGAAAGACGCCGGCGGCAATTGCAATCGCGGAATTGCTCAAGCGCGGCGGCAGGAAAGTCTTCTTTCTGACGCGCGGCTATGGCGGCAGCGAAAGCGGGCCGCTGCTCGCCGATCTCTCGAAACACGATTCCAGCATGATCGGCGACGAAGCGCCGCTGCTTGCGGCCGTTGCCCCCACGATCGTCGCGCACGACCGCGCAGCCGGAGCAAGGCTCGCGGAAGCGAGCGGCGCGGATGTCATCGTCATTGACGACGGCTTTCAGAACCCGTCGCTCGTGAAGAATTTCTCGCTGCTCGTCGTCGATGGTGTGCGCGGCATCGGAAACGGGCTTGTGTTTCCCGCAGGGCCCCTGCGCGCGCCATTCGAACGACAATTCGGCCATGCGCAGGCAATGCTCGTGAACGGCGAAGGCGAAGCGGGCGAGACCGCCGCGCGGCTCGCTGAAAAAAGCGGGCTTCCCGTCTTCACGGCGAAACTCACGCCCGATCCGGACTCTGCCGCCGCGCTGAAGAACCGCCGGGTGCTTGCCTTCGCAGGGATCGGCGCGCCGGAAAAATTCTTCCGCTCGTTAGAGGCGGCAGGCGCGATCGTTGCCGCGAGGAAAAGCTTCGGCGATCATCATCGCTATACAAGTGCCGAAGCGGCGCAACTGCTCGCGGAGGCGAGCGCGGACGGCCTTCAGCTCGTGACCACCGAGAAAGATCTCGCGCGCATGCGCGGCGACGGGAAGCTCGCAGCGCTCTGCGCCGCGACGAAAACCTTGCGCGTTGGCATCTCGTTCGGAGACGAGAGTGCCCTGCTCGCTTCAATCGGAAATGAACTGAATCGCTAGCTGCGCTTGCCGTTGAGGCGCGCCATCACCGCTTCCGGCGTGGCATAGGCTTCCTGCATATCCACGCTCCAGTATTTCAACTCGTCGAGCGGGATCGGGGTGCCGGTGACCGCGCAACGCACGTAGCTGCCCGGACGGACGATGCGGTAATCGCCGTCAAGATAGCGAAGCTCGGCTTCGCCGGCAGAAAGGGGCGTACGTTCGAAGCGGTTCATATTTCCGTTATATGGAACGATCCCGGCCCGAGCGCAAAAGGTAATTTCGCACCCTCACGAAACCGTTGACGGCAATTCAGAAAAGGCTGCCCTGCTTCGAAGGTTTCGCAGGTGACGCCGCCGTTTTCTTCAGCACACCAGGTGAGGTTCCCGGCACGACGGCGCTGATATGGCCGTCCCTGACCTCGATATCGAGGACAGCACCCGGGCCGACGGCGCCGGCCGAACGCACCGGCTGTCCGTCCTCGCCGCGCACCAGCGCGAAGCCACGCTCCAGCACGCTCCTGTGGCTGAAGGCATTCAGCAACTGACCGAGCGCCGTCACGCGGGCCTTGCGGACTTCGAGGTCGCGGCGCGCGTGCTGGACGATCACGTCACGCGCGCGGACGGCGCGATCCGCCGCACTCCGGACGCGATCGAGCTGTCTTGCGATCAGGGAGCGCAGACCAGAGGGCGCATGCCGCGCGGAAATTTTCGAGAACTCGACGCGATGGGCGTGCGCGTTCGCGCGAAGCGCACGCGGCAGCGCCGCAGCACAGGCATCGAGCCGCTGGCGCGGCATCGCAAGCAAACTGTCGAGCGAAGGCACGCCGCGCGCCAGCCCGCGCAGTTCCGTCTTCAGCCGCTCGATCATGCGCGACCATGCGGAGACGAGCCTTGCGGCGCGGTCGCGCGCGAGCGCGATCAGCTCCAAACGTACCGGCACCGCCATTTCGGCGGCGGCGGTCGGCGTCGGCGCACGCCTGTCCGCCACGAAATCGATCAGCGTGAAATCGGTTTCGTGGCCCACTGCCGAGATCAGCGGGATTTCGCTCGCGGCTGCCGCGCGCACCACGACTTCGTCGTTGAAGCCCCAGAGGTCTTCCAGCGAGCCGCCGCCGCGCGCGACGATCAGAACATCGGGGCGCGGCAAGGCCCCGCCCTCTTTCATCGCGTTGAAGCCTTCGATCGCGCTTGCCACTTCCGGCCCCGAGGTTTCGCCCTGCACGCGCACGGGCCACACCAGCACATGACGCGGGAAGCGGTCGGACAAACGATGCAGGATGTCGCGGATCACCGCGCCGGTCGGCGAGGTGATCACGCCGATGACGCGCGGGAGATACGGCAGCGGCTTTTTCCGCGCCTCGTCGAACAGTCCTTCGGCCGCGAGTTTCTTCCTGCGCTCTTCGAGCAGCGCCATCAGGGCACCGGCGCCCGCGGGCTCGATCGCATCGATCACGATCTGGTAGCTGGATTTGCCCGGATAGGTCGTGACCTTGCCGGTCGCGATCACTTCCATGCCCTCCTCGGGTTTGAACTTCATCCGGGAGAACGAGCCCTTCCAGATGATCGCGTCGATCTTGGCGCTCTCGTCTTTGAGGCTGAAATAGACGTGGCCTGAGGAATGCGGCCCGCGATAACCCGAGACTTCGCCACGCAGCCGCACATAAGGAAACGCCTCCTCCACCGCCCGCTTCAGGGACTGGGAGAGTTCGGAAACGGAGATTTCCGGCAGATTGGTCGGCGCTGTGGATGCGGACATTCGCGACTCTAATTGGGTGGCATGCCATGATACATCAAGCGGAAATCCGATGCTCACCTCTGGTCGCGGCAAATGAATGTCCTCCTGATCGGCTCCGGCGGCCGCGAACACGCGCTCTCCTGGAAACTCGCGGCAAGCCCGCTGCTGACCAAGCTCTATGCCGCGCCGGGAAATCCGGGGATCGCCGAAGACGCCGAGATCGTTCCGCTCAAGATCGAAGACCACGCCGCGGTGATCCGCTTCTGCAAGGAAATGCGGATCGGCCTCGTCGTGATCGGGCCGGAAGCGCCGCTCACGGCGGGACTTGCCGACGCGCTGCTCGCGGAAAAGATCAAGGTATTCGGCCCGCAGAAAATTCCGGCGACGCTCGAAGGTTCGAAATCCTTCACCAAACGCCTCTGCGCCGAGCACAACATTCCGACCGCCGCCTTCATCGAAACGAAAAGCCGCGCGGAAGCGCGCGCCTATATCGAAAAGCACGGCGCGCCGATCGTGCTCAAAGCCGACGGACTGCACGCCGGCAAGGGTGTGATCGTCGCGATGGACAAAGCCGAAGCACTGATGGCGGTCGATCAGGTTTTTGCCATGAGCAGCAGTACGGACGGCGACGCGCCGGTCGTGATCGAGGAATTTCTCGAAGGCGAAGAGGCGAGCTATTTTTGTTTCGTGCATGGCGAGCAGGTGCTGCCGCTGGCTTCCGCGCAGGATCACAAGCGCGTCTTCGACAACGATCAGGGGCCGAACACCGGCGGCATGGGCGCCTATTCGCCCGCACCCGTCTTCACGAAAGCGATCGAACAGGAAGTGCTGGAGCGGATCGTGCGGCCGACCGCGCGTGCGCTCGCGAAAGCGGGCACGCCGTACTCCGGCGTTCTCTATATCGGCCTCATGATCACGAAAGATGGACCGAAGCTGATCGAATACAACGTCCGCTTCGGCGATCCGGAATGTCAGGTCCTGATGCCGCGCATGAAGGACGACCTGCTCACGCTCATGCTGGCGACCGCGAACGGCGAACTCGAAAAATCCTCGGTGCGCTGGCGCGACGAAGTCGCGATCACCGTCGTATTCGCGAACCAGGGTTATCCGGGCGCATATAAAAGCGGCGCGGTTATCCGCGGTCTTGAAAAAGCGAATGCGGTCGAGGGCGTCACAGTGTTCCATGCCGGCACCAAGCGCGACGGCGATAAAATTCTCTCGAACGGCGGCCGCGTGCTGAACGTGACCGCACTCGGCAAAACCGTCACGGAAGCGCGCGAGCGCGCCTATAAGGCGATCGCCTTGATCGAATGGCCGGAAGGCTTCTATCGCAGCGACATCGGCTGGCGGGCGATTGCACGAGAGAAGGCGAAGTGAAAGTATCGGCCTCATGAAAGACTTGGCCGATCTCTTCCCTGGATTTGAATCCCACTGGATCGACACTTCGGCAGGAAAACTGTTCGTCCGCTCCGGCGGCGAAGGTCCGCCGCTGCTTCTGATCCACGGCTTCCCGCAGACGCATGTCGAGTATCACCGCATCGCGCCCGCGCTGGCTTCGAAATTCAAACTCATTCTGCCGGACCTCCCCGGCTACGGCTGGAGCGAAGCGCCGAAGTCCGATGCGAGCCACGCGCCCTACACCAAGCGCGCGATGGCGAACGCGCTGATCGAAGTGATGCAGCATCTCGGCCATGTGCAGTTCGCCGTCATCGGGCACGACCGCGGCGGGCGCGTCGGCTACCGCATGGCGCTCGATCATCCGGGCCGCGTCTCGAAGCTTGCCGTGCTCGACATCATCCCGACGCTCGACATGTGGCGCGGCATGGACGCGAAACGCGCCATGGTCGTCTATCACTGGCCGTTCCTCGCGCAGCGCGAGCCGCTGCCGGAAATGCTGATCTCGAAAGCGCCGCTCGAATATCTCGAATGGACGCTCGGCAGCTGGTCGCCGGACGGCCTCAAGAAATTCGATCCGCGCGCGATGGAGCACTACCGCGCCTTTTTCAACGACCCCGCGCGCATTCATGCCTGCTGCGAAGATTACCGCGCCGGTCAATCGACCGACGTGAAGTTCGACGAAGAGGACTTCAAGGCCGGAAAGAAGATCACCTGTCCGACGCTCGCGCTCTGGGGCACGCGGGGCATTCCGAACTCCGGCGGCGACCCGCTCGCGATCTGGCAGCAATGGGGCACCAGGATCGAAGGCCGCGCCATCGATTGCGGGCATTTTCTCCCCGAGGAGAAGCCGGAAGAAACCGCCGAAGCGCTCCTCGAATTTTTTACGCGCGCCTAGCTTCCGCCTGCATCCGTTCGCCGCTTCCGCGTGTTTCCCGACGATCCGGAAATTTGCGGGCGAAGAATGCGAATATTATCGGTCATAGCGCTTTTCCTGCCGCTCTCGATTGCGAGCCAGAACACCGCCGCAGCACAGGACATCCTGGGCACCTGGGCGCGCGGCGACGGCAATGCCCGCGTATCCGTAGTGCGTTGCGGGCAAGCCTACTGCGCCACCAACGTCTGGATCCGGGACGGAATCGCCGGCGAGAAAGTCGGCGACGTGCTCGTGATGAACGTGAAGCCGCAGAGCGGCGAGGTGCTCGCGGGCTCCGCCTACGATCCGCAGCGGAAACTCAATCTCTCGGCAACGGTTTCGATCAGCGGCGACCGGATGATGACGCGCGGCTGCGTGCTTGCCGGGATGCTGTGCAAGAGCATGAACTGGACCCGCGTCAGGTAACGCTCGCCGTTCCGCCCTGCGACCTTCCCCGAAGGGGTGTATCGGCGAAGCGTAGGCCGCTATAACCTGCCCTCAGAAACGCAAGAAACTGCTGGGCAGGAAATGACCGAATTCAATCGCCAGGAAGCTTTTTCCGGCACCAAGGATGTCGTGCAGGCGCTCGCCTTCGATGCCGCACGCCTCGAAGAATATCTCTCGAAAAACATCCCCGGCTTTCAGGGGCCGCTGACGGTCAAGCAGTTCAAGGGCGGGCAATCGAACCCGACCTACATGCTGGAGACGCCTGCGCGCAAATATGTGCTGCGCAGGAAGCCGCCCGGAAAGCTGCTGCCGTCCGCGCATGCAGTCGACCGCGAATACAAGGTGATGGCGGCGTTGGGCGCACAGAAATTTCCCGTGCCGAAGGCGCTCATCTACTGCGAGGACGAGAGCGTCACCGGCACCGCGTTCTATGTGATGTCGTTCGAGGAAGGCCGCATCTTCTGGGAACTGCATATGCCGGATTCGAACCCGGCCGAGCGCGCGGCAATCTGGGACGCGCAGAACGCAACGATCGCGCAGCTTCATTCGCTGGAGCCCGAGAAGATCGGCCTCTCCGATTACGGCAAGGGCGAGGACTATGTCGCGCGTCAGGTCGCGCGCTGGTCGAAGCAGTATGTCGCCTCGAAAACCGACGACATTCCGGAAATGGATAATTTGATGCGCTGGCTGCCGGAGCACCTGCCGAAGCAGCAGGCCGTGCGCGTCGTCCACGGCGACTACCGCCTCGACAACATGATCATCCATCCCACGAAGAACGAAGTGATGGCGGTGATCGACTGGGAACTCTCCACGCTCGGCGACCCGCTCGCGGATTTCACCTATCACATGATGGGCTGGCACATGCCGAGTGCGAAGTCGGGCACCGGCACGGGCTCGCTGAAAGACCGCGACCTCAAGGCGCTCGGGATTCCTTCGGCCGAAGAATACGCGGCACTTTACGCGAAGCGCACCGGCTTCGATCCGCGCGGGCGCGATATCGACGTCTACATGGCCTATAACTTCTTCCGCATCGCCGGAATCCTGCAAGGCATTCTCGGCCGCGTGCGCGACGGCACGGCAGCGAACGCCAACGCCTCGACCATGTCGCGTCAGGTGCAGCCGCTTGCCGCGGCGGCCTGGCATTTCGCGGAACGCGCGGGTGCTTAAAAATTGGAGCATGACCCTTCCCGAAAACCGGTATCCACTTTTCGGGGTCATGCTCTGAACTTCGCGCTATAATCGCCGCGTGCTCGATTTCTTCAGACGGCTGACCGGCAGGAAATCTTCCCGCGTTGCCCTTGCGCTCGGCTCCGGCGGCGCGCGCGGGCTCGCGCATATTCCGGTGTTGGAGGCCTTCGACGAACTCGGCATCAAGCCGTCTGCGATCGCCGGCTGCTCCATGGGCGCGGTGGTGGGTGCCGGTTATGCCGCCGGCATGAGCGGCAGGGAAATCCGCACCTTCGCAGTGGAGTCCCTTCGCAAGCAGGGCGACTTCGCGCGCAGACTGCTATCCATGCAATGGGAAAGCCTGCGTGAGCGCTGGCGCGAGAAGCGCTCGCTAGGCGAGTTCTCGATGCAGGTCGAGGCCGCAGGCATCGCGCAGGAGTTTCTGCCCGCGGCGCTGCCGAAAACTTTCGAGGAACTGCGCATTCCGCTCGCGGTCGTGGCAACCGATTTTCATGCGCGTAGCGAGGCGGTCTATCGCTCCGGTCTGCTCCGGCCCGCGGTCGCGGGTTCGATGGCGATCCCCGGTATGTTGCGTCCGGTCGAGTTCGATGGCCGCGTATTAATCGACGGCGGCGCCGTCAACCCGCTGCCGTTCGATCTCCTGCGCCATGACGCCGATATCGTGGTCGCGGTCGATATCACGCGGCTTCGCGACGTGCCGGGCGGAATTCCGGATCCGATCCAGATCCTGTTCATGGCGACCGACATCATGACCCACTCCATCGTGCTGGAGAAGCTGAAGTCGGCCGCACCCGATATTCTGCTCCGGCCGAACGTCAGCGCCTTCGGCGCGCTCGATTTTCCGCGTGCATTGCCGATCCTGAAGGCGGCGGAGCCGATCAAGGAAGAATTGAAGCAGAAGCTGGGTCGTCTGCTGGATCAACAATAACTCCCTCTCCCCATTGGGGAGAGGTGAGTCAGCATTCTCTTACCTACCGTTTCGCCGCAAAGAACTCTTTCAGCACCGCCGCGGCCTCCGCCTCGCGGATCGCGCCATAGACTTCGGGTTTGTGATGGCAGGTCGGAGAGTTGAAAAACCGCACGCCGGATTCGACCGCCCCGCCCTTCGGATCGCCGGCACCGAAATAAAGCCTGCGAATACGCGCAAACGAAATCGCCGCCGCGCACATGGTGCAGGGCTCCAGCGTCACATAGAGATCGCAGCCGATCAGGCGTTCGCTGCCGAGCTTCAACGCAGCCGCGCGCAACGCGAGCATTTCCGCGTGCGCCGTCGGATCGCGGTCCCGGAGCGTGCGGTTCCCGGCTTGTGCCAGCACCTCGCCGTCGCGCACGATCACGCAGCCGACCGGCACTTCGCCGGCTTCCGCCGCGGCTTTCGCCTCGGCAAGTGCTGTTCCCATGAAATCGGGTGCGGGCAATTTCGTCTCCGGACTGAACTCGTGCTAGCTAGCCAGCGAATTCGCACGAAGCATCATGACCCGCAAGCCCTACATGAACGAAGAAGATCGCGAGCGCATCGCCAAGGTGATCGCGCGCGCGGGCCTCGCCTCGCGCAGGGAAGCGGAAACCTGGATCGAAGCGGGCCGCGTGAAGGTGAACGGCGAGGTCCTGAAGACGCCCGCCCTCGCCGTCTCGAAGCGCGACCGCATCGAAGTCGACGGTGTCCTGCTGCCCACGCGCGAGCGCACGCGCCTCTTTCTCTACAACAAGCCGCGCGGGCTGGTGACGACGAACTCAGACCCCGAAGGGCGGCCGACGATCTTCCAGAACCTTCCGAAGGATCTGCCGCGCGTGGTCAGCGTCGGCCGGCTCGACATCAACTCCGAAGGGCTGCTCCTGCTCACGAACGACGGCGGGCTCTCGCGCACGCTCGAACTTCCATCGACCGGATGGCTCCGCCGCTATCGCGTGCGCGCGAACGGCAGGACCGATCAGACGGCGCTGGACCGGCTGAAGAAGGGCGTTACCGTCGAAGGCGTGCGCTACGGGCCGGTCGAGGCGACGCTCGACAGCGCAAAAGGCGCGAACCAATGGCTGACCGTCGGCATCCGCGAGGGCAAGAACCGCGAAGTGCGCAAGGTGCTCGAACACATCGGCCTGAAAGTGAACCGGCTTATCCGTGTTTCCTTCGGCCCCTTCGAGCTTGGCTCGCTGAAAGAAGAGGCCGTCGAGGAAGTCCCGACACGAGCCTTGCGCGAACAGCTCGGCGCCGAACTCGAGCGGCTCTCGCAGAGCGATTTCGATGCGCCGCTTCGAGAAGCGCAGCTGGTGCAGAAAGCGAAGAAGCCTTTGCCCGATCCTCGTGCGAAGCGCGATGCGAAACCGGAAGATTCCGCGCGGGCGAAACCGCGCCCGTTCGAAGGCAAAGATAAACGCCGCGAATTTTCTGACCGCAAGCCTGAAGGAAAGCGCGACGATACGCGCAAACCCGGACAGGCGCGCGGCGACCGCAACGTGCGGCGCGGCGGCAAGCGCACGCCGTTTCGCGCGCCGAAGAGCAAGCGATAGATGCGCGTGACCGGCGGCAATTTCGGCGGCCGCACGCTGAAGAGCCCTGCTTCCAGCAGAATACGTCCGACCACCGACAAGCTGCGGCAGGCGATCTTCAATATCCTCGCGCATGCTTACGGCGATCCCGCCTCCGGCGCGCGTGTACTCGATCTTTTCGCAGGCACGGGCGCACTCGGGATCGAGGCGCTTTCTCGCGGTGCCGTTTTTACGCTATTCGTCGAGGAAGCCGCGGAATCCTGCGCCTTGATCCGCGCGAATGTCGAAGCGCTCGCGCTCACGGGCGTCACAAAGATCTTCCGGCGCGACGCGACGAAGCTCGGGCCCCGCGGCGCGTTCGAGCCCTTCTCGCTCGTGTTCTGCGATCCGCCTTACGGGAAGGGATTTGCGGAAAAGGCGCTCGCTTCGGCGCGCGAAGGCGGCTGGCTCACGATCGACGCATTGCTCGTCGTGGAAGAAACCGCCGAAGCGAAGTTCGCGGCGCCCGCAGACTTCGAGGAACTGGAGCGGCGCGCCTACGACGATACGGAGATCGTGTTTTTGCGCTCGCGTTGATCTCCCTCTCCCCTGTGGGGAGAGGGTTGGGGTGAGGGGTTACTGAATCAATAATTGCCGATCCCCCTCACCCGCGCCTGCGGCGCGACCTCTCCCCGACGGGGAGAGGTGAGCAGAGATCACCTTCTCCCGAACAGCTTCTCGATATCGAACAGCTTCAGCTCGACATAAGTCGGGCGGCCGTGGTTGCACTGGCCGGCGTTCTCGGTGCGCTCCATCTCGCGCAACAGCGCGTTCATCTCTTCGGGTTTCAGGCGGCGACCGGCGCGGATCGACCCGTGGCAGGAAACGCGGCTTGCAACCGCAAGGAGATTGCGCTCGAGCGGC
>CAZFPR010000036.1:0-6719 GCA_964521045.1 uncultured Hyphomicrobiales bacterium
GCGGCTGTAAGCAACAGAGCGAAGAAATCGGTACGTTGCGCTGCCTGCTCGAGCAAGCCTCTGCTTTTCAGAAACGCGGCAAGTGCCGCTTCGCTTTTCGCGCCAAGCGAGCCATCGACGGGCTCCGCATCGAAACCAGCAAGCGTAAGCAAACGTTGAATGGCTGCGATCCGCGCCTGCTCCGGTTCGTAGCCCGCGCTTTCCGCGACAAAGAGCGTGGCGTTGCTGCCGGATTTCGCCTGCCGCATCTCGGCGAAGGGAAGCGGGCGCTCGCCGGGCTTGGTGCACTTTCTTGCGCCGGCGATCAGGAAGTCGCCGTCGCCGGTACAGAGTTCGACATGCGAGGCGTTGAGCGGCTGCAACGCGCCGTAAAGCGGCAGCGCCCGAGCATGCATGTAAAGATGATCGGCGGCGATTTCACCCCGCAGCACGGAGCGGCAGAGGCCGGGATCGATCCTGAACCAGCCGCGCGTCGCCGCCGCACCTTTCGTCTCGATGCCGATCGCGGCTTCGATCACGAAGCTCGTGTGATTGCAGATTTCGAGATCCGCGCGGGCTGCCGTCGTCGCGAGCAGAAGGAAGATTGCTGCAAGCGGGCGCCGCATCAACGCTTGATCAGCGTTCCGGCACCGTGGTCGGTGAGCAATTCGAGCAATACCGCGTGCGGTACCTTGCCGTCGAGGATGACGACGCCTTCGACGCCGCGCTCCAGCGCATCGATGCAGGTCTCGACTTTCGGAATCATGCCGCCCGAGATCGTGCCGTCTGCGATCAGCTTGCGCGCGTCCTTGAGGGATAGCTCCTCGATCAGCTTCTTCGACTTGTCGAGCACGCCGGGAACGTCGGTCAGCAGGAGAAGGCGCTTTGCGCTGAGTGCGCCTGCGATCGCGCCCGCAAAAGTGTCGGCATTCACGTTATAGGTGCCGCCGTTTACGCCGGCCGCGACGGGCGCGAGCACGGGGATCAGTTCGCGGCCGAGAATCTGCTCAAGCACGGTGGTATCGACCTCGGCGGGTTCGCCGACATACCCGAGATCGATCGCCTGTTCGATGTTGGAGTCCCTGTCGCGCGTCGTGCGCGTGACCTTCTTCGCCTTCACCATATTGCCGTCTTTGCCGCAAAGGCCGACGGCGCGCCCGCCCGCCTCGTTGATGTAGCCGACGATCTGCTTGTTGATCGAGCCCGCGAGCACCATCTCGACGATCTCGACCGTCTTCTGGTCGGTGACGCGAAGACCGTCCTTGAATTCCGACTTGATGCCGAGCTTGTCCAGCATCTGGCCGATCTGGGGCCCGCCGCCGTGCACGACGACCGGATTGATTGCGGTCTGCTCCAGAAGAACGATATCGCGGGCAAAATCGCGCGCCACCTGCTCGTCGCCCATGGCGTGACCGCCGTACTTCACGACGACGATCTGGTCGTCGTAGCGCTGCATATGCGGCAGCGCCTGCGCGAGAACGCGCGCCTGCTGATGGGCGTCGGAGGGAGTGAGGTCTTTGCTCATGAATCTCGGTTCCGGATTTCGGCAATCTTCTAGCCGATTTGGGACCGGGAACAAAAGGGCTGGCTGCCGCCGGGACGTAGCCTCAGTAACCGCGCTCGTTCATCAGCCGGATGATCGCGGCCCGCACTTCGGCTATTCCGCTTCCTTCATAGGAAGAGGTCGCGAAGACTTCGGGGAAAGCGGCGGGACGCTTGGCGATCGCGGCCTGGGTTTCCTCGATGCGTTTCGGCAGGTCGGCCGCTTTCACTTCGTCGCACTTCGTCAGCACGACCATGTAGCTGACGGCGGCCTTGTCGAACTCGTCCAGCATTTCGGCATCGTTCGGCTTCACCCCGTGACGCGCATCGATCAGCACAACGACGCGGCCGAGATTCACGCGCTTCTGCAAATAGACGCGCACGAAGCCGCTCCAGGCTTTGACCTTTTCCTTCGCGGCTTTCGCGTAGCCGTAGCCGGGGAGATCGACGAGCACGAGATTGCCTTGCGACTTGAAGAAATTGATCTGCTGCGTGCGTCCCGGTGTGATCGAGACGCGCGCAAGCGCCTTGCGGTTGGTGAGCGCGTTGATCAGGCTAGACTTGCCGACATTCGAGCGCCCGGCGAACGCGATCTCGATGCCGAACGGTTTGGGCAGCGTGTCCGGTTTGTCGGCACCCCAGAAAAATTCGAACTCGCCCGCGAACAGCTTCCGGCCTGCTTCGATCTCGCGGGACGTGAAATCCATCACGAAGCGCCCATTTCTTCGCGCTCGGAGGAAAGCGCGAGCCACTCGGCTTCGGCTTTCGCCAGCGCTTCCGAGGCCCGGTTGCGGGCTTCGCCGAGCGAAGAAGCTTCGCGCGGATTGCGGCTGTGCAGATCGGCGTCGGAAAGCTGCGCGTCGAGCCGCGAGATTTCTTCTTCCAGCTTTTGCACCTGTGTCTCGAGCGACGCAATCTTCTTGTTGATGTTGCTGAGCGAGGGCTTCTTCGCGCTGCCGTTGTTCGCCGCGCGCTTTTCCTTGCCGCTCATGCGCTCGGCACCCGCGCCGCCGAGCACGTCGCGGCGGTACTGGTCGAGATCGCCTTCGTAAGGCTTCACGGTGCCGTTCGCGACGAGCCAGAGCCGGTCGGCGCAGGCTTCCAGAAGATGCCGGTCGTGGCTGACGAGGATCACCGCGCCCGGATAGTCGTTCACCGCTTCGATGAGGGCTGCGCGCGCTTCGATGTCGAGATGGTTGGTCGGCTCATCGAGAATGAGCAGGTGAGGCCCGTGGAACGCGGCGAGCCCGAGCAGGAGCCGGGCCTTTTCGCCGCCCGAGAGCTGCGAGACCTTGGTGTCGGCGGCAGCCGCTGAAAATCCCATCTCCGCCGCGCGCGCGCGGATTTTCGCTTCATGTGCGCCGGGCATCAGCTCGCGCACGTGTTCGGCAGGCGAATGTTCGGGGTTCAACTCGTCGAGCTGATGCTGCGCGAGATAGGCGACTTCCATCTTGGATGCGCGCACCACCTTGCCGCCTTCCGGCTGAAGGCGCTGCGCCAAGAGTTTCGCGAAGGTCGATTTGCCGTTGCCATTGGGCCCCAGGAGCGCAATGCGGTCGTCCTCGTCGATCCGCAGTTCGAGGTTGCGCAGGATGGGCTTGCCCGGCTCGTAACCGACATTGACGCCGTCATAGACGATGATCGGAGGCGACAGCGTCTTTTCGGGGTGACGGATCGAGATCGCCGCCGGCGCGTCTTCGATATGGGCCGCAAGCGGCTCCATCTTCGCGAGCGCTTTTACGCGCGACTGCGCCTGTCTTGCTTTCGAAGCCTTTGCTTTAAAGCGATCGACGAAGGCTTGCATATGCGCGCGTGCGGCCTCTTGCTTCTTTCGTGCCTTTTCGTCGAGCACGAGCTTCTCGCGCCGCTGGCGGTCGAATGAAGAAAACCCGCCGCGATAGAGCTTCAGCTTCTTGTTGTCGAAGTGAAGAATATGCGTGACCGAAGTGTCGAGCAGGTCGCGGTCATGGCTTATCAAAATTATGGTGTGCGGATATTTCGCGAGATAATCCTGAAGCCACAACGTGCCTTCGAGGTCGAGATAGTTGGTCGGTTCGTCGAGCAGCAACAAATCCGGTTCGACAAAGAGAAGGGCCGCGAGCGCCACACGCATGCGCCAGCCCCCCGAGAATGACGAGCAGGGCCGCGCCTGTGCTGCTTCGTCGAAGCCGAGGCCCGCGAGAATTTTTGCAGCCTTCGCGGGAGCCGAATAGGCGTCGATATCGACCAGCCGGATTTCAATTTCCGCGATCCGCATCGGGTCGGTTGCGGTTTCGCGCTCGGCGAGCAGCGAAGCGCGCTCGGTATCGGCGGCAAGCACGCGATCGAGCAAGCTGTCGGGCCCTGCGGGCGCTTCCTGCGCGACCCGGCCGATCCGGGCGCGTGCGGGCTTGTGGATCGAGCCGGTCTCGATATCGACCTCGTTCTCGAGTGCGCGAAACAGCGTGGTCTTGCCGCAACCGTTGCGGCCGACGACGCCGACATGCGCGCCTTCGGGGATCGACACGGAAGCGTGGTCGATCAGGAGCTTGCCCGCGACGCGGAGCGATATGTCGTCGAGAACGATCATGATGGGGGCCTCTAAAGCACATGACCCGATTCAGGGGAACCGGGTCATGCAGTTCGTCTTAATGTGTCTCGCCGCTAGTTGTCGTTCGCGGCCTTCTTTTTCGGGACCAGCGCCTTCACGTTGTCCCAAAGCTCGATCTTCGCCCCGTTGCGCTTCATGATGACGCCCTGCTGCAACACCGAGAGGAAGTTGTTCCAGGTCCAGTAGATCACGAGGCCGGCCGGGAACGAGGCGAGCAGGAAGGTGAAGATCACCGGCATCCAGTCGAAGATCATCTTCTGCGTCGGATCCGGCGGCGAGGGGTTCATCTTCATCTGCACCCACATCGTGATGCCCATGAGGATCGGCCAGATGCCGAGATGCAGGAACTGGCCGAACACAGGGATAACGGCCGGGTCGAACGGCAACAGGCCGAACAGGTTGAACAGATTGGTCGGGTCCTGTGCCGAAAGATCGCGGATCCAGCCGATGAAGGGCGCGTGACGCATTTCGATCGTCACGAACAGCACCTTGTAGAGCGCGAAGAATACCGGAATCTGAATCAGGATCGGCCAGCAGCCCGCGAGCGGATTGATCTTCTCTTTTTTATAGAGCTCCATCAGCGCCTGCTGCTGCGCGGCCTTGTCGTCGGCGAAGCGCTTACGGAGTTCCTCCATCATCGGCTGCACCATCTTCATCTTCGCCATCGAGGCGTAAGACTTGTTGGCGAACCAGAAGAACGCGATCTTGATGAGAACGGTGACGATCAGGATCGCGTAGCCGAGGTTTCCGGTAAGGCGGAAGAAATAGTCGAGCGCTTTGAACAGCGGCTTGGTGATGAAATAGAACCAGCCCCAGTCGATCATCAGCTCGAAGTTTTTGATGCCATCGCTCTTCTCATAGGCATCGACGACATTGACTTCCTTGGCGCCGGCGAAGAGCTGCGACTGGTTCTGTGCCTTGGCGCCGGGAGCGACCGAAATCGCGTCGAGCAGATAGTCGGACTGGTAGGTTTTCACCGGGCCGATCGAGCCCGACGAAAAGCGCGCGTTCAGTGAGGAGTTCTGTGGCGGGATGAGCGCGGCTGCCCAGTATTTGTCGGTAATGCCGAACCAGCCGCCCGTGGACTTGAAGGTCTGCGCCGGCTTGTCGGCGATCGAGGAATACTGAACTTCGTGCAGCTTGCTGTCGCCGGTAACGCCGATCAGGCCTTCATGCAGAATGTAGTAGCCGAGCACTTGCGGCGTGCCATGACGGGAAACCAGCGCGTAGGGAAACAGCTGCACCGTCTGCTGCGTGCCGTTTTCGATTTCGTCGACGATCTTGAACATGTAGTTGCGGTCGATCGAAATCGTCCGGCGGAAGGTGATGCCCTCGCCGTTGTTCCAGGAAAGACGCAGCGGGCTTTCGGGCGTCAGCGCGCCGGAGCCGTCGCGCGTCCAAACCGTTTCCGAATCCGGCATCTTCATCTTCTGGTCGCCGGCGACCCATCCGAATTCGGCATAAAACGGCTGCGGACTGCCGGAGGGCGCGAGCAGCACGATGTTTGCGCTCTTGGGGTTCACCGTTTCGCGGTAGTCGTTCAGCGATACGTCGTCGATGCGGGCACCCTTGAGTGCGATCGATCCCTGCAACCGCGGCGTTTCGATCCTGACGCGCGTACCGGATGCCGTGAGAGCCTGCTCGCGGGTCAGGCCGGCTGCCGGGCGCTGCGCGGTTCCCGGTGCTGAGGGCGTCTGGGCCGATGAAGGGGTCTGGGCCGACGAAGGCGTCTGCGGCGCCGACGGAGACTGCGGGCCGGTCTGCTGCTGCTGTTGCGCGGGGGTCTGTGGGCCTTGGGGGCCGGTCTTCGTCTGCTGCTGCTGTTGTTGCTGCTGCTGAATCTGCTTCTGCTTTTCGACCTGCGGTCCCGCAACGAAATACTGCCAGCCGACAAGCACGATCACCGAAAGGACGATCGCAATCAGCGTGTTCTTCTGGTCGGCCATTATTCTTCTCCGTAGCCGCGCTCTGCTTAGCGCCGGGTCTTATGGACTTGTTTGATCGTATTTTCGAGGCCGCCGGTAAGCTCGGAAAAGCCTGCGGTTAATGCAGCCCTGCGCGCCACGACTACATAGTCAAAGCCGTCTTTGCCGGCTTGCGGCAGAACCGCGCGTGCTGCGGCCCGGAGACGGCGGCGGATACGGTTCCGTTCCACCGCGTTTCCGGTTTTTTTCGTGACGGTAAGGCCGAGCCGGAGCCCGGCATCGTCCTTGCGGTCGCGCGCCTGCAACGAAAACGGCGCGGCATTCGCCCGCGCAGCCTTGGACGCCGCGAGAAAATCCGCACGTTTGATAATCCGGTTCATCAGGACTTGCCCGAACCGGCGCGTTCGATCAGGCCGAGAGACGCTTGCGTCCACGGCGGCGGCGGGCAGCAAGAACCTTGCGCCCTCCGAGGGTCGCCTTGCGCGCGCGGAATCCATGCCGGCGCTTGCGGACAATTTTGCTCGGTTGATAGGTCCGTTTCACGGGGCTTACTCCGCCTTAATCGCAGCCGGTGGCTACCAAGAATTTGCGCGCTAGGGCCTGGTGGCGGGAAACCCGCATCGTCCGGGCCTCCGGGGAGACCACGGCCGCCAGAAATCGTCCCAAGCAAGCGCGCGGGGCTT
>CAZFPR010000036.1:6729-11768 GCA_964521045.1 uncultured Hyphomicrobiales bacterium
CCTCTCGGCAAAGTCAATGGAAACGGGCATTTTCGCCGCAGAAAGCCTCGTTTCGTGGGCTTTTGGGGTCCCGCACAACTGTCGCCATTCCCGGCTATTGAGCCTTGGCACATTGTATAAGGCGCCGGCGCGAAGGGCGCGGGGAGCGGTTCGAGATCGATGCAGGGCCCGGAACAAAGCAAGGCGTTCAACGGCCCCGGCCTTTGGCTCCGCTATATCCCACTCGCGTTGCTGCTCGCGGGGGCCGGAGCCGTCTTCGGGCTCGGCCTGCATCGCTATATCTCGCTTGAATCCGTACTGCGCCATTCGGAGACCCTGGACCGGCTCGTCGAGGCGAGCCCGCTCCTGGCGTTTGCGATCTATCTCGGGATCTACGGCGCCGCCATCGTCCTCGCGATTCCGGGCGCGGTCGTCTTTACGATGTTCGGAGGTTTTCTGTTCGGCTGGTTCTTCGGGGCGCTCGGCGGAATTCTCGGCTCCACCATCGGCGGCATGGTCACGGTATTGATCGGCAGCACCTCGATCGGGCGTAGCCTCGAACAGGCGGCACTCCCGCGCTTCCAGAAATTCGCCACCGGATTCCGCAACGGCGCCTTCGGTTACATTTTGCTTCTGCGCCTCATTCCGGTCGTTCCGTATATCGCGATCAATGTGGCATCCGGTCTCTTCCGTGTCCCCCTGAAGACATTCGTCGCCGCGACCGTGATCGGGATTGCGCCGATCGCATTCTCGTTCGGCTTCATCGGCTCGGGTCTCGATCAGGCCATCGAGAAGCAGCTCGCGGCTTTCCGGGCCTGCGAAGCGGCCAATGCAGGCGCATGCCGGATCGAATTCGACGCCGCACATTTTCTTTCGCCGGAACTGATGATCGGACTCATTCTCGTAACGGCGCTTGCCTCGCTGCCGCTGATCTTCCGGAAACGCATCGCGCGGTGGCGGCGGCCGCCGCGGCAAGAAAGCGTTAAGCCGTAAACTGCACGTGAATTGACGCATCCGGACAGCGAGCGCATCCTTCCATCATGAACGAACAGGCAGATCGCGGCTCGCAGCCGGAAACGGCGGCAAACCCGCCGTTTCGCGTCGGGCTTTCCGGCAAACTCCTGCTGCTCACGATTCTTTTCGTGATGCTCGCGGAAGTGCTGATCTACGTTCCCTCGATCGCGAACGTGCGCACGATGTGGCTAAAAGATCGCGCGGCCACCGCGCGTCTCGCAGTACTCGCGCTCGACGCCACGCCCGACAACATGGTGCCGCAGGAGCTTGCGAAGCGCTTGCTCGACGGCGCCGGCGCTACCGCGGTCGCGGTGAAATTTGGCAATACGCGCCGGTTGCTTGCGGTGTCCGATATGCCGCCGGCGGTGCAGGACAGCATCGACCTGCGCGACTATTCCTACATGGCGTCGATCATGGATGCCTTCGTGACGATCGCGCATGGCGGCAACCGCACGATCCGCATCCTCGACAGCGCGCCGATGGGCGGCGAGTTCATCGAAGTCATCCTTCCTGAGCGCCCGCTCTACCGCGCGATGCTCGCCGCATCGCAGAACATTCTCTGGGTCTCGCTCGTGATTTCCATCGTCACCGCGATGCTGGTTTATGCGACGCTGATCTGGCTGTTCGTGCGGCCCTTGCGCAACATGACGTTGCAGATGATGCGCTTCGCGCAGAACCCGGAAGATGCGAGCCGGATTCTGTCCCCCTCGCGCCGCGCCGACGAGATCGGCCTCGCCGAGCGCGAGCTCGCGCGGATGCAGTACGAACTTTCGCAGACGCTCTATCAGAAAAGCAGGCTCGCTTCGCTCGGCCTTGCCGTTTCGAAAATCAATCATGACCTGCGTAATCTCCTGTCGTCGGCGCAACTGATGTCGGATCGGATCGCGCATTTGCGCGAACCGATCGTGGCGCAGGTCGCGCCGAAGCTGATGCGCGCGCTCGACCGCGCCATTTCCTATTGCCAGCAGACGCTCGCTTACGGCCGCGCGCAGGAACCTCTGCCGATGCGCAAGAGCGTGAGCGTCGAGCATCTGGTCGAGGAAGTGCGCGACACGCTGAACCTGAACGAGGCCAGCCGTATCGGCTGGGTCCCGTCGATCGAGCGCGGTCTGATGATCGACGCGGATCCCGAGCAGATGTTCCGCGTGCTGCTCAATCTTTCTCGCAACAGCATCGAAGCCTTGCAGTCGCGCGTGCCGAACGATCCCGCGCGCGATCAGGTGCGCATGGTCGGACGCCGCGAAGGTGCGGTGGTCGTGCTCGAGGTTGCCGATACCGGGCCGGGACTGCCGCCGCGTGCGCGCGAGCATCTGTTCGAGCCGTTCCACGGCTCCATGCGCTCGGGCGGTACCGGGCTAGGGCTTGCGATTGCAGCCGAGATCGTCCGGCTGCACGGCGGCGAAATCAAACTCGTGGACGGCACCATCGGCGCCGCATTCCGCATTTCCATCCCGGATCGTCCGGCGCAACTCGACAGCTATCGGGAGCAAAAGTTCCGCGCCTAGCGCTTCGGATGCGACGCCGGGAGCATTTCTCTTATGCGCGGCGTTTCGTTACCCTGTCTCCTGCTAGCCTGAAGATGGAGACGGCCCGTGCGTGATGCGATCCTGCTGCTTTCTTTCGTGACGTTGCAGCGGCTGTTCGAGCTTCTGCTGTCGCGCCGCAACGAGGCGCGGCTGAAGCTGCGCGGCGCGGTGGAGGCCGGGGCGAACCACTATCCCTATCTGGTGATCACGCATGTCGCCTGGCTCGCAGCACTTTGGCTGCTCGCCTGGAACCGGGAGCCGAACATGCTCCTGGTCGCGGCGTTCATCGCGCTCCAGCCGCTGCGGTACTGGGCTATCGCGACTCTCGGCGACCGCTGGAGCACACGGGTTTTCGTGATTCCCGGAGCGTCGCTGCTCCGTACCGGGCCCTACCGTTTTTTCAGGCACCCGAACTATCTGGTTGTGGTCCTCGAGATCGCGATCGTGCCGCTGGCCTTCGGCCTGATCTGGGTCGCGGCCCTGTTTTTCTGCCTGAATGCGGCATTGCTGGCCTGGCGATTCCGGATCGAGCAACGGGCGCTCGCCGAGGGCACCGCGGCCAGCCCGCCGCTTGCAAATACCGGGCAGGGCGGGTAGTTCGCTGGCCTTCGATGCGCTCGTAGCTCAGCTGGATAGAGCACCAGACTACGAATCTGGGGGTCGGGAGTTCGAATCTCTCCGAGCGCGCCATTTCCCCAAGCATATAATGCGAACCCGAACGTCCGGCCCGATTCCGCCTGCGGGCCGCGCAGCATTTGAATTGGAGAACCCGGCATGGCCGCCGATGCGCATACTGGAAGCCAGCTCGTTCAGGTCGTAGCGCTCCTGGCGGCAGGCGTAGTCGCCGTTCCGGTCTTCAAGCGTATCGGTCTCGGGTCCGTGCTCGGCTATCTGGCAGCGGGTGTCGTCATCGGCCCGTTCGGCTTGCGTCTTTTTTCCGATCCGCAGGCGATCCTGCATATCGCCGAACTCGGCGTGGTGATGTTCCTGTTCGTGATCGGCCTGGAGATGCAGCCGTCGCGGCTCTGGAGCCTTCGCAGGGAAATTTTCGGCTTAGGCGTCGCGCAGGTCGCGTTCTGTAGCCTGCTTCTTACCGGCGCCGGCATGCTCTGGGGCTTGTCGCCGCTGGTCGCTTTTTTCGCGGCGGCGGGCTTCGTGCTCACATCGACCGCAACGGTCATGCAGCTTCTGGACGAACGGCGCGAAACGTCATCGCCGCGCGGCCAGCGGATCGTCTCGATCCTGCTGCTCGAGGATCTCGCGATCGTTCCGCTGCTTGTGCTCGTGACCTTGCTCACGCCGGGTGCGGCGAAACTTTCACCGGTGGAATTCTGGCAGGCGATCGGCCTCGCCGGCATCTCGGTGGCGCTTCTGGTGGCGGCAGGTCTGTGGCTGCTCAATCCGTTCTTCCGTTTTCTCGCGGAGTCGCAGGCACGCGAAGTAATGACGGCGGCGGCACTCCTTGTCGTGCTCGGCGCTGCGCTCGCGATGGAACTCGGCGGTCTCTCGATGGCGATGGGCGCGTTTCTGGCCGGTGTGCTGCTTTCGGAATCGAGTTTCCGGCATCAGCTGGAAGCCGACATTGAGCCGTTCCGCGGTATTCTGCTCGGCCTTTTCTTCCTCGCCGTCGGCATGTCGATCGATCTTGCGCTGATGGGGCGGCAGTGGCCGCTCATTCTTGCGGGCACGCTTTCCTTCATGATCGTGAAGGGCGCCGGCATCTATGCGGTCGCTCGCTTCCGCAGCAAGCACGGAGAAGGCCTCTACCGGGCCGCGATGATGGCGCAGGGCGGCGAATTCGCATTCGTGCTCTATGCCGCCGCGACACAGGCCGGAATTTTCTCGACGCAGGTGAACGCTTTGATGACGGCGGCGGTCATCGTCTCGATGGCGTTGACCCCGCTCCTTGTCTTCGCGCTGCGCTGGCTTATGCCGAAAGAAAAGGAATCGATGGACGGCATCGACGCCGCGGAGGATCTTTCCGGCAGCGTGCTGATCATCGGCTTCGGACGTTTTGGCCAGATCGTGAGCCAGCCGCTGCTTGCGCGCGGCATCGACATCTCGATCATCGACAACCAGACGCAGATCATCAAGGACGCCGGAGATTTCGGCTTCAAGGTCTATTACGGCGACGGCACGCAGCTTCATACGCTGCATGCCGCGGGCGCGGGCAGAGCGCAGGCCATTCTCGTGTGCGTCAACGAATGGACTGCGGCAAATAAAATCGCGGAACTTGTGAAGCACGAGTTTCCGCTGGTGAAGGTGCTCGTGCGCGCCTTCGACCGCGAACATGCCATCGAACTCGTTCGCGCGGGCGTGGACTATCAGGTGCGTGAGGTGCTGCACTCGGCGGTCGCCTTCGGCCGCGAGACGCTGAAGCAACTCGGTGTGCCGGACGAGGAGGCCGATACGGTCATGCAGGAAGTGATCCGCAACGATCAGGAGCGCTTCGAAATGCAGATCGTCGGCGGAATCTATGCCGGGCGGCAGCTGATCCGCGGCAATCTCGCGGCCGTTACC
>CAZFPR010000036.1:11778-12496 GCA_964521045.1 uncultured Hyphomicrobiales bacterium
ACCGGCAAGACAGCGCCGGCGGAGCCGGAAACCGAAAGCCCGCAGCCGGCAAAGTAACGAAAACTCCGGGCGCGAGGCCCGGAGTTTCAGCTCTGCATCAGTCCGCGATGATCTCGACGACTTCGCTCGTTCTAGGATCGACCAGCACGAGCTGGTTGTTCACGTGGACATAGCGGTAGCGGCGCAACGCCGGGGCCTCGACATAGAGATCCTCGTCGAAAGTGCGCAGTTCGATCTCGCGCGGAACGCGGGTGCCGACGCGATATTCGATGACCTCGCCGTGCGGAGTAACCACGCGTTCCCGCACGACCCGCTTGTAAACCGTCGTGCGCTGATCCGGCGTCAGCACCAGCGGACCCTGCATCGTGCGGGTCGTGGTGGTGATCGTCGTCTGTGCGAGCGCCGCTGCCGGAACCGACAGCACTGCGGTGCCGATGACCATGGCCTTCAAGGAATTTCTCATCGTTGTTCTCCCGTCTGAATGTGAATCCGTTGACAGAAGAAAACCCGGCGTGTCCGGGCATCGTTCCGGAATGCTTCTCACGCTCGGTTGCGGTTCCACCGCGCGGCGTGAACCATGGTTTCGCCGCATGGGCATAAAGAACAACGGCCGCTACCGGGATCGGTTGAGCGGCCGTTGCTCGTTTTTTTTGCTGTTTACTTGACGGCGCGCAGCCGCAGTTCCGTCACGCCGGCTGCCACGTTCAGGCCTTGCTGC
>CAZFPR010000036.1:12506-24093 GCA_964521045.1 uncultured Hyphomicrobiales bacterium
GAATGGAAACCGGCTGCAACGCAACGGTGCGGTTGTTGCCGCCGACGAGCACGTTCGCGCCGAGACCGACCGCGACGGTCGCTTCGGCGCCTGCGCCGATATAGTCGCCTGCGAGTGCCGCGACCGGACGCGATGTGGGTGCGAACACATTCCACACCATCTGGCCTTTCGCGGTGGCGCCGATGTCGATGCCGAACTTGTTGATCACGCCGACATAGACTTCGCGCGGGCTGGAGTTATTCGCGGGAAGAAACTGGCAGGTGACTTCCTTCTGCGATCCGACGATGAGACCGAGCCCGCCGGATACGTCGCAGTTGAGGACACCGGCCTGCACGCGGTCCTTCGGCTGCGCGGATGCCGGCAACGCGACGGCAGCCGCGGCGATCGTGACCGCAATAGCGCCCGCAAGAGCACGAAGATGCTGTTTCATGGGTAGCTCCATTTTGAGTTGGAAAAATCCGCTAATTCTCCCCGCAACGCGGCTGCGATGCGGGGAGTTTTTCAGGCTGCTTTGGCGGTTACGGCGCCGGAGCGCGTCCGCGCAGCAGGCCCACGACTGCGGAGATCGCAAAGAGAATGAGCGCGATGAAGAAAACGATCTTCGCGAATTCGAGGGCCGTGCCGGCAACTGCACCGAAGCCGAGCAGACCCGCGATAAGCGCGATGATCAGGAAGGTGATGGCCCAGCCGATCATGGTTCTGTCTCCCAGATTTTATCCGGCGCGTTGTTGCGCCTTCGGGAGACAAACCGTCTTGCCGTAGGAATAGTTCCGAAAACTTAGCGGCGGTCGTTCGCCGCAAGTGCCGCGCGCGTGTTGCGATCCGGCCCGAAGTCGTCGATCGACTTCACGTCGAGTTCGGCCGCGAGACGGGTGCGTGCGCGATTGACGCGGCTCTTGATGGTGCCGACCGCGCAGCCGCAGATCGCCGCCGCTTCCTCATAGGAGAAGCCGGAAGCACCAACCAGGATCAGCGCTTCACGCTGATCCGAAGGAAGCTTTTCGAGCGCAACCCGCAGTTCCTTGTATTCGAGCTTGCCGATCTGTTCGGGCTGCGAAACCAGACTGTCCGTGTAGTGGCCGTCGGCGTCTTCCACTTCGCGCTTGCGCTTGCGGTATTCGGAGCGGAAGCGGTTGCGCAGGATCGTGAACAGCCAAGCCTGCATGTTGGTGCCGGGCTCGAAGGAGTCGATGTTGGCGATCGCCCGCATGAGGGTCTCCTGCACGAGATCGTCCGCGCGGTCGACGTTGCCGCTGAGCGAAATCGCGAAGGCGCGCAGCTTCGGCACGATCGCCATGATGATCTTGAGGGTCGCCGGATCGGTCGTCATTTGCGCGACTCCTCTTCGGATTTCGGAGCGCTCTGTGGAGTGCTCTGCGCGCCGTCGAGCTTCTTCAGAAGCTCGGCAAAGCGGTCGGGGACGCCCTGATCGACCACCTCGTCGTACATGGCCCGCAGTTGCTGGCCGATCTTTGCCTGAATTTGACGGTCGAGGCCCCCGGATCTGGGCTTGGCTCCCGCCTCAGCTGGATTGTTCATACTAGGGTCCGGTCCTTTAGGTTTTTCAGTCATTACGCTCTTCCCACCCCGGTTCTGCCCCGCACCGAGCCTTTATAACCCCGTGCCCAATCGAAGGTTCCATGCGATGGAACTTTTCTTCTGGAGCCGGGTTAAAGGGCCGAATACGCTGGGAAAATAAGGGAGGGCCAATAGTGTCCCTATCGCAGACCATTGCACCGCATTTGCCGTTTTTGCGCCGCTACGCCCGGGCTTTGACCGGAAGCCAGCAGTCCGGCGATGCCTACGTTGAGGCCGTACTCGAGGTCCTGATCGAGGACCCGTCCAACATCGAAACCGAGAGCGATCCCCGGGTCGGGCTCTACCGCACCTTCACAAAGCTCTGGAATTCCATGGCCGTGAACGGCGCCACGGAGCCGGGCGCGAGGAAGCTTCCGGCGGAGCAGCGGCTCACGCAGATCACGCCGCGGCCGCGCCAGGCATTTCTGCTGATTTCGCTCGAGGGCTTCAACGAGACCGAGGCCGCGCGCATCCTGGACATCGATGTGGCGACGGTTCGCAACCTCATGGAGGGCGCGGGCCGCGAACTCGCCAGCGAAATCGCCACTGATGTTCTGATCATCGAGGACGAAACGCTGATCGCGATGGACATCGAGGCGCTCGTCGAGAATCTCGGCCACGGAGTCATCGGGATCGCGCGTACGCATGCCGAAGCGATCCAGATCGCGAAGAAGCAGCAGCCGGGTCTTATTCTTGCGGACATTCAGCTCGCCGACGGAAGTTCGGGTCTGGATGCCGTGAACGAGTTGCTGAAATCCTTCGACGTGCCGGTGATTTTCATCACCGCCTATCCGGAACGTTTTCTCACCGGCGAACGGCCTGAGCCTGCGTTCCTGATACCGAAACCGTATCAGCCTGCGACCGTTTCGGCGGTCATCAGTCAGGCGCTGTTCTTTCAGAACGCGGCGCAAGGCAAGAACAAGCAGAAAGCCGTCGGCTAAAACGATAAGCCCCGGAGTGAAATCTCCGGGGCTTATTCGCTTCCGCTTACGACAGTCAGTTGAGCTTGTTCAGCCAGGTATCGATGTCTTTCTCGGCCTGCTCCTTCGCAATGCCGTAACGTTCCTGGATGCGGCCCGCGAGCTGTTTGCGGTTGCCCTCGATCTTGTCCAGATCGTCGCTGGTGAGGTTGCCCCATTGCTCCTGAATCTTGCCTTTGAACTGCGTCCAGTTGCCTTCAACGCGATCCCAATTCATGGATGGTCTCCTCTTTCGTTTTCTGTTTCTGGAAATGGCGGGGTGCCTTGGAGAAAACCCGCTGACGCGCGCTCCGTTCCTGCCTTTAAGGCCGCACGAAAAAATTCAGGCGCAGCCGGCTTTCGCCAACTGCGCCTGATGCATCCGGCCATTTTACGGGGGAGGGCTGGTGGGGTGGCCGGTTGCAGAGAAAGAACGCGCGGGCGTGCGCTAAGTTCCACGGCGCTGCCGGCAAACAAAAGCTTCCGGAATGAAACATTCCCGAAGCGGACAGGTTACACTCCGGGCTTTCTGGATGGGTGCGAAGGCGCCCGGCGGGCAGGGAAAAAGTAATGGACGGCGTATTTGCCTGGCTCGCGCAGCTCGGCGATGCAATTCCGGCGGACATGGCTTTCTGGAGGCAGGCGCTTTCGGAAACCGCCCTGCTGATCGCGACCTGGGCCGCTGCGCTCAGCTACTTTCTGATTCCGGCAGGCATCGTCTGGGCCGCGTGGCGCCGCTCCGATCTGTCTCTGGTGGCGCGGATTTTCGCGCTAACACTATTTCTCGCGAGCTTCGCCTTCGCGATCTGGCAACTCTCCATTCCGCTTGCCAAGGCCTTCGAATTCCCGACGCCGGATGCGGTCGCATTTGCGAGCCTGTTTTCTGGAATTCTCTGGCTGGTTTTTCTCTGGTTTCTGTTCGGCAGACTCGTTTCCGTTCCGCCGGCTTCCGCGCTCATTACCGCCCGCGAGCGTCTGGAAGGCGATCTGGTGGTCGAGCGCGAACGCGCGAATGAAGCGGATCGGCTGCGTTCGCAGCTCGAGCGGACGCTCGTCGACAAGACCGGAGAACTCTCGCTCGTCCAAAGCAGGCTCGATACCTGCCTCCGCGGCGCAAAGGTCTATCTGTTCTCGCAGGACCGCGATCTTCGCTACATCGGCGTGTTTGGCCCGCGCGGCGAGGATGCAGGCGCAGTGATGCTCGGCAGGACCGACGACGAGTTTCTGGTCGCGCCGGAGCGGGACGCGATTACCGTCATCAAAAGAAAGGTGATCGAAACCGGCGAGCCTTCGGAAATCGAAGCCTGGCACGAAATGCCCGAGGGCAGGGTTCTGTTTGCGCTCTACATCGAGCCGATGCGCAACCTGGATGGCGAAGTTACAGGCATCCGCTGCGCCGCAGCCGACATCACGCGCATCCGCTCGCTGGAAGCCGAACAGCGGCGGCTCGCGGAAGAACTGCGCAACGCCCTGCACCGCTACGAGATCGCGCTGCGGGGTTCGAGCGTCACCGTTTTCACGCAGGACCGCGACCTGCGCTACACCTCGATCAGTAATGCGTTTCTCGGCCGCCGTGTCGATCAGATCATAGGATTGAGCGACGAGGACGTCGTCCCAGCCTCCGATCGCGCAACGATCGTGAACATGAAGCAGCAAGCACTTACGGAGGGCGTGCCGGTCGATGCCGAGCTGCGCCTGAAGGGGCCGGGCACAAGCCGCTGGTATGATTTTCACATCGAGCCGTTGCGGGACGCGGAGGGTCGGGTTGTCGGCCTGACGGGTGCCGCGGTCGACATCACCGAGCGCAAGGCAGGCGAAGAACATCTGCGCCTGCTCATGCGCGAACTCACGCACCGCACGAAAAACTTGCTTGCGGTCATTCAGGCGCTCGCGCGCCAGACTTCGCGTAACGCCGGTTCGCTCGAGAGTTTTCTTGAGGAGTTCAGCGCGCGGCTTCAGGCGCTGTCGCGCTCGCACGATCTCCTCGTGCAGGAAGAATGGCATTCCGCGGGCTTGCGGGATCTCGTCCGGTCGCAACTCGGTCACTATATCGACCGCGACCAATCGCAGATCGCGATCGAAGGGCCTCCTGTTCATCTGAAGCCGGAAGCGGCCCAGAGCCTCGGACTTGCGCTGCACGAGCTCGCCGTGAATGCCGCGAAGTACGGCGCACTCTCCACGCCCAAGGGCCGCGTCGACGTGTTCTGGGAGCCGAACGGCGAAGCCGGTAACGGCATTGTCATCCGCTGGATGGAGCGCGACGGCCCCAAGGTCGAGTGGCCGAAGAAACATGGATTCGGCACCATGGCGATCCAGCGCAACCTTTCGCGTTCGCTGGAAGCGGATGTCGATCTCAACTTCGCCGAGACCGGGGTTTGCTGCACCATTTCGGTCCCCGAACATCACATATTCGAAACCGCGGAACCGGCCGCGGAAGGCTAGGAACCTTTCGCTTCTTGGTGCGTTTTACCGGGCAGAAGCGCCCCGAATTACGGGCAATCTGCAACCGAATAACCCGTCGATCCTGAATGCAGGAGAGGTTCCATGTTGCGCAAAGCTACCGGCATAGCCGGCGCAGTTGCCGCCGGCACCCTTCTTACCGCTGCGCTTATTGACGTGGTTCTCAGCCCGAAGCCGGCAGAGGTCGCAACGAATGTCGCAACGAATACGGTCGGCCAGTCCGGGCAGATCAATCGCGGCAACAAGGGCGACTCGCTGCCCAAGTCCGCGAACTCGGGTACGCCGCGCCGTATCACGACGGTTGAAGTCGTCGGCATCGAGAACACGGCGGTCGTGTACCGCGATCGTGACGGCAATGTTCTGTTCAAGACGGACCCCGTCTCCAACGTGACGATGGTCGCGAAGGACGTGCAACTGCCGGAGGTCACGATTCGCGAGCTTGCAAACTCGAATGTTCAGATCGTAGCGATCGAGGGTCTGCGCCCGACGCTCAGCCCGACCGCACCGGGCGACGGCTGCGAGCCTTCGGTCCCCGTCTATGCGGGCAACGAAAAATATTCGCGCGAGCCGAGCCGCTGCATAACCGCGCAGCCCACCAGCACAAGCATCGCCTCCGTGAACTGACGGAGAAAGAAGCCGGCCCTTGCTGTCCGCAGGGGCCGCTTTCGTTTAACCGGTTTCGCCCAAGCTGATTTCGCTTGGCGGTTCTTCGCCTGTTGCGCCGCCGCGTTGCCGTGTCCGGAGCGCAATGCCAAAATGGGCGCATGACAGTTCAAGAACGCGCCTCCTCCGTTTCCGCTTCCTCCAAACCCAGGTCCAACACCCGCACCGGCGGGCGTATTCTCGTGGATCAGCTTCTGATCCACGGCGCCGATCTCGCCTTCTGCGTGCCGGGCGAAAGCTATCTCGATGTGCTCGACGCACTCTTCGATGTGCGCGACCGCTTCAAGCTCGTGAATGCGCGGCATGAAGCGGGTGCAGCCAACATGGCGGAAGCCCACGGCAAGATGACCGGCAAGCCGGGCATCTGCATGGTGACGCGCGGGCCCGGCGCCTGTCACGCGGCCGTCGGCGTGCATACCGCCTATCAGGACTCGACGCCGATGATCGTGCTCGTCGGCCAGATCGCACGCGGCACGCGCGACCGCGAGGCGTTCCAGGAAATCGACTACCGCCAGATGTTCGGCCCGGTCGCGAAGTGGGCGGCGGAAATCGAAACCACGTCGCGAATCCCGGAATACATCGCGCACGCGTTTCAGGTCGCGACTTCCGGCCGTCCGGGGCCTGTCGTGCTCGGGCTGCCGGAAGACATGCTTGCCGAAGTCTGCGACGTCGAGGACGCGAAGCCGTATGTCACTGCGCAGGCGGCGCCTGACACTGCAAAGCTGAACGAGATGCGCGAGCTGCTCGGCAAGGCCGAGCGGCCGCTGATGATCGTCGGCGGCGGAAGCTGGACCGACCGCGGTTGCAGGGACATCGTTTCTTTCGCCGAAGCGAACGGCATTCCGGTGGCATGTTCGTTCCGCAGGCAGGACGTATTCGACAATGCGTCAGCGAATTATGTGGGAGATCTTTCGACATCGGTCGCACCCTCGCTCACGAAGCGCGTGAAGGAATCCGATCTTCTGCTCGTCGTCGGTGCGCGGCTCGGCGAGATCACGACGCAGGCCTATCGCATCATCGAATCGCCGACGCCGAAACCGAAACTCATCCACGTCTATCCGGACCCGGACGAGATCGGCCGCGTCTATGTTCCGGATCTTGCGATCGTTTCGTCATCATCGGAGTTTGCCGCGGCGGCAAGCGGACTGAAGCCGCTCGACGGCGCGAAGTGGAAGACATGGCGCGACAGCGCGCGTCAGGACTATCTCGAATCCGTCAAGATTCCGAAGGTCGATTTCCCGCTCGACATGGGCAAGGCGATCAGCGATCTCGCGGCGGCTTTGCCGAAGGATTTTGTCGTCACCATCGACGCGGGAAATTTCTCCGCCTGGGCACATCGGTTCATTCGCTATGCGCGGCCCTGCCGTCAGCTCGGCCCGACTTCCGGCGCCATGGGCTACAGCGTGCCCGCGGCAGTCGCGGCTTCTATCGCCGAACCGAAACGCACGGTGATTAGCTTCGTCGGCGATGGCGGGTTTCTCATGAGCGGACAGGAAATCGGCACGGCTGTGCAGCACGGCGGCCGGCCGATTGTGCTTCTGTTCAACAACAGAATGTACGGCACGATCCGCATGCATCAGGAGCGGGACTATCCGGAACGCGTTTCGGGCACGGACCTCGTCAATCCCGATTTTATCGGCTTCGCGAAGTCGTTCGGGTGCCATGCCGAGCGCGTAGAGAGGACCGCCGACTTCATGCCGGCTTTCGAACGCGCGCTTCAATCGGGCAAACCCGCGGTCATCGAACTGATGACCGACCCCGAGCAGGTTTCGAGCCGCACCACGATCGAGGCGCTTCGCGCGGCAAAACGCCACTCGTCCTGACATGGAGGCGCCGGGCGGCCGGCCCGGCCGGGGACGGCCTTGCGATCACTTTTCCGTTCCGGATGTTGCCGGCAGCCGCGCGGGAATTGCACCGCCGGCAAATACGCTTACCTGAGAGCCGGGGAGTCGCGCGTGTCATAGGCCTCTGATAGAGCCTTGGGGCGTTCGCCGGATGGGGGATTCGGCCGGAAATAAAAAAGGGCAGGGAATGCTTCAATTTCTCAAGGGCGTGTCGGACTGGTTCGAGAAAAAGATCGGCTGGCACCGGATCGGACTGGCCTTCGGCGTAATCGTTTTCAGCGTCGCAGCGTTCGTTCTCTACCGCATTCTCCGCAACATCAAGATCGAGGAAGTCGGCTACGCGCTTTCGAACGTGACGTGGACGCAGCTTGCGCTCGCGGGGTTCTTCGTCGCGTGCGCGTACCTGACGCTGACCTTCTACGATTACTTCGCGCTGAAGACGATAGGCCGGCACGAAGTGCCGTATCACATCGCCTCGATCGGCGGGTTCACGAGCTACTCGATCGGGCACAACGTCGGCTTCACCGCATTCTCCGGTGGCGCGGTGCGCTATCGTATCTACTCCGCATCGAGCGGATTGAACGCGATCGAGGTCGCGAAGCTTTGTTTCATTGCCGGCCTGACCTTCTGGCTCGGCAACATCGCGGTACTCGGCATTGGCATGACGATTCATCCCGAGGCGGCTTCGATGGTCGATCAGCTGCCGCCGGCGGTGAACCGCGTGATCGGTATCGCCGCGCTTACGGGTCTCGCAGTCTACACCTACTGGGTCAGCGTGAAGCCGCGCGTGATTGGCCGTGCGAACTGGAGCGTCACCCTTCCTGCGGGAAGGCTGACCATCTTGCAGATCGCCATTGGCATCGTCGATCTCACTTGCTGCGCCCTCGCGATGTATGTGCTGATGCCGGCTTCGCCGCAAATAGACTTCATCTCGCTTGCGGTGATTTTCGTGTCGTCTACCTTGCTCGGCTTCGCCAGCCATTCGCCGGGCGGGCTCGGCGTATTCGACGCAGCCATGCTGATCGCGCTGCCGCAATTCGCACCCGAGCAGCTGCTCGCGTCGCTGCTCTTGTTCAGGCTCTTCTATTTCATAGCGCCGTTCGCGATTTCGCTGGTGATTATCGCCATTCGCGAACTGGTGCTCGATATCAAGCCGCCGGCCGACAAGATGCCGGACCCGCACGATGTGAATGCTTCGAAGGTGGTCGCGAAGATCACCGAAACGGCAGCCAAGAAGAAGTAAGCATGAAGCGGGTTCGCGCTCACCTGACCGGGCTCCTCGCACTCTTCGCGGTCACCGCCGCGCATGCGCAGGCCGATCAGGATCGCCGGGCGCTGATGACGCTCTACTTCGCTTCGATTGCCGCGGATCGTTGCGATTTTCCGCTGAGCGAAGCGGAAGCGGACAAGCTGATTCAAACGGCGTCGGCATTGCAGAAGAAGATGGGTCTGAATGACGAGGCCGCCGACCTGCTCTACGAGGAAGTCGAGCTTTCTTTCGAAAAGAAACTTCCCGACGCATGCAAGAAAGACGGCGAGGCGTTCAAGTCCTACGAACAGGTGATGCAGGACATTCGCAAGAAGTAGGCCGGCGCAAGCGCTAGCGCGGCGAAAGCCCGGGGATACCTTTAACGCCTTTCGGCAGTTTCATTACGTTGAGGTTCGACGGCACCTCCAGTTCGGCCGGATTCTGCCGCTGACGTTTCAACTCTGTGACTTCGAACACCGTAGTGTGCTTTCCGTCTATCACGGCCTGCGTCCGCAGTGCGATGTTGTCCGACGAGAGGCAGGCGGTGGCACTGTGTTCGCTTCCTGCGCTCGTGACCTGCCAGATCGTGCAGCGCTCGCCCGCAACGGTATCTTCGCCGGAACGTTTTCCCTGGCCGGCCACCTGGCCGAAAGTCGTCTCGTCGCCGAACTCGATCTCGAAGGCGGTGTCCTGAACGCCCGGAATCGGGAGCGTCATCACCATGACCTTGCGTTTCAGGTCGATGTATCCGACCGCGGGCTCCTTGAGCTGCGGCATCTGCATTTCGATCCGTATCTTGCCGTTCGCATGCCGCACCAGAAGCGTGCCGTCGTTGATCAGCCTGGCTTTGGCTTCATAGTCGATCGTCGGCAGGGGAATGGTTTCGGCTTTCGCCTGCGGGGCAAGCTGCGCTGCAAGCGCGCAACCGAGAACAACAGGCAGCAACAGTTTTGCACACGATTGCCGGATCATCGTTCGACTCCCCTTGCCGGATCGCGTTCGATACCACGCCGTACGTATGCTAACCATTCCCGTTCCGTGGTTTCCATGCGTTTTTGCTTCTGCGGCAGAGGCTCTGGTAAGTCAGCGCTATGAGCGACAGTTCCTATTATACGGCGCTGCCCGGCGAGGGCCTCGAGCGGCAACTCGATCCCCGGCTCGCGGCACTTGTCGAGGCGTATCCCGAACCGGCGCTGCTTCTTAATCCCGGCGGCATCGTGCTGGGCGCGAATGCCGCGGCGCGGACCATGCTCGGACAGGTGCGGCTCGGCGCTCCGGTTTCGCTGATGCTGCGCGCACCCGATGTGCTCGAAGCCGTGCGCGAGACCGGCACATCCGGTGCGGCGCGGCTCGTCGCCTTCAATCTTCGCGTACCCGTCGAGCGCTCTTATGAGGCGCATATTCTGCCGGTTCGCTTCGACCGCGAGGCAAAGTCCGGCGTGCCGGATCTCGTCATGCTCGTGTTCCGCGACCTCACGCAGGCGATGCGGGTCGATCAGATGCGCGCGGACTTCGTTGCGAACGCAAGCCACGAACTCCGCACGCCGCTCGCCTCCGTCACCGGGTTCATCGACACGCTGCGCGGTTCCGCGCGCGACGACCCGGCGATGCGCGAGAAATTCCTGAACATCATGAGCGACCAGGCGCGGCGGATGTCGCGTCTGATCGACGATCTCTTGTCGCTCTCGCGGATCGAAATGAACGTGCACCGTCCGCCGGAAGCGGCGATCGATCTGGTGTCCATCGTCGCGCATGTCCGCGATTCCCTTTCGCCGCTCGCGCGCGACCGCAAGGTCGAGATCGCACTCGACGCGCCGGGCTCGCCGGTTCTTGTCCGCGGCGACCGCGACGAACTGATCCGCCTGATCGAGAACCTCGTCGAGAACGCGCTGAAATACGGCGCGGACGGCAAGCGCGTCGAGATCGGGCTGCGCGTTGACGGCGGCGAAGCCGTGCTTTCGGTGCGCGATTTCGGCCCCGGCATCGCGCCCGAACACCTGCCGCGCCTTACCGAGCGCTTCTATCGGGTCGATGTCGCGCAGAGCCGCGAGCAGGGCGGCACCGGCCTTGGGCTCGCGATCGTGAAGCACATCGTGGCCCGGCATCGCGCACGCCTCTCGATCGAGAGCGAGCCGGGCAAGGGCGCGAAATTTTCCGTCCGCTTCCCGTTATCCACCGGCTGACGCACCGGATTCCTGAGCGATTCAAGCCGCTTGCGGTGTCATTTAGCTGTCATGGCCGCGTCATAGAAGCGAGACGCGGGCTCCCTAGGAGTCCGGCGTCCGGTTAGGGAAAGGCAGCGGGGCTGCCGTCCGGACGAGCTTTCACAGGAAGGAGTAATCTCCGTGAAACATTCGAAATTCGCACTTCGCGCGGCCATCGCGCTCACCGGCATCACGGTTGCCGGCTATGCAATCGCCGCCGACATCTCGGGTGCCGGCGCGACCTTTCCGTATCCGGTCTATGCAAAGTGGGCGGATAGCTACAAGAAGCAGACCAATGTCGGCCTGAACTATCAGTCGATCGGTTCCGGCGGCGGCATCAAGCAGATCATCGCCAAGACCGTGACCTTCGGCGCGACCGACGCGCCGCTGAAGGAAGCCGATCTCGAGAAGAACGGCCTCGTGCAGTTCCCGACCGTGATCGGCGGCGTCGTTCCGGTCGTGAACCTCGACGGCATCAAGCCGGGCCAGCTCAAGCTCGACGGCCCGACGCTTGCCAAGATTTTCCTTGGCGAAATCAAGACCTGGAATGACGCGGCAATCGCCAAGCTCAACCCCGGCGTGAATCTCCCGAGCACCGCGATCGCGATCGTGCATCGCTCGGACGGCTCG
>CAZFPR010000037.1:0-8820 GCA_964521045.1 uncultured Hyphomicrobiales bacterium
ACCGGCTTCCCGATCGCAAAGGTCGCAGCCAAGCTCGCCGTCGGCTACACGCTCGACGAAATCGCAAACGACATCACCGGCGGCGCGACGCCCGCTTCCTTCGAGCCGACCATCGATTACGTGGTGACAAAGATCCCGCGCTTCGCCTTCGAGAAATTCCCGTCGAGCGATCCGAACTTCAACGTGCTGACCACTTCGATGAAGTCGGTCGGCGAAGCCATGGCCATCGGCCGCACGTTCCGCGAGAGCCTGCAAAAGGCGCTGCGCTCGCTCGAAACCGGACTCTCCGGCCTTGATGAGATCGAAATCGAAGGTCTCGGCCAGGGCGACGACAAGAACGCGATCCGCGCCGCGCTCGGCCGTCCGACGCCGGATCGTCTGCTCAAGGTCGTGCAGGCCATGCGCCTCGGCACCACCGACGAGGAAATTTTCAACGCCTGCAAGATCGATCCGTGGTTCCTCGCGCAGTTGCGCGCCATCGTCGATCTCGAAGACGAAGTGAAGGCAAAGGGGCTGCCGACGACCGCAGGCCCGATGCGCATGCTGAAGGCCAACGGCTTCTCCGACGCGCGTCTTGCGAAGCTCACGGGCATGAACGAGGCGGAAGTCTCGAAGAAGCGCCGCGCGTTGAACGTTCGCCCGGTCTACAAGCGCATCGACACCTGTGCAGCCGAGTTCGCCTCGCCCACCGCTTATATGTATTCGACCTACGAGACGCCGTTTGCGGGCGCGCCTGCCGATGAGGCGAAGGTTTCGAATAAAAAGAAGGTCGCGATCCTCGGCGGTGGCCCGAACCGCATCGGCCAGGGCATCGAGTTCGACTACTGCTGCTGCCACGCCGCCTTCGCGCTGCGCGACGCCGGTTTCGAAACCATCATGATCAACTGCAATCCGGAAACGGTGTCGACCGACTACGACACCTCGGATCGCCTTTATTTCGAGCCGCTCACCGCCGAAGACGTGATCGAGATCATGGATCGCGAGCGCACCAACGGCGAACTGCACGGCGTGATCGTGCAGTTCGGCGGCCAGACGCCGCTGAAGCTCGCGGACGATCTCGAAAAAGCGAACGTCAAGATTCTCGGCACTTCGCCGGACGCAATCGATCTCGCCGAAGATCGCGACCGCTTCAAGAAGCTCCTCGAGAAGCTCGATCTCCTTCAGCCCGAGAACGGCATCGCGAAATCCACGAAAGAAGCGCGCGAGATCGCCGAGAAAATCGGGTTCCCGGTCGTGATCCGCCCGTCTTACGTGCTCGGCGGACGCGCGATGGAAATCGTGCACGACGCGACGCAGCTCGAGCGCTACATGAAGGAAGCGGTCGTCGTCTCTGGCAAAAGCCCGGTGCTGATCGACCGTTATCTCTCCGACGCCATCGAAGTGGACGTCGATGCGCTCGCAGACGGCGAGACCGTCTTTGTCGCCGGCATCATGGAGCACATCGAGGAAGCCGGCATTCACTCCGGCGACAGCGCCTGCTCGCTCCCCACCCATTCGCTCGACGACAAGACCTTGAAGCAGCTCGAAGAGGAAACCCGCGCGCTCGCGCTGGCGCTGAAAGTCGGCGGGCTGATGAACGTCCAGTACGCGATCAAGGACGGCAAGATTTACGTGCTCGAAGTGAACCCGCGCGCCTCCCGCACGGTGCCCTTCGTCGCAAAGACCATCGGCATCCCGGTCGCGAAAATCGCTTCGCTGGTGATGGCGGGCGTGCAGAAGGTCAAAGGCGTGAAAGCGCCGAAATACGATCACATCGCAGTCAAGGAAGCGGTGTTTCCGTTCGCGCGATTCCCCGGCGTCGATACAGTGCTCGGACCCGAGATGCGCTCGACCGGCGAGGTCATGGGTCTCGACAAGGATTACGCCGTCGCGTTCGCGAAAAGCCAGCTCGGCAGCGGCACGATCCTGCCAAAGACCGGAACCGTGTTCGTATCCGTGAAGGACACCGACAAGGAGCGCCTACTGCCGTCGCTGAAGATGCTCTCTGAACTCGGCTTCAAGCTGATCGCGACTTCAGGCACCCTCCGTTACCTCAAGGAGCAGGGTCTGCCTGCCGAGAAGATCAACAAAGTGCTGGAAGGCCGTCCGCATATCGTGGACGCGATCACGAACGGCCAGGTGCAACTGGTTTTCAATACCACCGAGGGCGCGCAGGCTCTGGCGGACAGCCGCTCCCTGCGCAGGGCCGCCCTCTTGCATAAAGTGCCCTATTACACCACGCTATCTGGAGCCGTTGCTGCGGCGCAGGGCATCAAGGCCTATCTGGCCGGCGATCTAGAGGTCCGCGCGCTGCAACAATATTTCGCGAAGGCCGAGTAGCCTCCGCGGGTAGGAACGGTACGTTCGTTTAGGGTTCGCTGCAATCGCGGGCAGCCGGAAGGTCCGGCGCGCGGTTGGTGAACTTTACTGAATCGGCCGCGTTTAGGCCGGTTGGAATTGGAGACGACGATGGAAAAGCTTCCGATGACGGCGGCAGGGCTTACCCAGCTCGAAGAAGAGCTGCGCCAGCGCCAATCGGTGGACCGGCCGCGGATCATTCAGCAGATTTCCGAAGCGCGCAGTCATGGCGACCTTTCGGAAAACGCCGAGTATCACGCCGCCAAGGAACAGCAGTCGCTGAACGAGGGCCGCATCGCGGAGCTCGAAGACAAGATTTCGCGCGCGGAAGTCATCGACGTTTCGAAACTTTCCGGCGACACCATCACCTTCGGGGCAACGGTCACGCTCGTCGACGAGGACACCGACGAGGAGCGCAAATTCCAGATCGTCGGCGAAAGCGAAGCCGACGCGAAGCACGGCAAGATTTCCATCACCTCGCCGATCGCGCGCGCGCTGATCGGCAAGAAGAAGGGCACTTCCGTAGAAGTCATGACGCCGAAAGGCGCCAAGGGCTACGAAGTCATCAAAGTGGACTGGGTCTGAGCGCCCGGCTTCGCCCGACAAGAACACGAACAAGAAGCACGAACAAGAAGAAGGAGCCCGCAGATGCGGAAAGTTTTCGCTATTCTGACCGCCGTTTTCGCGCTGGCTTTCGCCGCGGACAACGATGCGGCGAAAGCGCGTGACGGCGTCTATCGCGCGGTCGCAGTCGATACCTCGCGTATCGCCGTGCGCGGCCACCGCCATCTCGCCCACGCGCTGAAGCCGATGCTCGCAGCCGAACTCTCGAAAGCGCTCGGCGCCCGTCTCGGCGGACGCGGCGGCATGCTCACCGTCCGCATCACCAAAATCGATCTCGGAACCTATGGCGGCCAGGACGAATGGAGCGGCCAGATCAACGACGAGATTCAAGGCGTCGTCGTGGTGCCGGGCCGCGGCACGATCCCGATCCGGGTCGTGCTTTCGCCGAACGGCGCGGGCGCCTGGTACGCCGAGAACGTCGACGAACGCCGCGTCTACCGGCTGATCGAGGCTTTCGCGCAGTGGGCTGCGCGCGAAGTCTGATCGCACCATGCGGATAGCAGCAGCCGCGCTGGGCCTCTGGCTCAGCGCTTTCATTTCCACGGACGCGCAGGCGCAGCGGATTACGCTCGAAATCGCGCAGTCGGTTTCGCGCAGCGAGCCCGCACTCGCGGCTTACGTCCGCAAAGCGCTGCCCGCCGAAATCGACAAATGGGTTGCGGGAAGATACCGGGGACCGCTTCGCGTCCGCATCAACGACGCGAAGTTCATGAATCATCCCGGCTTCGGCATCGTCGATCGCGCGGATTATCTCGACGGCGTCGTCATCGTCCCGGGCCGCAACCCGATTCCGATCCGGCTTACGCTGCCCTTCGACCGCTCGCTGTTCATGTTCACGCCGCAGGGCGAAGCGGTGCGCGCGCAGAACCTCGTCTCGGTTTTCGCGCAGTGGGTCGCGAAGTATATTTGAGCGTCAGAGATTATCTGAAAAGTGCCTCATGGTTCGAGACGCCCCTGCGCCTCGTCCTGAGGAGACGGCGTAGCCGTCGTCTCGAAGGACGGCGCGGGGCTCCTCACCATGAGGCAAGAAGGCTCTCAGACCTTCTTCTCTAACGGCACGTTCGGCGAGTCCTTCGAGCGGCCGAGCGTGAGCGACGTCTTCACGTTACGCACATTGGGCGCCCCGGTGAGTTCGGAAACGAACGCCTGAAACGTCGCAAGATCCGGCGCCACGCATTTCATGATGAAATCGAATTCGCCCGAGAGCATGTGGCACTCGCGCACGAGCGGCCACTTCTTCACGCGGTCGTTGAACGCATTCAGATCGCTTTCCGCTTGGCTCGCGAGATGCACCATGGCGAAGACCGTTACCGGATAGCCGAGCACCTTCTCGTCGAGCAGCGCGCGGTAGCCGCGGATGATTCCCGCCTCCTCCAGCGCACGCACACGCCGCAGGCAGGGCGGCGCCGAAATGCCGACCCGGCGTGACAATTCCACATTGGTGATGCGGCCTTCCTCCTGAAGAATCTGGAGGATGTGCCAGTCGATCTTGTCGAGAGAGGCGAGCAAAGCGGTCTCCGCAATATTCTTTCGCGCAGCCTAGTGCATGAAACCCGCCTGCGAAACAATATTGCGTGAGCAGACGCTTGAAAGTTGGGCATGACGCTTGCCGGGGTACCAGCCGGTACCCTAGATATATGCGCATAGCGCATGGCTCGGGGGTGCACCTGGTCAGAGGCGCTGAATGCCTCCATCGGGAATAACGCCATGTCCGCGATTCACGCGAAGGTCGTCATCATCGGATCCGGCCCGGCCGGCTACACGGCAGCGATCTACGCCGCCCGCGCGATGCTGGAACCCGTGCTGATCGAGGGCATCCAGCCCGGCGGCCAGCTCACCATCACGACCGACGTCGAAAATTATCCGGGCTTCGCCGACGTGATCCAGGGCCCCTGGCTCATGGAACAGATGAAGGCGCAGGCAGCGCATGTCGGCACCAAGCTCATCGCCGATCACGTGAAGGAACTCGACACCACGCAGCGGCCCTTCAAGGTGACGCTCGAATCCGGCGTCGTCTATCTCGCGGATACGGTGATCCTGGCGACCGGCGCGCAGGCGAAGTGGCTCGATCTCGCTTCCGAGCAGCAATACCGCGGCGCCGGCGTCTCGGCATGCGCGACCTGCGACGGCTTTTTCTATCGCAACAAGGAAGTCGTGGTTGTCGGCGGTGGCAACACCGCAGTCGAGGAAGCGCTCTTCCTCACGAACTTCGCATCCAAGGTCACGCTCATCCACCGCCGCGACAGCCTTCGCGCGGAGCGCATCTTGCAGGATCGCCTGTTCAAGAACCCGAAGGTCGAACTCGTCTGGGACAACGCCGTCGAAGAAATCGTAGGCGGCGGCGAGCCCGCGAAGGTGACCGGCGTGAAGCTCAAGAACATCCGCACCGGCGCGCTTTCCGAGCGCAAGACCGACGGCGTCTTCATCGCCATCGGCCACTCGCCCTCGACGGAATTGGTTGCCGGGAAGATCAAGATGAAACCGAACGGCTATGTCTGGACCGCGCCGGATTCCACCGCGACGTCGATCCCCGGTCTGTTCGCAGCCGGCGACGTCACCGACGACATCTTCCGTCAGGCCGTGACCGCCGCCGGCATGGGCTGCATGGCAGCACTCGAAGCCGAGCGCTTCCTGGCTGCGGAGGGCGCCGACCGCGCCGCCGCGGAATGAGCAGCAAGGGAATGGATTGGGACAAGCTCAAGGTCTTTCACGTCGCAGCCGAAGCCGGCTCGTTTACGCATGCCGGCGAGGCGCTCGGTCTCTCGCAGTCGGCGGTGAGCCGTCAGGTTTCCGCGCTCGAACAGGAACTGAAGGCGCCGCTCTTCCACCGCCACGCGCGCGGCCTGATCCTGACCGAACAGGGCGAGATGCTGTTCCGCACGGCGCATGACGTGTTCATGAAGCTCGAGGCGGTGCGCACCAAGCTCACCGACAACCGCGAGAAGCCGAACGGCGAAATGCGCGTGACCACCACCGTCGGCCTCGGCTCGTTCTGGCTGACCGCGCGCATCGACGAATTTCTGGAGTTGTATCCGGACATCCGCATCCATTTGCAGTTGACCGACGAGGAGCTCGACCTCGGCATGCGCGAAGCGGATGTCGCCATCCGCCTGCGCCAGCCGGTGCAGCCGGACCTCATTCAGCGCAAACTCTTCACCGTGCACTTCCACGCCTATGCCTCGACCGAGTATCTCGCGAAGAAAGGCCATCCGCGTTCGGCCGAGGAACTCGACGGGCATCGCATCCTGATGCTCGGCGGCAACGTGCCGAACTATTTCTCGAACCTGAACTGGCTCGGCGAAATCGGGCGCGACGGAAACTCGCCGCGCTCCCCGTCGATGACGATCAATACGGTCGTGGGCCTCAAGACCGCCGTGGAGAATGGTGTCGGAATCGCCACACTCCCGGACTATCTGGTCGAAGGAAACGAGAACCTCGTGCGGCTGTTCACCGAGCGCGAAGCGCCGACGCTCGACGCCTATTTCGTGTACCCGGAAGAACTGCGTTCGGTCGCGCGGATTCAGGTTTTCCGCGACTTCCTGCTCGCGAACGCCCAGCGCTGGAAGTACTGATACTAACGTAGCGGAACCCTGCTTGCGGAAACCGCATGGCGGGTATGTAGCCACCCGCATTGCTGCGCTTGGGGAACAGGACAAATATCGATCCGTGTCCTGTAGCTTCGTGCGCTCCCTTCCCCCTTCCCTGCGCGCGCGACAGCAACTTCTCCCTCTGGCAGGCACCGCCGCGCAAGCGGCGTGACTATTAAGCCGGGCTTCGCAAGAAGCCCGGCTTTTATTATGTGAAGCACCCCTCATCCTGAGGAGCCGCGCGGAGCGCGGCGTCTCGAAGGATGAGGCCAGATTTTCCGAAACCAGAATCCTCATGGTTCGAGACGCGCTCGCTTTCGCTCGCGCTCCTCACCATGAGGATTTAATTCAAGCCCAGAGCCGCTCGCCCTTCAGGTTCTTGTAGAGATCGGCGACGTATTCGCCGTAGCCGTTGAAGAGAACGGTGTTGCGGCGCTCGCCGGTGCCGATGTCGCGCTCGGTCGCCTGCGACCAGCGCGGATGCGAAACTTCCGGGTTCACGTTCGCCCAGAAGCCGTATTCCTGCACCTGCAACTTCTCCCAGTAGCTGACCGGGCGCTTGTCGGTGAAGGTCATGCGCACGATCGACTTGATCGCCTTGAAGCCGTATTTCCACGGCTGCATCAGGCGGATCGGCGCGCCGAACTGTTTATATCCCGGCTTGCCGTAGGCGCCGGTCACCATGAACGAAAGCTCGTTGTTCGCTTCCTCGATGGTGCAGCCTTCGACATAAGGCCAGTTGCCGTCGCTCAGGAAACCCGGGCGTTGCTCCGGCGCCATCTTCGGGTCGTTGAAGGTTTCCATCCGGATGTATTTCGCGCCCGACAAAGGCTTTGCGAATTTCACAAGTTCCGACATCTGGAAGCCGGTCCAGGGGATCACCGCCGACCACGCCTCCACGCAGCGCAGGCGATAGGTGCGCTCTTCCAGCGAAGACGCGACCGCCTTGAACAGCGTATCGAAATCGACGGTCTGTTCCTTCTCGACCATGCCGTCGAACTTGATCTGCCACGGGCGGACCTGAAGCCGCTGCGCGGCCGACGCGATATATTTGCTGGTGCCGTATTCGTAGAAATTGTTGTAGTTGGCGGCGACCTTCTCTTCGGTCAGCACGCCGTCGAATTTGTACTTCGCGTTCTTCTTCGCGGGATAATGCGAGGCGGTCGGATCGGGGAGATCGGCGGCGCGCTGCGCGCTCGCGAGTTCCGGGAAGAATGACGCCGCGGCGAGCGAAGCTCCCGCACCGAGCAACTTGCGGCGGCTGAAATAGACGCTTTCCGGGGTCGCCTGCTGTTCCGGAATTTCCCATCCGCGTTTGCGCTTGATCAGCATGGTCCGTCTCCTCGTGTCGATAACCCCACGAGAGCTAGACCGTTGCTGGCCGAAAAAGGCAATTCACGGTGCCGTGTGGTGCAAATTGCCTCATCCTGAGGAGGCGCGGAACGCGCCGTCTCGAAGGATGAGGCCTCATGGTTCGAGACGCGGGCTCCGCCCGCTCCTCACCATGAGGCGCGTCACTTCTCGTGCGAGGCGATGATGGCTTCGCCCATGCGCACGAAGCGGCAGCAGGGACTGTCGGTGCCGATGCTCTGCGCGCAGACGCGCGCGCCCTCGAGCAGCAGAAACAGTTCGTCGGCGAGCATTTCGGGCTGGTCGAGGCCGGCATCGGCGCAGAGTTTCGCGAGACGGTCGCGCGAGGCGCGCTTGTGCTCCTCGATCACGCGGCGCGCCGGATGGTCTTTCTCTGCGAGTTCGACGGCGGCATTTGCAAGCGCGCAACCGCGTCCTTGCGGATCGTTCGCGTCTTTTCCGGCGGCCTCCAGCCACATGCCAAGCTGCTTGCGCGGACTATCCGGATGCTCGCGCTGGATATGCGCCCAGAACACATCCGATTTGCCCGCGAGCTTGCGCAGATAGGCTGCCACCAGCGCATCCTTCGACTCGAAGTGCCGGTAGAGCGTCATCTTGTTGGTGCCGGCCGCTTCCGCGATGGCATCGACGCCGACCGCCCGGATGCCCTGCCGGTAAAACAGGTCGGAGGCCGCAGCGAGAATGCGCTCGCGCGGCGGCATCGCCGGGACTGGGCTCAAATCGGATTCAGCGGTTACGGGCGAAAAACGTGGGGTCATGCCTCTTGACTCAGGTGTTACCGGTCAGTACCTATATGTTACCGATCGGTACCAAATCAAGCTCCTTCTGGTACCGACCCCCGAATGCAAGGAGAGCCCGATGAGTCGATGCCTGGACGCTTTTAATGCACGCAGCCTGTCCG
>CAZFPR010000037.1:8830-10429 GCA_964521045.1 uncultured Hyphomicrobiales bacterium
ATAGCGAGTTGAGCATCGCAGAAGCGATGAGCGATCCGCTGATCCAGGTCCTGATGGAAGCGGACGGCGTCGACCCCGAAGCCCTCAGAACCGAGTTCCTCCAGATCGCGGAAACCCGCGCGGAGGGACTCGAAGCCTGAAGTTCCCTTACCGCGGCAACCCTCCCCCAGCCGCGGGAACAGCCGGACGGTCTTTAGCGTGCCCCCGCAGGATCGTCCGGCAACTTTTCTCGAAAGGATCGCGCCATGAACTTTCATGATGCCAAAGCAAACACGCTTTTCTCGCCCTACGAATTGCGTTCGCTCAAACTCAAGAACCGGTTTGTCATGTCCCCGATGACCCGCTCGCGCGCGGTCGAAGGCCGCGTGCCGAACCCGCTTGCCGCCGAATACTACGCGCAGCGCGCCGGTGCCGGGCTCATCGTCACCGAGGCGACGCAGGTCAGCCCGCAAGGCGTCGGCTATGTCCGCACGCCGGGCATTCACTCGAAAGAACAGGTCGAAGGCTGGAAGAAAATCACCGGAGCGGTCCACAAAGCCGGCGGAAAGATCTTCCTCCAGCTCTGGCATGTCGGCCGCATCTCGCATGCCGACTTCCATAACGGCCAGCCGCCGGTCGCCCCGTCTGCAATCGCCGCAGAAGGCAAGACCTGGACGCCGGAAGAACAGAAGGATTACTCGACCCCGCGTGCGCTGGACGCTTCCGAGCTTCCCGGCATCGTCGAAGATTTCCGTAAAGGTGCGCAGAACGCGAAGGACGCGGGCTTCGACGGCGTGGAAATCCACGGCGCGAACGGATACCTGCTCGATCAGTTCACGCGCGACGGCACCAACAAGCGCACCGACAATTACGGCGGCTCGCTCGCGAAGCGCCTGCACTTCCCGCTCGAGGTCGTGGATGCGGTCGTGAGCGTCTGGGGTGCGGATCGCGTGGGCTACCGCATGTCGCCGTACTTCACCGGACACTCGATGTCGGACTCGGATCCGTTGGCCACCTTCTCGCAGCTCACGGACGAACTGAACAAGCGCAAGCTCGGCTACATCCATGTGGTCGACTCGCCGAAGAACGCGCAGAGGATTTCACCGGTGCTGCGCGAACTGTTCGACGGCACGTATATCGTTGCGGAAGGCTTCGATCTGACTTCGGCATCCGAGGCACTCGCCCGCGGCGAAGCCGACCTCGTCGCCTTCGGCAAGCCGTTCATCTCGAACCCGGATCTTCCGGAGCGCTACAGGAATAACGTCGCCGTCACCGCGTGGGACAGCGCCACGTTCTATCAGGGCGGCCCGAAGGGCGACGCACAGGGCTACACGGATTATCCGGCGCTGGCGTAGCGAAACAAAACGAATGTCGTCCCCGCGAAAGCGGGGACCCATACTCCCGGCGTAAATCCACCTCATCCTGAGGAGGCGGCGAAGCCGCCGTCTCGAAGGATGAGGTGGTTTCTCATGGTTCGAGACGTGGCGCTTTCGCGCCGCTCCTCACCATGAGGTATTCTTTTTACTCCGCCGCCCGCCTCGCCGTAACGATCTGCTCGGCCTGCTTGCCGACGAGCTCCGCGAGATGATCGAAGCGCGAGGTGAGCCCGCCGACGCCGGC
>CAZFPR010000037.1:10439-11768 GCA_964521045.1 uncultured Hyphomicrobiales bacterium
GGTGGTGAGAATGACCGTACGTCCCTCGGCCTTCATCCCGCGCACCACATCCCAGCCGTCCCAGCCGTCGCGTGCCTCGAAGCCGAGAATCTGTCCGCGCCGCTGCGACAGGATCGCGTTGATCTTCGCGGTCGCGTCGTTCGGACAGGAAATCTCCACTTCGAAGATCGGCTCCAAGAGCACCGGCTGGCAGTTCGGCAGCGCCTCCGACATCGCGAGGCGCCCCGCCAACTGGAACGCCATGTCGGATGAATCGACGGAGTGATACGAACCGTCCGTCAGCGTCACCGCGACGTCGACCACCGGGAAGCCCAGCGGCCCGCACTTGAGATACGAGCGCACGCCTTCTTCCACCGAAGGCACGTATTGCTGCGGGACCACGCCGCCCTTGATCGTATCGCCGAACTGGAAACCGCTGCCGCGCGGCAGCGGCTTGATGTCGAGCACCACATCGCCGAACTGGCCATGCCCGCCGGATTGCTTCTTGTGGCGTCCGCGCTGCGAAATCGGTTTGCGGATCGTCTCGCGGTAACCGACGCGCGGCGGATGCGTATGCACCTTGACGCCGAAGCGTCCCCGCAGCCGCTCGACCGCGACGCGCAGATGCATTTCGCCCTGCCCCCACAGCACGATCTCGCCGAGATCGGCGTTGTGCACGACGCTGAGCGAGGGGTCTTCGTCCGCGAGTTTCGCAAGCGCGAGGCCGAGTTTCACGTCGTCCTTGCGCTCCGCCGCCGAGATCGCGAGTGACAGCACCGCCGGATAAGGCACGACCGCGCCGAGCGAAACCGGCGCCTTGCCCGTCGTGATCGTCTCGCAGGTCGCGACCGGATCGAGTTTGCCGAAGCCCGCGAGATCGCCGGCGATCGCCGTGTCCCGCTTCTCGATACTCGCTCCCTTGATCGAGAAAACGCCCGCGACACGCGCCACCGCGCCGGAGGTCGCGGTTACGGTCGCGCCTTCGCCGATCTCGCCCGCAAGCACCCGCGCAATGGAGAGTTTTCCGCCGTGGCTGGTGTGCAGCGTCTTGACGACATCGGCGATGCCCTCGCCGCTTGCACGCAGCTTCAGCCGCGCTGCGGTCTGTTCCACGCCCGGCGCCTCGTGGCGGAGCGCCTTCAGGAGCCGCAGCACGCCGTTCTGTCTTGCTGCCGAGCCGATCAGCACCGGACAGATCGCGCCCTCGCGCAGTTCCTTGGAGAGATCGTCGAACACCCTGTCGCGCGGCGGCTGAATATCCTCGAGCAGTTGCTCCATCAGTTCGTCGTCGTGATCGGCGAGCTTCTCGAGCATCGTGAAGCGCGCGTCCTTCTCGCGGCTCGCGTTCTC
>CAZFPR010000037.1:11778-23017 GCA_964521045.1 uncultured Hyphomicrobiales bacterium
GGTCAACACGCCACCCACCGTCTCGCCGTCGAGATCGACCAATTCGCTCGCCGCATGTTCGCGGTAGATGAAGGCCCGCTCCAGCGCGAGATCGACGAAGCCGACCACGATGCCGTCCTTCCAGATCGGGATCTGGCGCAGGACGAGCGGAATGCGCGACACCGGCTGCAACAGCGCGAGCGTCTCGCGCAGCCGCCGCTCGGCCTTGTCGATCTTGTTGATGAAAAGAAATCTCGGAATGCCCTGGGCTTCCAGTTCGCGCATCACGAGCTGGAGCTGCGGAATTTTCCTCGGGTCCGCCTCGCAGACGACGACCGCCGCATCGACCGCGGGAACCGCCGCACGCATTTCATGGGCGAACTCGACCGAGCCCGGACAATCGATGAAGTGAAACGTGTCGCCGAGAAATTCCGCCGAAGCGACGTTCATCTCCACGCTCATCTTGTGCGCGCGGGACTCCGCTCCGGCATCGCCGACGCTCGTTCCCGCATCCACGCTGCCGGCACGCGCAATCGCGCCCGTGCGGGCGAGGATCGCTTCGAGCAGCGTAGTCTTCCCGGATTGAAATGGACCGACGAGCGCGATCGCGCGCGGTCCCTTGCGACTTATGCCCTTAAGGTTTTCTGCCCCGGCATTGCTGCTAACAGCGCCGTTAACAGCGGGGCCTTTTTTGTCAGCCATCGACACCTCCCTGACCCGGTGGTGTCGAGCGCCGCTCGCCCGGCTTGACCGGGTTACCGGCCGAGAGAGGACGACCGGGAAATGATCGTTTCAGCGAAACGGCGGAAGCGCAAGCGCGCAGTTACCTTGCGCCGCAGCGCAAGTGGAAAACAGTAAGCGGAAAACGAACCGCAAAAACAAACGCGGCCCGAGGGTTCCGGGCCGCGCAGTTTCAGTAAATGTCTAACCGTTTAGTGCAGTTCGATTTCGCCGATGCCGAGCGAAATGCCGACGCCGACATTGGTCTCGCCCGAAAGCGGCTGGAGCGCGACCGTGTTGTTCGAACCGCCGACCAGCACGTTGGCGCCGAGACCGACGACAACCGCAATATTGCCGGACGCGCCGCGATACACGCCGCGCAGATCGCCGGGATAAAGGCGCTTGTTGTGTGCGTGCACGGCCCAGATCAGGTTGCCGCCCTGGCTGACGTTCAGGTCGATACCGATGCGGTCGAGATCGGCCTTGTAGCGATGACGCTGCTTGCTGTTCGCCGGATAGAAGGTGCAGCCTGCGGTGCGCATCGAGCCGACGATGAAGCTCACGTTCGGCGCCACCTTGCATTCCAGCGTGCCGATACGCTCGTACCGCGCGTCAGCGGCGGTCGAGCCGAAAGTGAAAACCACAGCCACGGCGGCTGCGAGCGCGAGAAGACGACGGTTCATAGAGGCTCCCTTCGGATTTCGGCCCGTTTGGTCACGGACTCGATTGGATTTCAGACATATGCCGCATCCCAGAACTTTGATCGAGAGCAAAAGTTCCATGTACACGGCGCTTTTGCTGCTGCGCCGCAACAGACCGCGCAAACTCAACGGCTTGGCAGCGTAATCAGCCCCTCACTTCAGGTTGAGCTGGTATTCGCTGTAGCTCTTCACGGCGAGCAGGCACTGGCGGCCCTTCTCTTCGAACACGAAAACATGCACGGCGTCGTTCGCGGTCGTGACCCGGCAGAACGCACCCGGCCGCGCGATGTCCTTCGGGCAGGACGGCAGATCGAGATGCGGAATCGCCAGTTCGAAGAACTTGTAGTTCAGCGGGCACGCTTCCTGCGCCGGCGCGGACGAAAGCGTGAGCACAGCAAGTGCGAACCCGAGGATCAGGCGTTTCATAAAAAAATCTCCCGCGAATGATTTCGCGGGAGACTGGAAGTGCAGCCGGGCGCGGTAAACGCCCGCAGCAAAGATTGGAACTACTTCAGGTTGCCGCAGAAGCGCTGGATGCGCCTTCCGGCTTCTTCGAGTTCCTTCTCCGACGTCGCATAGGAAATGCGGAACGCAGGCGACGAGCCAAACGCCGCGCCGTGCACAACAGCGACACCTTCGGTCGCAAGCAGTTCTTTCGCGAAGTCCTCGTCGTTCTCGATCTTCTTGCCCGAAGGCGCGGTCATGCCGATCGTGCCTGCGCAGGACGGATAGACATAGAACGCGCCTTCCGGCGTCGGACACTTGATGCCCTTCGCCTGGTTCAGCATCGAGACGACCAGATCGCGGCGGCTCTTGAACGAGACGTTGTGCTTCTCGATGAAGTCCTGCGGGCCGTCGAGCGCCGCCACCGCCGCCCACTGCGAGATCGCGGAGGGGTTCGTGGTCGACTGCGACTGCAAGGTGCCCATCGCCTTGATGAGTTGCTCGGGACCGGCGGCATAGCCGATGCGCCAGCCGGTCATGCAATAGGCCTTCGACACGCCGTTCATGGTCAGCGTGCGGTCGTAGAGCGAAGGCTCCACCTGCGCCGGCGTCGCGAACTTGAAGTCGTCATAGACGAGCTTCTCGTACATATCGTCGGTCAGCACCCACACCTGCGGATGCTTCTTCAGGACATCCGTGACCTTCTTCAGTTCGTCATGCGAATAGGCCGCGCCCGAAGGGTTCGACGGCGAGTTGAAGATGAACCACTTGGTCTTCGGCGTGATCAGCCGCTCTAGATCGGCAGCCTGCACCTTGAAGCCGTGCTCCGCCTTGGTCGGCAGCGCCACCGGCTTGCCGCCGCAGAACTGCACGATGTCCGGGTAGCTGACCCAGTAGGGCGCGGGGATGATCACCTCGTCGCCGGGATTGATGGTCGCGACCAGCGCGTTGAACAGCACCTGCTTGCCGCCGGTGCCGACGGTCACCTGCGAAGGCTTGTACTTCAGGCCGTTGTCGCGTTCGAACTTGCGGCAGATCGCGGCCTTCAGCTCGGGAATGCCGTCGACCGCGGTGTACTTGGTCTCGCCGCGCTGGATCGCGGCGATCGCCGCGTCCTTGATGTGCTGCGGCGTATCGAAATCCGGCTCGCCCGCGGAGAGCGCGATCACGTCTTTTCCAGCCGCTTTCATCTCGCGAGCGACGTTGGAAATTCCGATCGTGGGCGAAGGCTTGATGCGTGAGAGCGCATCCGAGATGAAGGCCATTGTTGTGCTCCGGATTGCCGGGCTTCGGCGGCGCGGAAATTAGTCAAACCGCCCCGCCCCCGCAACCGGAACTTAAGGCTCCGGCGGGTAAGAAAATGCCGGATTCACCGGCGGATTCGACATGAGCGGCATAGCGAGCATATTTGCCACCGGCGCATGGCTGACAGCCTCGCGGATTCGCGGCTATTCGCTGATCCTGATCGCGCTCGCCCTGGCCGCATTGGCCGCGCTCCTCGCCACCTCGAACGGCCTCAACGACTACCAAGACCGCCCGCTCGGGACCGATTTCTCGAATGTTTATACCGCCGGGAAATATGTCCTCGAAGGCAAGCCGGCGGCGCCCTACAACTGGCCGCTCCAGCATAAAAAAGAACAGGAAATTTTCGGCGAGCAGACGCCGTTTTACGGCTGGCACTATCCGCCGATCTTTCTGTTCCTCGCAGCCGCGCTCGCGCTCTTGCCCTATCTCGCGGCCCTCGCGCTCTGGCAGGTCTCCACCCTCGCGCTCTGCCTCGCTTCGATCCGCGCGATCCTGCCGCGCGCCGGTGTCTTCCTGCCCGCGCTCGCTTATCCTGCCGTGCTCATCAACCTCGCGCACGGCCACAACGGCTTTCTCACGACGGCATTGATCGGCGGCGGACTTTATCTTCTGCGTAGTAAGCCCGTTGCCGCGGGAATCCTGCTCGGTCTTCTGATCTACAAGCCGCAGTTCGGCGTACTCATTCCGCTCGCGCTTGCGGCCGGCGGCTACTGGCGCGCGTTCCTCGCAGCCAGCGTAACGGTGCTTGCGCTCTGCGCCGCAAGCTACTTCGTATTCGGCATCGAGACATGGAATGCATTCCGCGAAAGCATGACGCTCACGCGCGAGATCGTGCTCGAAAAAGGTGACACCGGATTTCACAAGATCCAGAGCGTGTTTGCCGCGGTGCGCCTGCTCGGCGGCCCGGCCGGGCTCGCTTATGCGGCACAAGGAATTGTCTTTGTCACCGTCGCCGCATTCGTGTTCCGGCTCTGGCGCGGCAACAACGCTTTCGCGCTGAAAGCGGCGGCGCTGATCGCGGGCTCGATGCTCGCGACACCTTATCTTCTCGACTACGACCTCATGATCGCAGCACCCGCGATCGCCTTCCTCGCGGCGCATGGCCTGAACAAAGGCTTCGCGCCTTACGAAAAATCCCTGCTCGCATTCGTCTTCATCGCGCCGCTGCTCACCCGCGCGATTGCGGAACACACGCTGCTGCCGCTCGGACTGATCGCAGTCCTGCTTTTATTCTCGATAGCGATAAAGCGGGCCAGCGAGAGCAACACACCAAGTATTCGCGCCGGCTAGTCCCACTTGCAGCACTTGTAACCCGAATTTCCGTCCGGCTTGGTGCAGCTTTCCGTCCAGTACTGCGAGCCGCCGCAGCAGGAGGTGTCGCCGCTTCCGCACAGCCCGCACGCATAGCAGGTCTTCGCGCGCCGCACCTGTGCCAGCCGATATTCGATCTTCGATTGCACGACCGCGCCCGCGGTGACGCAGGTTTCGGGGGTTACCGTCTGCTCGGCTCTGCTGGCGGGCTGGAATGAAACCAGCATAAGAAGGATTCCCGCGGCGAGTATACCAGCCAATCGCATGATGACTTCTCCCTGAAAGAAAAGTCTGCATAGGCTACTGATCGAACGATCAGGCCCGTTGATTTGAGTCAAAGTATACGCCCGGCACGCCGCCCCGGCCAATCAGCCGGAACACGAGGAATCCCTGGTGCTTACCCTTTATTCCATGCAGTCGTCCGGCAACAGCTACAAGGTGCGCATGCTGTTGGCGCGCCTCGCGCGGCCGTATCATCTCGTCGAGATCGACCGCTTCAAGGGCGAGAACCGGACGCCGGAATATCTCGCGATCAACCCGGACGGCCGCCTGCCCGCGCTTCAGCTCGAAGACGGACGCATGCTCGCGGAGTCGAACGCGATCCTCGTCTATCTCGCGGAGGGCACGCCTTGGCTTCCGGATGACCGTTTCGACTATGCGGAAACGCTGCGCTGGATGTTCTTCGAACAGCACAGCCACGAGCCGGCGATTGCCGAGGCGCGTTTCTGGCTGCGCTTCGTGCGCGGCGGACGCGAGTTACGGACCCACGAGATCGATCAGTGGATGGAGCGCGGCTACGCGGCGCTCGCGCTGATGGAGCAACATCTTGCAACACAAGATTACTTCGTCGGGGGCCGCGAGACCGCTGCCGATCTGGCGCTCTATGCGCACACCCATGTCGCCCATGAAGCGGATTTCGATCTATCCGGGTTCCCGGGAATTAACCGCTGGCTTGCCCGCATCGCGGGCAACCCGGCGCATATTTCCATCGATAAAGCCCATTCCAGTGCCACTTTAGGACTATCCCCAATACGCGGTTCCATAGCACCCTAAGTGTTATCCAAACCGCAAAGCTACGGATTGCAGACCCATTGCCCGGTTTGCCATGATTTCGCCGCGTGAAGACCGCAGGTGAATAATAATACCGTCGCCTGGATGCCGGCATCGGCACTTAACTTGCTTGAATAGAATCGGCGCAAGGGACGGTATCGGAGCCCGCACAGGGTTCGGGTCGTCGTAAGTAGGGGAAGTAATGGGTTTGTTTGCAACGGATCGAGACCGGAGTGCTGTCGCGGAACGCCGTAGCGTGCGCGCATTGGGCACCGCCTTTGCCGAACTCGTTCTGACCTTCTGCCTGATCCTTTCCATTGCCGCGATCGTCGCTGTAGTTGCAGCTGGCAGCGCGCTCGCCGCGCCGCGAACCGATCTCATCCTGATCGAAGAGTCGGTAAGCTCGTCGTTTACGACCGCCGGAATCGTGACCGTGATCGCCGTGGTCATGGGCATTCTGACCATTCTCGCGCTCCGCGACGTGGCGCCCGCGCATTCGAAGCGCGACAATCGCCGCACCACACGCCGCTAACGTCGTTCGGCACATCTCCGATTTGGCACGTTGCGACTTAAGCCTTAGGCTTGGCCGCATGAAAAATCTTATCGCGTTCTCGTTCCTGATCGCGCTGCTCGCGCCACCCGCCTCCGCACAGAACGAGCCCCGGATCGTCAAAAGCGAAAAGACGGGCATCCGCGTCGAAGTGATCGCGGACGGATTGCAGAACCCCTGGGGCCTTACATTTCTCCCCGATGGCCGCGCGCTCGTCACCGAGCGGCCGGGCCGCCTTCGCATCGTCGGCAAGGACAACAAGCTCTCCGAACCGGTCGGCGGCGTGCCGGAAGTCGCGGCGGTCGGACAAGGCGGACTGCTCGACGTCGCGCTGTCCCCGAATTTCGCCAAAGACAATCTCGTTTTCTTAAGTTTCGCGGAGCCGCGCGGCGCGAGCGGATCGAGCACGTCGGTCGCGCGCGGCAAGCTCGTCGAGAAGGACGGCAAAGCCACCCTCGAAGACGTCAAAGTAATTTTCCGGCAGGAGCCCGCGCGCCTCGGCGGTTTTCACTTCGGCTCCCGGCTCGTGTTCGCCCGCGACGGCAATCTCTTCATCACCACCGGCGAGCGCAACCTGAAGACGCCCTCGCAGGATCTCACCAATCACATCGGCAAGATCATTCGCATCGCGCCGGACGGCGGCGTTCCGAAGGACAATCCCTTCGTGAACGACAAGAACGCAAAACCCGAAATCTGGTCCTACGGCCACCGCAACGTGCAGGGCGCGGCCTTGCATCCCGAGACCGGAAAGCTCTGGCTCACCGAACACGGGCCCCGCGGCGGCGACGAGATCAACATTCCTTTGGCCGGCAAGAACTACGGCTGGCCCGTGATCGGCTATGGCGTCGACTACTCCGGCGCGAAGATGCACGAAGGCACGCACAAGGAAGGCATGGAGCAGCCGGTCCATCACTGGACGCCGTCGATCGCGCCCTCCGGCGCGATGTTTTACACCGGCGACCTGTTTCCCGGGTGGAAGGGCAATCTGTTCACGGGATCGCTCGTCTTCACGTCGCTCTACCGGATCGAACTGAACGGCGAGAAGGTCGTGAAGGAAGAACCGCTGCTCGAGAGCGCGGGTGACCGCATCCGCGACGTGCGGCAGGCCCCCGACGGCTCGATCTGGTTGCTAACGGACGCGCGAAACGGCAAGGTGTTGCGGTTGACGCCCGCCAAATAGCTTTCGCATGACGATTGCCGAAACGCCGCCTGCCGCCGCACCCCGCCGGAATTTCTGGCGCTTCGTGCTCTTGCTGCTGCTGATCGTCCCGGCGATCCCGTCGATCTTCCTCCTGATCGTCTCGCTCTACGGAAAAGCCGCGGGCTGCGATCCCGCAGGCGCTGTCTGTGTCATCGGCGGACGCTCGCTCGGCGACGTGGCGAAACGCTCCCTCGATGCGGCAGCAGGCTTCGCTGCCTTCTTCGCATTCCTCGGCGGCTTCTGGTTTGCGCTCGCGCTCCTGCCCATCCATCGCGCCTTCGCGGGCGCCGGCGCACGCCTGCTTGCCGCACTCTTTACCGCCGGCTGGTCCGTGATCGGTGCGATCGTCATGGGCTTCGTCGCACTTGTAAACATCGCATCGCATTGCTCGTTCAACGAGGGCGGCGTCGGCACCTGCCGCATCTTCGACGTCGGCACGACGAGCGGCCATCATATCGGCACTGCGATCTGGGGCGTGATGATCGGCGTGCCGCTCGCGGGCCTGATCTTTCTGGTTTACGCCGTCATCGTGACGATCGTCGCGAATAAAACAAAACAGAAGACGCTGACGTTTCCGCCGCGTACATAAAATGAATTAGTTACTTGCGATTCTTGCGATCTTTCGGATCGCTTTTTCTATTATTGAGGATAGCATTTATTAAATCGGGCAATCGCCAGAAAATAATAACGATCAGCAACGCGACGAACAAAAGAAAGTTTGCCGACATCGAGGCGCCAGCAACAACTGAAATTATTTCGGAGAAATCTATCCTAGTCATACTTTGAACTTACGGTACATAGATTTCTGATTTACTAATGAGACCTTTCTCAAACCTTAATTACCGAGTTAACGCCGTGCCGAATTCCCCAATCTTTCCAATAGCAAATATTCATAATCCTTAAAATTTCGCTGCATTCCACCTACCACTTCTGGAAAATGAAATAGGCGCCGCCCGCGATCAGCGCGAAGCCGACCAGATGATTCCACGAAATCTTCTCGCCGAGATAGAGCACCGAGAACGCCGCGAACACGAGGAGCGTGATGATCTCCTGCATCGTCTTCAGTTCCGCCGCGGAATAGATCTGATGCCCGATGCGGTTCGCGGGCACAGCAAAGCAATACTCGATGAAGGCGATGCCCCAGCTCGCGAGGATCGCGATCAGGAGCGGCGACGACTTGTATTTGAGATGCCCGTACCAGGCGAAGGTCATGAAGATGTTGGAGACGAACAGGAGCAGGATCGGCGAGATCGCGGGCGAGAGCGTCATCGGGGCACCTTGGAAAAGCGGCGGAGTCGCGCCGGGAAAAGCGTGCGGCTAGACTTACTCCGATTCCCGCCGCAACGGGCGGCACAGCAAGGGAGACCCGCATGCGCCTCACCGCGCCCACGACCATCATGTTCCTGCTTTCGGTCCTGCTCGCGGTGCTTGCGCTGCTCAGCCTGATCCTGCCGATCCCGTTTGTCGGCCTGCACCGCTTCGGCTTCATGACCGCCGCCTGGGCGGTGCTGATGATCGGCGCGATGTTCAAGGGCCTCTGACGGGAACTTCGCAGCGCCTCGCGCGTTCACCGCTCCGGAATTCGTTTCATCTCCGGAGAACTTCTCATGGCCTTTCGCCGCGGCGGCATCGCCCTCACCCCGCCTTCCACCATCGTCTTCGTCATTTCCGCCGTTCTCGCGGTACTGTCGATGCTCGTCTATTTTCGCGTCGTGCAGATCGCGATCGTCAACCCGCGCTACGTCTATGAGCTTCTTCTGATCGGCTACCTCGTACTGGTCGCGGGCGTGCTGTTCCGGCGGGTCTGAATTCCGCAAATCCGGCCAATCCGCCGCCCTTCCCTCGCCGCGTTCGGTTGCCCATATTCGGGCCATGCCGAAAGAGTCGAAGCCCGCAGCGGGCGTGAAGGCCGGAAAGGCCGATAAGCCCTATCGAACCGCCCGTGGCGTGAGCCATGGCATGGCCGAACGCCCGCAGCTTGCGTTCGACACGCCTGTGCTCGCGCCCACGGTCGATCCCGAGCTCGCGCGCGCGGCCGGATTCGAGAAGCCGGAGAACGACGCCGACTACATTTCCTCGATGGGCGTGAAGGCCTCCGCCGACGCACTCGCGAACCTGATTAAGGACGGCCGCCCCGAGATCAACAACGCGCTCTGGGTGCCGCATCGTCCCGAGCGACCCGCGAAATCCGAGGGCGGCAGGAAATTCAAGCTCGTCTCGCCCTATCAGCCCGCCGGCGACCAGCCCACCGCGATCGAAGAACTCGTCAACGGCGTGAACGACAACGAGCGCACGCAGGTGCTCTTGGGCGTCACCGGCTCCGGCAAGACGTTTACAATGGCGCAGGTGATCGAACGCACGCAGCGCCCCGCGCTCATTCTCGCACCGAACAAGACGTTGGCCGCCCAGCTCTACGGCGAGTTCAAGAATTTCTTCCCGGACAACGCGGTCGAGTATTTCGTTTCGTACTACGACTACTACCAGCCGGAAGCTTACGTCCCGCGCACCGACACCTACATCGAAAAAGATTCCGCGATCAACGAGCAGATCGACCGCATGCGCCATGCCGCCACCCGTTCGCTCTTGGAGCGGCGCGACGTGGTGATCGTCGCCTCGGTTTCCTGCATCTACGGCATCGGCTCGGTCGAATCCTATGCCCGCATGACCATCGCCCTTGAGATCGGCCAGACCATCGAGCGCGACGACCTTTTGAAAAAGCTGGTCGAGTTGCAGTTCAGGCGCAACGACATGGCCTTCGAGCGCGGGGCTTTTCGCGTGCGCGGCGATTCCATCGACATCTTCCCGACGCATTACGAAGACCGCGCTTGGCATGTTCCGCTGTTCGGCGACGAGATCGACGGCATTCATGAATTCGACCCGTTGACTGGCGAAACAACCGTGCGCCTGGACCGCATCGTGGTCTATCCCAACAGCCATTACGTAACGCCGCGCCCGACGCTGACCCAGGCCATCAAGGGCATCAAGGAAGAACTTCGTCTACGCTTGGCCGACTACAACGCCCAGGGCCGCCTGCTGGAGGCCCAACGCCTGGCCGAGCGCACCGGCTTCGATCTCGAGATGATGGAAACCACCGGACACTGCAAATCGATCGAGAATTATTCAAGATACCTGACTGGCCGCCAACCCGGCGAAGCCCCGCCCACTTTGTTCGAATATCTGCCCGAAGACGCGCTTCTGATCGTCGATGAAAGCCATGTCACCGTGCCGCAGGTGGGCGGCATGTATAAGGGCGACTATGCCCGCAAATCGACGCTGGCCGACTATGGCTTTCGCCTGCCGTCATGCATCGACAACCGGCCCTTGAAGTTCGAGGAATGGGACGCCATGCGCCCGCAATCGCTGTTCGTCTCGGCCACCCCCTCTGCGTGGGAATTGCAGCGCACACAGGGCGTTTACGCCGAACAGGTGATCCGCCCCACCGGGCTGGTCGATCCGGTCTGCGATGTGCGGCCGGTGGAAAATCAGGTCGATGACCTGATGAAGGAATGCCGCGAGATGGCAAGGCGCGGCAGCCGCGTGCTGGTGACCACGCTGACCAAGCGCATGGCCGAGGACCTGACCGAATATCTGCACGAACACGGCGTGCGGGTGCGCTATCTGCATTCCGACATCGACACCATCGAGCGCATCGAGATCATCCGCGATCTGCGCATCGGCGCCTTCGACGTGCTGGTCGGCATCAACCTCTTGCGCGAAGGGTTGGACATTCCGGAATGCGCCCTGGTGGCGATTCTGGACGCCGACAAGGAAGGTTTCCTGCGCTCGAAGACATCCCTGGTGCAAACCATTGGCCGCGCCGCCCGCAATGTCGAAGGACGGGTGCTGCTGTATGCCGACAAGATGACGGACTCCCTGACCTACGCCATCGGCGAGACCAACCGCAGGCGCGACAAGCAGGTAGCCTACAATCAGGCGCATGGCATCACGCCGGAAAGCATCAAGAAAAGCATCGGCGAC
>CAZFPR010000038.1:0-10303 GCA_964521045.1 uncultured Hyphomicrobiales bacterium
CTCGGACACCTGCCTCTCCTATATCGCAGGCATCATCAAGCACGCGAAGTCGATCAACGCGTTCACCAACCCGTCCACCAACTCCTACAAGCGTCTGGTGCCGGGCTACGAAGCGCCGGTGCTGCTCGCCTACTCCGCGCGCAACCGCTCGGCGTCGTGCCGCATCCCGTTCACCTCGAACCCGAAGGCGAAGCGCGTCGAAGTGCGTTTCCCCGATCCGATGGCGAACCCCTATCTCGCCTTCGCCGCCATGCTGATGGCCGGTCTCGACGGCGTAAAGAACAAGCTGGATCCGGGTTCGGCGATGGACAAGGATCTCTACGACCTGCCGCCGAAGGAACTGAAGAAGATTCCGACGGTCTGCGGTTCGCTGCGCGAAGCGCTCTCGAACCTCGACAAGGACCGCGACTATCTGAAGGCCGGCGGCGTCTTCGACGACGATTTCATCGACAGCTACATCGATCTCAAGATGCAGGACGTGGTCCGCTTCGAGCACACCCCGCATCCGGTCGAGTTCGAGATGTACTACTCGTACTGAGTAACGAGTTCCTCCCGGTACTGCGCGATTGGGGGGTTGCGCGGTCCAACTTCAAAGGGCGCTTCGAAAGAAGCGCCCTTTTTGTTTTTTGAATCGTTGCAAACGCAAAAATAAACATCATCGCCCTCGTACATTTGCAATTGATCGAAGCGGCGCCAACGCTACAATTTCTTAGGGGCCGAGATGAATTTGTTTTGTTGCGCTTCGTATCGCGCGTTATTGGCGGGTGTACTCAGTCTCGCGTTCTCGTTTGAAAAGGCAGACGCGCAGGCAATCTTCCTTCCCGAGATCAGCGTGCTTGCCGGCTCCGGCGACCGCACCAACCCGCCGAATGCCGCGACCGAAATCACCGTCACCCCGGATCACGTCAACTCGCAGCCTGCCATGCGCCCCGGGGAAGCGCTCGAACAGGTGCCCGGCCTGATCGTCACGCAGCATTCCGGCGAAGGCAAAGCGAACCAGTATTTTCTCCGCGGCTTCAACCTCGATCACGGCACCGACATCGCGCTTTTTGTCGATGGCATGCCCGTGAACATGCGCACGCACGGCCACGGCCAGGGCTACGCCGACATCAACTTCCTCATTCCGGAGCTGATCCAGTCGATGCGGATCCGCAAAGGGCCCTACTTCGCGGAAGAAGGCGACTTCGCTTCCGCGGGCGCCGTGCATATCGATTACGTCGATCGGCTGCCGCGCAATCTCGGACAGGTTACGCTCGGAAGCTTCGGCTATAAGCGCGGTCTTGCGGCCGGTTCTCACAAGGTCTGGGCGGGCACCGTTCTCGCGGCGGTCGAGGCGACCGGATACGACGGCCCGTGGGACAGCCCTGACAAACAAAAGAAATTCAACGGCGTCTTTCGCTATAGCCAGGGCACCGCGCTCGACGGGTTCTCGTTCACCGCGATGGCGTTCGACAACAAGTGGAACTCGACCGATCAGGTCGCGGAGCGCGCGATCCGTCAGGGGCTGATTGGACGCTTCGGAACGCTCGATGCAACCGACGGCGGTCTCTCCAGCCGCTACAGCTTGTCGTCGCGCTGGAGTACGTCGACCGACAACACCGTGACGCAGCTCAGCAGCTTTCTCATCCGGCAGGACATGCGGCTGTTCAACAACTTCACCTATCTGCTCGACGACCAGGTGAACGGCGACCAGTTCAGTCAGCACGACAAGCGCTTCTTCGGCGGCGTCAATGCCTCACACACGATCCGATCGAATTTCGCTTCCCTCCCCGTCGAAACCACATTCGGCGTCCAGACGCGCTACGACGACATTCGGCTCGGTCTTTTCAAGACCGCGCAGCGCATGACCCTTTCGACCGTGCGTGCCGACGACGTGCAGGAAGCGAGCGCCGGATTCTACGTGCAGCAGGTGGTGCGCTGGACGGACTGGATGAGAACGATCGCAGGCCTGCGCCACGACCGCTACACGGGCAAAGTCGAGAGCGATCTCGCGGCCAACTCAGGCACCGCCGATGCCGGCATCACCAGCCCGAAAGCCGGCATCGTATTCGGCCCGTTCCATCACACCGAGTTATTCGCGAATATCGGCGAAGGCTTTCACTCGAATGACCTGCGCGGCGTGACCATCACAACGGACCCGAACACCGGCAATCCGGCGGATCGGGTGCCGTTTCTCGTGAAGTCGCATGGCGGCGAAGTCGGGGTTAGGACGAAGCTAATTCCGGGGCTCGAGTCCTCGTTAGCGGTTTTCATTCTGGACTACGACTCCGAACTTCTGTTCGTCGGTGATGCCGGCACGACCGAGGCATCGCGGCCGAGCCGCCGCGTCGGATTCGAGTGGACTAACGCCTATCGGTATAGTGCGTGGTTGCGGTTCGACGCGTCGCTGTCCATGACGCGAGCGCGCTTCACCGACATCGATCCGGAGGGCAATCACATTCCTGGGGCGGCAACGGCCGTCGCGACGGCGGGCGTGACTTTCGGTGAGAGCTTGGGCTGGTTCGGCGCAATGAAGCTGCGGCACTTCGGAACGCGGCCGCTGATCGAGGATGACAGCGTGCGCTCGGGTTCGACCACGCTCGTGAACGCACGTCTCGGCTATCGCTTCGATAACGGCATGAGGCTCTGGCTGGACGCGCTCAATCTCTTCAACGCGAAATCGAACCAGATCGCTTACTTCTACACTTCAAGACTTTCCGGCGAGCCTGCCGCAGGCGTCGACGACCGGCACATTCACCCGGTCGAGCCGCTCGCGCTGCGTGTCAGTCTTGCGAAGGAGTTCTAGACCGGAAGCAGCGGCCTTCCGGCCAGCGCCTGCACGAAGACGGCAATAGTGACGGCGGAGAAGAGGATCGTCGAGGCGATGACCAGACTTCTCGTTCGCGCGGGCATGTAGCGCGCCGCCAGCCAGCCGATCAGCGGAATGCCTTGCATCGCGTGCAACCCGACGAAATGGGCGACACGCAGATCGCCGCCCGTGCGCGACCAGCCGAACAGGAACGATCCGCCGGCATCGGTCTGCAAGCCACCGACCCAGTGCCCGGTTCCGCTACTCATGTACGCGCCGGTTACGCTTCCGAGTATGCAGCCCGCGATAAGGCCGAGTGCAACCGCAAAACGCAGATCGGCATTCGCGATTTTGTCTTTGGCGCGCAGCATCAGCCAGCCGAACCAGCCGCTCATCGCTGTCGCCGTGAGAATGCCCGCGCCCATTAGCGCGTAGTAGATTTCGTCGCGTATTGTTGCGCGGTTGAAGTGCGAAGCTTCAGCCAGCGATGCGCGATAGGTGATGTAGAGAATCTCGAGGAGAAAAATGATGCCGATCGCCCAGACCATGACGCGAACCGATCTGCGCGCGCGGTCCCTGGCATCGAGATAAGGGTGGAACAGCGCCATCGTCACCAGAAAGATCGCGACCGACGACATGAATTTCAGCGGTTTGATCCAGACATTGATGCCGTTGAACGTCCGCGTCTCGTATAGAAAGGCGGCGAAGGCGGGCAGCATCATCGCCGTGATGATTGCCGCGAAGGCGATCAGCACCGGCTGCCGGCGGTACAGGCGCTGCAACACGCCGGGATGATCCAGGCCTGAATTCGGCACCGTCGCGCGCGCGCTCACGGCTTTGCTCCTTTGCCCAATACCGCTTTGAAACCCTGATAGAGAAGATAGCCGGCAGGCCCGAACAGGAAGGTCAACGGCAATACCGGGATCAGGAACCAGCGCGACACGCCCGACTGCCCCGCATCCCGCGCGATCCACGCGCCCACGAAAAGATCGAACGCGAGGTAGTGCACCCAACCTGCAAGCAGCGCCCAGTCATTCGTGAAGAGCTGGCGCACAGCAGGCAGGCTGTCGAAACCTCCCCCGCTCTGGCCGAAGCCGAGATAGATGGCGACGCAGTAGCCCGCGGAAAGCGCGAGCGGCCAGTACAATCCGGCGAGCTTGTCGCGCAACCAGGCCCTGTTCATCACGATACCGGCGATCAGCACGACCCACCCCAGCATTGCGAAATAGTTTGCCGGGCCGAAAATCTGTACTGGCGTCATCTTGATCTCCCTCTTCACTTTCATCTTGACGTTGACAAGTTGGAAACTATGCCTGATCTTACTATTGTCAAGATAAATCTTGACGGTGTAAAAGCGTCACATGAAATCGAAGAAGAAGTCCGCGCGCCGGCAAGCGCCGCGGGCCAGGACCTATCACCATGGCGACCTCGCCGCAGCGCTCGTAGAAGCTGCCGAAGCCGTGCTCACCGAGCGCGGGGTCGAAGGTTTCACGCTACGCGAATGTGCGCGGCGCGCAGGCGTTTCGCATGCGGCGCCGGCCCATCACTTTAAGGATGCGAGAGGCCTGCTCACCGCTGTCGCTGCCGTGGGGTTCGAGCGCCTGACGGAGGCGCAGCGAATTGCCCGAAGCGCGGAATACGATCTCGCGAAGCTTCTCGTCGCGACCGGCACTGCCTACGTCAACTTCGCGCTCAACCATCCGGCCCAGTTTCAGGTGATGTTCCAGAGCGGGCTTCTGGATCGCAGGAATGATCGCTTCATTCAGGCAGGCCGCGCTGCTTTTGCGATCTATGCCGAAACCTACGCTGCCGTTCGCGGGGCACCCGCCAAGGAACCAGCCAAGGGCGCGATTGGCGCAGACAAGGTTTCGGATCCCGGCATTTTGCAGCAGTGGGCGCTGGTGCACGGCCTCGCCACCCTCGCCGTTCAGGGGCAGCTCGGCCCCAACCGGGGCGAGGCCGCGATCAACCATATCACTGCGTTTGTTCGGCGCGTGTTGGAGAACGCGCGTGCGGAGTCACAGGCTAAAGCCTGAGCTCAGCAGATATCAAATGGGAAATCAGAGCGAGAAAAGGCTCAAGGCCCGCATCTTCGCCCACATGCCGCGGCTCTGCTTGCGCTCGATGAATTCGCGAACCAGAGAGCGATGCAGTTCTTCTGCCGTTTCGTGGGTGCAAGCCAGCGCCTCACCGGCGCCATGAGCGAGAGCTTCCAGCCGGGCCGCTTCAGCGGCGATGTTACGGGACTCAACGCTTGCCATTCGCCAAGCGTAAGCCCGTCACAGTTAACGAGTGGTAACCGGCTCCAATTCCGATAGTGCCGCCGGCAGGTCCGGAACAAGGCTGCTAGCCGGCACCTGCACGTTCTGCTCGCTGCGGATCATCACGCGATTGCGGCCCGCGTTCTTTGCTTCGTAAAGCGCCTCATCCGCCCGCGCGATCAGCGCATCGACCTCGTCCTTGTAGTTCGTCGTGAAGGTTACGCCGATGCTGACGGTGGCGCCGATCTCGATGCCGTCCACGACTTCCGCCGCTTCGCGGAACGCAATTCTCACGCGCTCCGCGACGATGACGGCGCCCTTCTCATCGGTATTGCCGAGAAACGCCGCAAACTCCTCACCGCCGAGACGCCCGAATACGTCGGTCTGACGGAGCGTCTTCTTCGCCGTCACGGCGAGCAGCTTGATGACCTTGTCGCCGACCGGATGCCCGAACGTGTCGTTGATCGACTTGAACTTGTCGATGTCGAACATGAAGATCGCCATCGGCTTGGTCGGGCGCACGTCGCGCGCGAGAATCTGTTTCGCGAACTCCGTGATGGCGCGGCGATTGTGGACCCCGGTCAGCGGATCGATCAGCGCCGCTTCCTTGTGCACGCGCTCGGTGCGCTCTTTCGCCATCTCGAGAAGAATGAACGCCGCCGCGATGGAGTACAGCAGGGATTCGATCGCAAGCGTCGCAATCCAGCCGTTCGTCAGTCCTGCCGCGATACGATCGCCGGGCAGCACCATCGTGAGCGGCACCTGGCTTGGGAACACCACGCCATGCAGCGTGATCACGATCACCGCGGGCCAGCGGGAATTGAGTTTCTCCGCCCTGCCGCTCCACAGCTCGAACGCGGTGAAAAGCGTATAGTTCGAGATGATCAGCGAACTCACCACGATGCGGCCGATCGACGACTCGGCGAAGCCGGGAATCTGACAGGCGAAAAGCCAGATCATCGCGCCTGCAAACATCGCAAACGGCTGCACGTTCTTCCCGTCGAACACGCGCGCCCCATTCCAGGACATGCCGCAGGCGACGAAGAGAAGTGCGCTGGCGAGATCGATGACGAGCGGATCCGCGATGAACTGCTGGAGGCTGAGCATCCCGGCGGAAAAACCGCCGAGCAGGTAAGCCACGCCCCACCAGCCGAGCGCCTGTATGCTCCGGTCCTGAATCCAGGCGAAGATCAGAAGCAGGCCCAGGACCGCCGTTACGAAGATCGAAACGACGAGCAAAGTCGGGACATCAAGAACCATTGTTTCGCCGCAACGAGGAAACGGGGACTGGAGCAGAAGTTACCGCCGCCGCTTTACGGAACCGTCGTTCAACTGCCTAAACTTTGATGGAGCAGGAACCGGCGCTTACTTTCCCGCCGCCCGCATCGGCTCGGGTTCCACCCAGGCGATGTCGTCATCAAACGATGGCGATTGCGGAACGAGCGCGGGGCTCGCCGCCTTGAACGGGGAAACGGTTGCCAGCTCCGGCCGCAATTCGCGGGCATCGCGCTCGGCACCGGCTGTAGGCTTTCTTCCGGCGACCTCGACGCGATTTCTGCCGCGCTTTTTCGCGGCATAGAGCGCATGGTCCGCCCGCTCGAACAGGGACGCCACGTCTTCGTCCGACTCCCGGGCAAGTACGGCGACGCCCACGCTCACCGTGGCATCGACATGCTTGCCGTCGATCTCGGCGGTCGCGACCATGAGTGCGCGGCGGATGCGCTCGGCGGTTCCGATCGCCGTGCCCTCGCCCGCGCCGAACAGAAGCGCGCCGAACTCTTCGCCGCCAAGACGGCCCATGATATCGGTCGAGCGGAATTCGGCCGCGGCCTTGGCCGTAAAAATACGAAGCACTTCGTCGCCGATCGAATGGCCGAAGCGGTCGTTGATCGACTTGAAATGATCGAGATCGAACAGGATTGCCGTCACCGGCTCCGGATTGCGCGCGCGCTGGCGCATGCGGCGCATCGCGGCATCGAGGAAGGCGCGGCGGTTCGGAATGTTCGTCAGCGGATCGAGCATGGCATTCGTCTTGTGCACGAGTTCGCTGCGTTCCTTCGCCATCGCGAGGATCATGAAGGAGGAAACAATCAGATAGAGCAGCGACTCGAGGCCGATTATGCTGAACCAGGCGGCGGAGAAGAAGGACGCGCCCGGCGCCAGCGGAAACGCGAAGACCAGCCAGATCCGCAGCGCATAAACGGTGCCGTGCACGAACATCGTAGCCGCAAGCGGCCAGCGCGACATCAGGGGCTCGATGTTGCGCCCGCGCCATACTTCGCAGCCAGTCCCGATCGTGTAGACCGCGATGATGACGGAGCTGAGCATGATCCGCGCGTTGATGGACTCGTTCAGCACCGGAAGCTGGCTCGCGAGCAGCCAGAGAATTGCGCCCGCAAGCACGCCCGAGATCGGCACCGAACGGTCGTCGAACTGCCGTGCTCCGCCCCAGCCGATGCCTGAGGCGACGAGGATCAACGCATTCGCGATGTCGATGGAAAGCACGTCGGGAATGAAACCGCGCAGGCCCAACAGCGAGCAGCCCGCGCACATCACCAAATGCCCGACGCTCCACCAGCCGAGCGCGCGAATTTCGCGGTTCTGGTACCAGGCGAACAGGAGCAGGAATCCCAGCACCAGCGTGACTGAGATCGAGATGATGAAGAGCGTGCGGACGTCGAGATCGAGCAAGGGCGAGGCTTCCGCGGTATTCCGTTGCCTACGATTTAGCCGTGAAACCCTACAGAAGCGGTGGCCAACTCGATAAAATTTGAAACGTCGCGTTCCGCCAAACGAAAAGGGCGCACCTCTCGGCGCGCCCTTCGTAGTGAATGAAACGATAACGCTTAGCGCTTCGAGAACTGGAAGCTGCGGCGGGCTTTCTTCTTGCCGTATTTCTTGCGCTCGACCACGCGGCTGTCGCGGGTGAGGAAGCCGCCCTTCTTGAGCACGCCACGCAGTTCGGGCTCGAAGAACGTCAGCGCGCGCGAAAGGCCATGGCGCAGCGCGCCGGCCTGACCGGAGAGACCGCCGCCGGAGACGGTGCAAACCACGTCGTACTGTCCGCCGCGGTTCGCCGCGATGAAAGGCTGCTGGATGATCATGCGAAGCACCGGGCGCGCGAAGTACACTTCGACGGTGCGCGTGTTGACGATGATCTTGCCCGAGCCGCGCTTCAGCCAGACGCGGGCGACCGCGTCCTTGCGCTTGCCGGTCGCGTAGGCGCGGCCCTGCTTGTCGAGCTTCTGAACGTGGACCGGCGCTTCGGGCTGTACGCCCTTGAGTGCCGAAAGGCCTTCGAGAGACTGAACGGATTCGGCCATCACGCGGCCCCCACATTCTTGCGGTTGAGTTTTGCGATATCGAGCGGCTGCGGATTCTGCGCTTCGTGCGGATGCTTCGCGCCTTTGTAGACGCGCAGGTTGCCCATGATCTTCCGGCCGAGCGGCCCGCGCGCGAGCATGCGCTCCACGGCCTTCTCGAGGATGCGCTCCGGGAAACGGCCTTCCATGATCATCTTGGCGGAACGCTCTTTGATGCCGCCGATGTATCCGGTGTGGTGGTGATAGACCTTCTTCTGGAGCTTCTTGCCCGTGAAGACGACCTTCTCGGCATTGATGACGACGATGTTGTCGCCGCAATCCATGTGCGGGGTGTAGATCGCCTTATGCTTGCCCTTGAGGCGCATGGCGATGATCGTTGCGAGACGGCCGACGACGAGACCGGATGCATCGATCAGCACCCATTTCTTCTCGACCTCGGCGGGCTTCGCCACAAAGGTGGTCATGACGTTCTTCCTTGGATGGGAATTCGTTGGCGCGGTTTCTAGGAAAGTGCCGCGGCAGCGTCAAGCGCGAAGATGAAATAAAGCCGTTTAATTACAATGGCTTATAAATATGGTATTTTAATACCTTGCGCTAAGTGACGCTATCTCGGTGGAATCGAGTAGGTCGCGACCACATGCGCGCAGGGCTCCGCGTCGTTGACGCCGCGGATCGAGGCTTCCGCCACCACCAGACGCTTCCCGAGCTTGAGAATTTTGACGTCGCAGGCGAGATCGCCGGGCGCGGGCTTCGAGAGAAAATTGCAGGTGAAGCTCGTCGTCACCGCGAGCGCGACAGGCCCGATGGCGGCAAGGATCGCGACGTAAATCGCGCCGTCGGCAATGCCCATCAGCGTAGGCCCGGACACCGTGCCGCCCGGACGCAGGTGCCACTCGCCTGCCGTGAAGTGCACCGTCGCCGCCCCCGGCCCCACCGAAATAATCTTATTCGGCTTGCCCGGCGCATAGGCCTGCGGAAACTCCTTGGCGAGGTAATCGCGCAATTCCTCGACCGTCATCACTACCGGCATGGCTGCCACGTTTTTCTTCTCCCTCGCTTAACGCTTCCCAATTCGGATACAATGCAAAACGCGAAACGAGAAGCCGTGTAGCTGACAAATGACGCCGCAAGCCGCCGCTGCAAAATCCGGTGAGGCCGCGCCCATCGTGCTCCGCGAGGATCATGGCGCGATTGCCATGCTGGTGCTGAACCGTCCCGCAGCGCGAAACTCGCTCTCGCAGGAAATGATCGACGTGCTTTCGGCAGAGATCCTGCGCGTGCGCGACGACAAAAATGTCCGCGCGCTCGTCATCGCCGCGAACGGCCCCGGCTTCTGCGCGGGCCACGACATGAAGCAGATGACCGCGCGCCGCGCGGACGCTGACAAGGGTCGCGCTTTCTTCGAGCATATGTTCAAGAGCTGTGCTGCGATGATGATGTCGATCGTGAACCTGCCGAAGCCGGTGATCGCCGCGGTCGGCGGTGTCGCGAGTGCCGCGGGCTGCCAGCTGGTTGCGAGCTGCGATCTTGCGGTCGCCTCCAAGGAAGCCCGCTTCGCAACGCCCGGCGTCGACATCGGCCTCTTCTGCTCGACGCCGATGGTCGCGCTCTCGCGCAATGTCACGAACAAGCACGCGATGGAAATGCTGCTCACCGGGGATCTCATTCCCGCGCAGCGCGCTTACGAGATCGGTCTTGTCAATCGCGTGGTCGATGCGGGTACCGAGCGCCATCAAGCCCTCGATCTTGCGAACAAGATCGCATCGAAGTCCGCACACACGCTCAAAATCGGCAAGGAAGCGTTCTACCGCCAGCGCGAGATGGATCTGGAGAGCGCCTACCGCTACACGGCGGAAGTGATGACCGAAAACATGCTCGCGCGCGACGCCGAGGAGGGCATCGGCGCCTTCGTCGAAAAACGCACGCCGAAA
>CAZFPR010000038.1:10313-13181 GCA_964521045.1 uncultured Hyphomicrobiales bacterium
GTCTCGAGCCATGACACTTAATCTCTCATCCGCGGGCTTGACCCGCGGATCCAGAGTCACAAATTGAAACCCTGGATGGCCGGATCAAGTCCGGCCATGAGGGAACAAAAAGATAAACCTCATGAACCACGACAAATACGACGACAGCTACATCCGCTCGATCCTGCATGACGTGAAGTCGGTCGCAGTCGTCGGCGCGTCCCCGAAAGACAACCGCCCGAGCCACTTCGTCGTGAAGTATCTCAATGAGCGCGGCTACAAGGTTTTCCCGATCAATCCCGGCCAGGGCGACGGCGACATCGCAGGCATCAAGGCTTATGCGAAGCTCTCCGATGTGCCGGAGCCGATCGACATGATCGATGTCTTCCGCTCGTCCGACGCCGTGACTGGAATTTTGGATGAAACCCTCAAGCTCTCGCCTCGCCCGAAAGTGTTCTGGATGCAGCTAGGCGTTCGCGATGAGGCGTCCGCGAAAAGCGCGGAAGACGCCGGCATGCGCGTCGTCATGGATCGCTGCCCGAAGATCGAATACGGCCGCCTCTCCGGCGAGATCAACTGGGCCGGCGTGAACACGCGCAAGCTTTCTTCGAAACGTCCGAAGCGCCTGGAAGGCGGCGTGCAGCGGCTTTCGATTGGGCAGAAGGTCGAGCCGAAAGGCTAGGCCGCTGTGAGCTCGTCTGACAATGTCACACGATAGAATGAGAAATATAAGTCCCGCCGATCTCGACAAGACAGTCTGGCGATACCTCACTTTCAAAAAATACAAGTCGCTAATCGACTTCCGTGCAATCTGGTTTTCAAAGCTCAATATTCTTATTGACGAATTTGAAGGCGCGATGCCGTCAAAAATCGACGCAAAAATGCGCAAAGATCATCAAGCGTACAAAAAATTCTTTCCGGAAAATATGCACGGCCAAATTGACGAAATGAATCAGCGAAATGTTTCGGATGGGCGCGAATTAACGCTTGTAAGTTGCTGGTTCTGCTCGGAAACGGAGTCAGAACGCATGTGGAACGAGTATGCGGGCATCACCGAAGGCGTCGCTATAAAATCTACAATCCGCATGCTGTTGAACAATCTTATGGTTCCGCGCGACCTCTCGCTCGCTGGAAAAGTAAGATACGTCAACTTAGAAATTCACGAAATGACCGCTCACGAAGCTAGTCAAGCTCAAGAACGAGCTTTTCTTAAAAGCAACAAGTTCGCGCACGAGGAGGAGTTTCGTATAACAACTTTCAACGTCAAAGGACCGCACTGCGTAAACTTTGACGGAACTCCGATGCACCCCGCAGATTACGCCGGAGCCAAAATGAACAACTTTGACAAGCCAGGACTTAATGTCCGCGCAGACTTAGAGAAGCTGATTTCGACGACAGTGCTCGCGCCAAGAGCATCGCGCGAATTTGCCGAAAAAATTAGAAAGATCGCCGCAACATCTGGGATCGGAAACCCAGTAGTCAGTTCAAGTCTCGAATAGACGGCATCTCATTTCGCCCAGTTGACCTCTCCCCTCCCTTCTGCCTAAATCACAATTAATTTGTGATATTCGATTATATTCACATTAATTATGAGTATTATCGTCCGAAAGAAGGAAACAAGCCTATGTCCGACCGCGAACCCGGCTTTTCGACGCTCTCGATCCACGCAGGCGCGACCCCCGACCCGACCACGGGCGCTCGCGCGACCCCGATCTATCAGACCACGTCGTTCGTCTTCGACGACGTCGAGCACGCGGCCTCCCTCTTCGGCCTGCAAACCTTCGGCAACATTTACACGCGCATCGGCAACCCCACGAACAACGTGCTCGAGGAGCGCGTGGCGGCCCTCGAAGGCGGCACCGGAGCGCTCGGCGTGGCGAGCGGTCACGCCGCGCAGGTGCTCGTTTTCCACGCGCTGATGGAATCCGGCGACGAGATCGTCGCGGCGAAGCGCCTCTATGGCGGCTCGATCAACCAGCTCAGTCACTCGGTGAAGAACTTCGGCTGGAAGGTCGTCTGGGCCGATACCGACGACCTCTCCACCTTCGAGAAAGCGATCACGCCGAAAACCAAGGCGATCTTCATCGAGTCGATCGCAAACCCCGGCGGCATCGTCACCGACATCGAAGGCATCGCAAAAATCGCAAAGAAAGCCGGCGTGCCGCTCGTGGTCGATAACACGCTGGCCACGCCCTACCTGATCCAGCCGTTCAAGCATGGCGCCGACATCGTCATTCACTCCGCGACGAAATTCCTCGGCGGCCACGGCAATTCGATCGCGGGCGTGATCGTGGACGGCGGCAAGTTCAACTGGATCGGAAACAAGCGCTATCCGATGCTGTCCGCGCCGCGGCCCGAATATAACGGCATCGTGCTCGCGGAAACCTTCGGCAACTTCGCTTTCGCGATTGCCGTGCGCGTACTCGGCCTGCGCGACCTCGGCCCCGCGCTCTCCCCCTTCAACGCCTTCATGATCGTGACCGGCATCGAGACGCTCCCGCTTCGCCATTGCGACAATGCGCTGAAGGTCGCGGAGTGGCTGAGCAAGCACCCGAAGGTAAGCTGGGTCAGCTACGCGGGTCTCAAGTCCGACAAGTATCACACGCTCCAGCAGAAATATTCGCCGAAGGGCGCGGGTGCGGTGCTGACGTTCGGTCTCAAGGGCGGCTTCGACGCGGGCGTGAAGCTCGTTTCATCCGTCGAGCTGTTCTCGCATCTCGCGAATATCGGCGACACGCGCTCGCTGATAATTCACCCGGCTTCCACAACGCACAAGCAGCTCACCGACGAGCAGAAGAAGGCGGCGGGCGCAGGCCCTGAGGTCGTGCGCCTCTCCATCGGCATTGAGGATGCCGAGGACATCATCGCGGATCTCGAAGCGGGGCTGAA
>CAZFPR010000038.1:13191-16927 GCA_964521045.1 uncultured Hyphomicrobiales bacterium
TACGTTGAGCACAGAGCCCCCTCACCCGCTCGCACTCCAAGTCGGCTGTAGCCGACTTGGAGCAAATAAAAATATGCCGATCTCGGATAAATCCGAGATCGGTGCTCGCGACCTCTCCCCGTTGGGGAGAGGTTATTTTAGGCCCAACTTCGCCGCGTACCAGCTCGCATAGGCCAGCACCACGACGGCGCCAGCCTGATGCGCAAGGCCGAGCGCGAGCGGTACCGCGTAAAGCAGCGTGAAAATGCCGAGCACGGCCTGCGCGCTGACAAGCGCGAACAGGACCCATGCTTCGCGCGAGGCACTCCCGCGCATCTGCAAGAGCGCATAGCCGAGTGCTGCGAACCACAACAGATACGCCATCATGCGGTGATTGAACTGCACCGCCATCACATTCTCGAAAATATTGCGCCACCACGGCTCGAGAATGAAAAGCTGCTCGCGCTTCGGGTGAAACACGCCGTCGATCAAGGGCCAGGTGTTGAAGGTCAGCCCCGCATTCGTCTTCGCGACGATTGCGCCGAGAAACACCTGCACGAGCGACAACACGATCAGGATAACGGCGAACGCCTTCCCGCGCCGCCCTACACTCTCCCGCTTCGGCAACAGCGTCGTCGCGACCCAGACGAGTGCGACGAAGATCACGCAGGCGAGCGTGAGATGCACCGCGAGCCGATACTGGCTCACATCGGTTCGCACCGAGAGCCCGCTCGCCACCATCCACCAGCCGATGAATCCTTGCAGTCCGCCGAGAAACAAAAGCACGAGCAGTTTCAAGCCGAGCGCGCGGCCGATCTTTCCTCGCCACCAGAAGTAGCCAAGCGGGATCGCAAACGCGAAGCCGACCACACGTCCCAAGAGCCGGTGCGCCCATTCCCAGAAATAAATGAACTTGAAGTCGGCGAGGCTCATCCCCTTGTTGATCTGCTGATATTGGGGAATGGCCCGGTACTTCTCGAATTCCGCCAACCACGCGGCATCTGAGAGCGGCGGAAACACGCCGGTCACGACATTCCATTCGGTAATGGAAAGACCCGAGCCCGTGAGGCGCGTCGCACCGCCGAGCATCACCATGCCGGCGACGAGGCCTGCTACCGCCCAAAGCCAGCGGCGCACGTTGCCAAGAGGATCGTCGATGTGCGGCATTGTGTTCGGCGCGTCCGATTAACAAGAGCCGCGGCGAGGTCTATAGAGCGGCACCCTTCCCCGCAACGGCAGCAAAGCCGCACCTCATCGCCATGCGCCAGCGCTCCCGCAAACTGATCGGCACGGTCGCCCTCCTGATCTTCGTGATCTTCTGGGCGCTGTTCGGCATGCTGGTCGCACAAGGGCGCGTGGTCGAGCTGCCGGGTTACGGCCGCTTCCTCGTGTTCCTGTTTCTGGGTCTCGTGTGGGTGCTGCCCGCGGGCCTTTTGATCCGCTGGATGGCGCGCAAGGATTAGCGAACCGCTCTACGCGACGTCCAAACGCCTGAAGCAATTCGGCAGCGCGAACGGCACACCCGAGCGCAGCACATCCACATAGCGTATCGCCTGAAAGTTTCCGTTGAGCGAGACGCGCGGCAGCGCGGTCATATGCTCGCGATGCTCGGGAAAGATCACGCCCGGCCGCGTCGTCAGCGCAAGCTCGTAGCCCGCGTCCTTCGCGAGCGCGAATTCGCGCGCATCCGCGGAAGTCTTGTCACCGACCGGATAGGCGAAATCGGCGGGCTTCCTGCCGAGCGCCGTTTCGATGGCCGCAGCACTCTGCGTCAATTCCTGCTTGACCGTTTCAGCATCCCACTTCTTCAGCATATAGTGGTTGACGCTATGCGCGCCGATCGTGATCAGCGGATCGGACGCAAGCGTCTTGATCTCGCTCCAGTCCATGCAGAGATCCTTGCAGGGCCCGAGCGGATCGACGCCGTAGCGCGCGCAAAGGTCCTGCACGATGCGGCGCAGGTCGCGCTCGTCCGCAAGCCCGCGTAACTGCCAATAGATCTTCTCGTACGTGTTCTGCTTCGCGCCGACATTGGCGCAATCGAACCGGCGCTGCCTTCCGCCGATTTCGACCTCGACCCGATCGGTCGCCGCGATCACGCGCTCGAGCGCGGTCCACCACAGCAACCCCGTCTTTTCCGGAAAGCTCGTGGCGACGAACAACGCCGCAGGCACGCCATGCTTCCTGAAGATCGGGCAGGCAAATTCGAGGTTGTCGCGATAGCCGTCGTCCAGCGTGAAGCACACGAAGCGCTTCTCGTAGTCCTGCTCGCGCAGTCTCCGCTTCGCCTCGGCAAGCGAAACGATGTCGATCTTCCTGTAGCGGAAATACTCGATCAGCGTTTCCAGAAAATCCGGCTCGATTTCCAGAAGCGCGTTGGGCTGGAACGCATCGTTCCGCGCGGGCCGCACGTGATGCATGGTAAATATAGTGCCGATCCCGGAGGACAACGGCCCCAGGACCTTCCACGCGCCCGTGAAATAGAGCCCCTCCAGCGCGAGGCGAATACCAGCAGTCCGCAAATTCATCGTTCCATCAATGGCTTGGATGACCCAGAATTTCTACCAATCTGCCAACGGATTATTGAGATTTCTTTGACAGTCTCCGCCTGCCCAAGGGGATTCCGGGAAAAGGCGTAAGAAGCGTGCTCCAGCGCGTCGAGGTCGGTTCGTCACAGGTTGCAGCCGTGTCCGCGCACGCAAGGGCGTTTGCGCGCCTTGCAGTCTATCGCGACCTGTCTTCCGCAGAATCCATCTGGCGCGCGTTCGAGCAGCATGCCGATCTTACCCCCTATCAGCGTTTCGACTTTCTTCGTCTCTGGCACGAGCATATCGGCTCGAAACAGGGCGTGACGCCGCTGATCGCCGTTGCGTATGACGCCGGTGGCGAACCGCTGGCTTTGCTTCCGCTCGGCAAGTTCTCGCGCGGGCCTTTCGCCGTTGCCTGCTATCTCGCGGGCAAGCATGCGAACTACAATTTCGGAATCTGGCGCAGGGACCACGCTTTCACGCATGATTTCGTCATGCAGATGTTCGAGGCGCTCGCCGCAGCCGAGCCCGATCTCGTCGCGGTCGAACTGCACAACCAGCCCTACTCCTGGCATGGCACGGAAAATCCGCTGCTCGCGTTTCCTCATCAGCCTTCGCCTTCGACCGGCTATCGCCTGAAGCTCGGCGAAAGCGGCGAGGTGGTCCTGAAGCGCCAGCTTACTTCGAGTTACCGCGGTCGCATCCGCGGCAAGGAAAAGAAACTCACGGCCCTTCCCGGCTATCGCTACTTCGTCGCGCAGACGCCGGAAGAGATCTCGCGCTGCATGGATGCCTTCTTCGCGCAGAAGCGCGAATACATGCAGACCCTGAAGATTCCGAACCCGTTCGAGGAGCCCGAGGTCGAAGCCTTCCTGCGCGCCGCCGCGCAATCGCGCGTGCTCGAAATTCATGCGCTCGAATGCGAGCGCGAAGTGCTGGCACTCTACGCAGCCGTCACGGACGGCCGCCGCCTCTCGACCATGATCAGTTCCTATACCGCGAGCGAAAACGCGCGCTGGAGCCCCGGCATCATCACGCTGTCGCATGCCGTCGCGAACGCGGCGGATCGCGGCTTCGAGATCATGGATCTCGGTGTCGGCGAAGCGGAATACAAGCTCGTATACTGTGACGAAAAGGAAGAGCTGTTCGACAGCTTCCTACCGCTCTCGAAAGCCGGACACGCAATCGTTCCGCTCCTGCGTGCGCAGGCAAACCTCAAGCGCTTCGTG
>CAZFPR010000038.1:16937-22748 GCA_964521045.1 uncultured Hyphomicrobiales bacterium
GTGAAGTCGTCGCCGGCGCTGTGGCGCGCTGCAAAGACGGTACGCGGGCTGCTGCCGCGCTAGGCTGCCGCCGCTGCTTCCGGCTCGCGCGCAGGCGCAGGCACGGGGCTCTCGGGTGCCACCGCAACCACCGCGATATTCGGAAAACCCATGCCGCGCAGCGTATCGGCTGCGGCGACACCCGCAGGCGTATTGCTCTCCAGCGCAACGACGACGGTGCCGCGCGCGAAACGGCCAAGCCGGGACGCGAAAGAATAGCGAAGCAGGCTCGGCGTCGCGACGATCACATGGTCGTAGCTCTGCGCAACCGCGCCGAGCACGATCGCAAGACGCTCCGCAGACAGGATCGCGGCGATATCGGGCATCAGCCGCCCGATGCCGAGCACATGCGCGCGCGACGCGGGATCGCGCTCGATCGCATCCGCAAAAGACACCTTGCCAAGCAGAAGATCGCCGATACCGCTGTGTACGCCTGCTTTCCGGCTGATCGCGGTTTCCGCGTCCAGATCGACAAACAGCGCGCGCCCCCCGCCCTCCGCGAGTTCCCTCGTAAGGTCAAACGCGAGTTCCGAAGACGGTTCGCCCCCCGCCCGGGTCACGATCACGATGCCGCGGCCCATGTTGCGGACCTGCACCGCGAGCGGGCCGGTTCGCAGGCTTTCGGAAAATTCAGGCTGCTTCTCGGGTTTCGCCTTGGGGGCTTCCGGCGCGACGGGAATTTCTTCTTCGATGTCCTGCATGGTTTCCGTCGCGCGGTAGACATCGCCGCGCAACAGTTCCGCGGTCGCGAGGAAACCGATCATCGCGATCAGCGCGCCGAAGGTCACGATGAAGACGATGGGCAGCTTCTTCGGGAAGTGCACCTTGGTCGAGGCGATGGCGCGCGAAATGATGCGAGCATCAGCCTGCACGGCCTCCGGCGTCTCGCGCGCGAGCGTGTCGCGGTAGCGGGAGAGATAGGTTTCCAAAAGATCGCGCTGCGACTTGGCATCGCGTTCCAGCGAGCGCAACTGCACGTCCTGCGAGTTGAGCGCGCCGGACATCTTTTTCTGCTGGTTCAATGCGTTCAGGATCGCGTCGGCCTGCGCGGTGGCAAGACGCGCGTCGTTCTCGAAGCTGCGCGCGAGCTTGTCTGCGGCAAGCCGCGTCTGCGCTTCGAGGTCCGCGATCTGCGCACGCAACTCTTTGATGCGCGGGTGCTGCTCCAGCAGCGTGGAAGATTGCTCCGCAAGCTGCGCGCGCAGCGTGACGCGCTGCTCGTTCAGGCGCCGGATCAGTTCGGAGTTCAGAACGTCGCTGGTCTCGAGCGGTCTTCCGCTGCTGAGGATGTCGCGGATCAGCCGCGCTTTCGTTTCCGCATCCGCCTTCTTGGTGCGCGCCGCCGCAAGCTGCGTGTTCAGATCGCCGAGCGACATCGCGCTCAGCGTATTGTTGTTCGGGCCGACATAAAGGTTCGACTTCACGCGGAACTCTTCGACCTTAGACTCCGCTTCCGCCACCCGCGTCCGAAGCCGCTCGATCTCGCCGGAGAGCCACTGCCCCGCCTGTTTGATCGCGTCCTGCTTCGCCTGCTGCTGTAGCTTGATATAGCCCTCGGCGATGGCGTTCGCCACGCGGGCGGCGAACTGCGCGTCCTGCGACTGGAATTCGATCGAGATCACGCGCGATTTATCGACCTGATAGACCGAGAGCCGCTCGAAATAACGCTCGAGCAGCCGGTCCTCGTCGCTTTGGACCGGGCTGCGGCGCGAAAGACCGAAGATGCCGAGCAAGCTATCGGCCACCGATCCGCCGGCATCCGGATTGAATTCAGGCCGTTCCGCGAATTTCAGATCCCTGATGATCGTGCGAGCGAGATCGCGCGAGAGCGCAAGCTGCACCTGGCTCTGCACCGCTTCGGCATCGAGCAGCGTACGATCGCGCTCGACCTCGCCGCGTTCGCCCTGCGGCTTGTTGTAGGCCGTCTCGCGATTCTCGATCAGGATGCGGGCTTCGGATTTGTAGCGCGGCGTAATCATGTTGACCGCGAGGAAGCTCAGGACCGCCGCCAGCACGGTGACGGTCAGGATCGCGAACTTGCGGCCCCAGAGCGCGCGGCCGAGGGCGGCCAGATCCAGTTCGGATTCGGGGCGTGCGGATATCGAATCGGCCTGACTGGAGGGGGGCTTGCGGCGCATCTGACTTCAACGACTCCCACGCAACTGCTGCCGGCATAAGAAATCATTAGGGTTGCCATCGGGTTAAGGCGCGCCGCGGGAGGGTCCGAGTCAGATTCCGTTAACCATGTCCCGGTAAGACTTTGGCAACCTAGAAAGCCCCTGTCCGCGCATGTATTTCCGCCCGGCCATCCTCCTCGTCCTGTCGCTGGCGCTCTCAGCCTGTGCGAGCGGCGGGCAGCGCTACGCCGGGCCGCCGGATGCCTCGTTCGAAGCCCCCTACACGCTCGACGGCGGCGACAAGCTGCGCGTTACCGTATTCGGCCAGGAAGGACTCACGAACTCCTACGCAGTCGACGGCGCGGGTAACATCTCGATGCCCCTGATCGGCCGGGTCGGCGCACGCGGACTGACGACGGCGCAGATCGCGGCCAGCATCGCCGACAGGCTCCGCAACGGCTACGTGCGCGAACCGCATGTCGCCGTCGAAGTGGAAGCCTACCGTCCGTTTTTCATCCTCGGCGAGGTCACCGCCGCAGGCCAATACGCCTACGTAAACAACATGACCGTGGAAACGGCTGTCGCGATTGCCGGCGGCTTCACACCGCGCGCCAACCGCGCGAATTTCACGATCGTCCGCACCGTCAACGGCGTTCCTTCGAGCGCGACGGTCCCGCAGTATTTCAGCGTCAGGCCGGGTGACACGATCACCATCCACGAGCGCTGGTTCTGAGTAGCGAGCCGCCCTTGGCGCCGCTTCGCATCCTCCACGTGTTGCGCGCCCCGGTCGGCGGTCTCTTCCGCCACGTCTGCGATCTCGCGCTCGAACAGACCGCCCGCGGCCATGCGGTCGGCATCATCGCCGACAAATCCACCGGCGGCGAAAATGCCGAACGCGCGCTGGACGCGCTTACGCGGAAACTCTCGCTTGGCGTTTCTCGCATCCCCATGAGCCGTCACGCGGGACTGAGCGATATCGCCGCCGTCCGCTACGTCACGACCCATGCAAGGCAATTGAAGATCGATGTCGTGCACGGTCACGGCGCCAAGGGCGGCGCTTTCGCGCGGCTCGGCGCTGGCAAGGCGCTCCGCGTGTACACGCCGCACGGCGGCAGCCTGCACTACTCGCGCGCGAACCCGGTGGGCTTCGCCTATCTCTGCGTCGAGAAGCTGCTTTTGAAAAAAACCGATCTCGCGCTTTTCGAGAGCGCCTACGCAAAGACCGTATTCGAGCAGAAGATCGGCGTGCCTTCCGGAATTTCGCAAGTCGTCCATAACGGCTTGCGCCCCGAAGAGTTCGAGCCGGTCGCAACCGAACCGGATGCTGCGGACATCCTCTTCGTCGGCGAGCTTCGCAGGCTCAAAGGCGTTGATGTGCTGATCGAAGCATTGGCTCGCCTGAAATCGGATGGCAGGACGCTTCGCGCGGTCATCGTCGGTGCCGGGCCGGATCGCGAAGCGTTCGAAACGCTCGCAAAATCGCGCGATCTCGCCGCCGAGATCGCGTTTGCAGGCGCGATGCCTGCGCGCAGCGCCTTCGCAAAAGGACGCCTGCTCGTCGTGCCGTCGCGTGCGGAGTCGTTGCCCTACATCGTGCTGGAAGGCATCGCCGCCGGCATGCCTGTCATCGCAACAAAGGTCGGCGGCATTCCGGAAATATTCGGCCCCGATGCAGGTGCCCTGCTCCCGCCCGGCGACGTTGCGGCGCTCGCTTCCGCGATCCGGGCGAGGCTCGATCATCCGGACGGCGGCGAAACTTCGCGTCTTCGCACCCGGGTTTCCGGATTGTTTACCGTACCGGCCATGACCGCCGGTATTCTCGGGGCTTACGAGCAGGCGCTCTCGCGCCGTAACCCCTGACTGTCCGCATCAGCATTAAGCCTTCCGAGACGGATTTTCTCTAGTTTTCCTCTGACTTTAGGCGGTTCGGGGACCGCCCGGATTTGACCGTCGGGGAAGCAATGATCGGGGCCGGCCACAAGAACGGAAACGCAAAAGCGTCCGAACGCGCAGCGAGCGCGATTGCTGCTGCGCAGGTGCACAACGCGCCGCGCGAACTCAGTCCGCTTGCGAAGATGATCGCGAGCGAACCCGCGCCGCCGGCGATGTCCGCCGTCGTGCTCGGCGGCGCCATTCGCATTGCCGAGTTTGTCCTGCTCGTTCTGACCGGTGCCGCGATCTATCTCGGCTACGTCTATCCGAGCGAAGATTTCATCTGGCCGTATTTCGTCGCGACCTTCGGCGCTGCCGCCGGAGCCATGGTTGCGTTTCATGTCGCCGACATCTACGACGCCGCCGCGTTGCGTCGCCCGATTTCGTCGCTTGCGCGCCTGACGCTCGCGTGGACCGCGATCTTCCTGCTCGCTTTCGCGTTGCAGTTCTTCTTCCGCCTCGAAGGAATGTACTCCCGCGTCTGGACCGCAAGCTGGTACTTCACCGGGCTTGCCATGCTGTTCGCCTTCCGTCTGCTGATCGGCGCAAAGGTGCGCCAATGGACGCGCGAAGGCCGACGCGTCCGCCGCGACGTGATCATGCGCGGTGCCGCGCCGGGCGAAGCGCTGATCCAGGCGCTGCAAGCGCAGGGCGACTCCGACCTCGACATTCGCGGCGTGTTCGATGACCGCGGCGACGACCGCTCCGCGCCGATGATCGCGGGCAAGCCGAAACTCGGCACGGTCGACGATCTCGTCGAATTCGCGCGCCGCACGCGCATCGATCTCCTGCTCGTGTCATTGCCAATCACCGCCGAAAGCCGCGTCTTGCAGATGTTGCGCAAGCTCTGGGTGCTGCCGGTCGATATCCGCCTTGCCGCACACACCAGCACGCTGCGTTTCCGCCCGCGCGCCTATTCCTACATCGGCAACGTGCCGGTGCTCGACATCTACGACCGTCCGATCGCGGACTGGAACTTCGTGCTGAAAGGCCTGTTCGACCGCGTGGTCGGCGCCCTGATGCTGATCGCGCTTTCGCCCGTGATGGCGCTCACAGCACTCGCGGTGAAACTCGACAGCAAAGGTCCGGCGTTCTTCAAGCAAAAGCGCTACGGCTTCAACAACGAGCTGATCGAGGTCTACAAGTTCCGCTCGATGTACACCGACATGAGCGACGCCTCTGCGGCAAAGCTCGTGACCAAAGACGACCCGCGCGTGACCCGCGTCGGCCGCTTCATCCGCAAGACCTCGCTCGACGAACTGCCGCAGCTCATCAACGTCGTCTTCAAGGGTAATCTCTCGCTGGTCGGCCCGCGCCCGCATGCGGTCCATGCCAAGGCGCAGAACCGGCTCTATGACGAAGTCGTCGACGGCTACTTCGCGCGCCACCGCGTGAAGCCGGGCATCACCGGCTGGGCGCAGGTGAACGGCTGGCGCGGCGAAACCGACACGCAGGAAAAAATCCAGCGCCGCGTCGAGCACGATCTCTACTACATCGAGAACTGGTCGGTGCTCTTCGACCTCTACATTCTCGCGAAGACCCCGATCTCGCTCCTGAAAACCGAGAACGCCTACTGATGTCGGCCGCGGCGGCTGCATCCACCGCCTATGTGATCTCGCCGGTACGCGCGGTCGAAAAGCTGCGCCATCTGATGCTGTGGCTCACAGGGTTCTCCGGCGCCTTCGTCTTCACCGAGCCTTCGCCCTACGAAATCTTCGCCTCG
>CAZFPR010000039.1:0-22717 GCA_964521045.1 uncultured Hyphomicrobiales bacterium
CGCAGCGAAGGCAAGAGCGAGATCATGCGGGTCGTCAGGTCGCGTGATGGCGACCGCAAAGTGATCCTGCCGGTCGGCAGGAGCTGAGCTTCGGGTGTCCGCGGCGGTGTAAACCCCCATCGCCCCCTGCCGACCGCGGGCATCCGGGGGCGGAGAGCGTGAAAGCGCTTTCCGCCCCAATTTTTTTAGGCGAGAAGCATCTCAAGGAATATCGAGTCGGAAACCATGCGTCTCCTGATCGTCGAAGATGACCGCGAAGCTGCGGACTATCTGAAAAAGGCGCTGCGCGAGGCGGGTCATATGGCCGAGATCGCCAACGACGGCGAAGCCGGTCTCGCGATCGCACTCGACGAAAGCTTCGACGTGCTGGTGGTGGACCGGATGCTGCCGAAGCGCGACGGCCTTTCGCTGGTTTCCGAACTCCGCAGGCGCGCCAACGAAACGCCGGTGCTGATCCTGTCCGCGCTCGGTCAGGTCGACGACCGGGTTACCGGACTGCGTGCCGGCGGAGACGATTACCTCGCAAAACCCTATGCCTTCTCGGAATTGCTTGCCCGCGTCGAGGTGCTCTCGCGCAGGCGATCCCCGAACAGCGCGGATACGGTCTACCGCGTCGCCGATCTCGAACTCGACCGCCTCTCGCATCGGGTGATGCGCAACGGCGAAGAGATCGTGCTTCAGCCCCGCGAATTCCGGCTGCTCGAATATCTCATGCGTCACGCGGGACAGGTGGTGACGCGCACCATGCTGCTCGAAAACGTGTGGGACTATCACTTCGATCCGCAAACCAACGTGATCGACGTGCACGTCTCGCGGCTACGCTCGAAGATCGACAAGGGATTCGCAAAGCCGCTGCTACAGACCGTGCGGGGCGCGGGATACATCATTCGTGACGGCGCTCGGTAAACTTCTCCGCACCACCGCTTTCAAGATCGTGGCGGTCTATCTTCTCGTGTTCGCGCTCTTTGCGGCGGGAGTGATCGGCTATCTCGCGCGCCATACGCAGGCGCTGGTCGTGACGCAGATTACCGACGCGATCGACAGCGAAATCAAAAATCTTCAGGACGTGCACGAAGACGGCGGCATCGGCAGGCTGATCGAAGTGGTGGCCGTGCGGGCGCAGCAGCCGGGCTCTAATCTCTATCTGATCACGTCGTTCAACGGCGCCGTGGTCGCGGCCAATGTGACCGACATCAACAATTCGGTGCTGTCGCGGCAGGGCTGGTCCGAGATTTCCTATCGCCGCACCGACGACGCGGCCGACAATCTCCACGACAGCCGCGCGCTGGTGCGGGTCGTTTTCATCGGCGGATTCCGCGTGCTGGTGGGGCGCGACATCGAGGAGCGCGAGCGGCTTCGGCAGATTCTCGCTACGCCCGCGCGGTGGTCGCTGGTCGTGATCGTCATTCTCGGCATCGCAGGCGGATTGTTCATCACCCGGCGCGTGATGAAGCGCATCGATCAGATGACCGCGACCTCCGAGCAGATCATGCGCGGCGACTTCGGCGGCAGGCTCGCCGTCACCGGCTCTGGCGACGAGTTCGACCGGCTCGCGAACAGCCTGAATGCGATGCTGAGCCGCATCGAGAACCTGATGGGCGGGCTGAAACACGTCTCCGACAACATCGCGCACGACCTGAAGACGCCGCTGACGAGGTTGCGCAATCGCGCGGAAGAAGCGCTGCGGAAGAACCATACCGAGAAGGATCTTCGCCGCGCACTCGAGACGACCATCGATGAATCCGACAATCTCATTCGGACCTTTGACGCGCTTCTGATGATTTCCCGCGCGGAGGCGGGAGAAGTGCGGAAAGCCATGACCGATTTCGATGCCGCCGAAATCGCGCGGGATGTCGCGGAACTCTACGAGCCGGTCGCGGAGGAAAGCGGACTTACCCTCGGTATCGATGCGGCGGGGAATCTTCCGGTTCGCGGCAGCCGCGAACTCGTGAGCCAGGCGCTTGCCAATCTCGTCGACAACGCGATCAAGCACGGCGGCACCACGGCCGGGAGCAAGGTTACGGTTGCGGTGCGCAAGTCCGGCGAGCGGATCGAGTTCACGGTCGGCGATCGCGGGCCCGGCATTCCCGAGAAGGACCGCCTGCGCGTGCTGGAGCGCTTCGTGCGTCTGGAGGAGAGCCGCTCGCTCCCGGGCGCGGGTCTTGGTCTGTCGCTTGCGCTTGCGGTCGCGCGGCTTCATGGCGGCGATCTGCGGCTCGAGGACAATTCACCAGGCTTGAAAGTCACGCTCGCGATTCCGGCGCAGCCGGTCCAGACTAAGGGGGCATGAAGTCCCCGAAGGCCCGTCCGGCTGCTTCTTCCGAATCTCTGCTCGCGCGCCTGCGCGAGGCGCCCCGTGCCGCGAAGATCGCGGAAGCGAAAGCGGCAGTCGCCAGCCTGATCGACGACGCGCCCAAGGAAGTATCGGGCCCGCTCGGCGAGGCGATTGCGTCGAACGCCATTCTCGAAAAGCTGATGCACGGCCTGTTCGAAGGCTCGTCCTATCTCTGGGGAATTATCGCTTTCGAGCCGGGCATCCTGCTTCGTCTGCTCGGCGAGACCCCCGAAGCCGCGATCGATCGCATCCTTGCAAGCTACATGAAGCAGGCGCTTGCCGTTGAGTCCGACGCGGAAGCACAGGTCGTTCTGCGTACGATGAAACGGGAAGGCGCGCTACTGATTGCGCTCGCCGATATCGGCGGCGTCTGGGACCTCGATCGGGTCACGGATGCGTTGACGAAACTCGCGGATACGGCGGTTCGCGCAGCAGTCGACCGTTCGCTGAACACAGCGGCAAAAGCAGGAAAGATCCGTATCGCGAACGAAACCCGCCCCGGCGAAAGCTCGGGTTACATCGTGCTCGCCATGGGTAAACACGGCGCAGGCGAACTCAACTATTCCAGCGACATCGACCTGATCGTCCTGTTCGAGCGCGAAACCGCGCCGCTCGCCGAAGGCGTCGAGCCGGTTCAGTTCTTTGTCGCGCTGACCAAGAACCTCCTGCGCCTCGTGCACGACCGCACCGGCGACGGCTATGTATTTCGAACCGACCTGCGGCTCCGTCCCGATCCCGGTTCCACCCAGATTGCGATTTCGACCGTTGCCGCGCTCGACTATTACGAGCGGGAAGGCCAGACGTGGGAGCGCGCGGCCTATATCAAGGCGCGTCCGATCGCGGGCGACATCGCAGCAGGCGAAAGATTTCTGAAAAATCTCTCGCCGTTCGTATGGCGCCGCTATCTCGATCACGCCGCGATCGCCGACGTGCACGCGATGAAGCGGCAGATCCATGCGTTCCGCGGGCACGACGAGATCGCAGTGGCGGGCCACAACATCAAGCTCGGCCGCGGCGGCATTCGCGAGATCGAATTTTTCGTGCAAACGCAACAGCTTATCGCAGGCGGCCGGGTGCCGGAACTGCGCGGCCGCCGCACGCTCGAAATGCTCGCGCGGCTCGCGGAGGAGAAATGGATCGGCGAAGAGGCCCGTGACGAATTGCACGAGGCCTATCTTTATCTTCGCCGCGCCGAACACCGTTTGCAGATGATGGCGGACGAACAGACGCACATCCTGCCGGAAGAAGACGATGCGCTCGACCGCTTCGCGCGCTTTCTCGGCAATAAGGACCGCGGCGAGTTCGCACGCACGCTGACAAGATATCTGCAAAGGGTGCAGGGACATTACGCGCATCTCTTCGAAGATGCGCCGCCGCTTGCCGTCGTATCCGGCGCGCTCGTATTCCCGAAAGACAAAGACGACCGCGAGACGCTGGATACGCTCTCGAAGATGGGTTTCAAGGAGCCGCTTGCAGCGAGCCACCTCATTCGCGGCTGGCTCGCGGGCGAATATCGCGCGCTAAAAACCGAAGCGGCGCAAGGTGAATTTCAGGCGATCCTGCCTGCGCTGCTCGATGCACTATCGCGCTCGGGCAATCCGGATGCAGCACTGCTCGCCTGCGACCGCTTCCTATCGCAGCTTCCCGGCGGCGAACGGCTGCTGGCTGCGATGCGCACGCACCCCGATCTCGTGCAGCTCGTCGCCACGATCCTCTCCACGTCGCCGCGTCTTCGCGACATGATCGCGCAGGCGCCGTCGCTATTGGACGGCCTGCTCGATCCGGCTTTCTTCGCCGGCGTACCGTCGGAAGAAGTGCTCGCGAAGCGGCTCGCGGACCTGCTGAAGCAGGCGCAAAGCGAAGAAGAGTTTCTCGATCTCACCCGCAGCTTCGGCCGCGAGCACCTCGTGCTGATCGGCGTGCGGGTGATTTCCGGCGCGCTGTCTGCGAGCCGAGCCGGCGAAGCCTATGCGACGCTCGCGGACGTCATCATTCGCGAATTGCATCGCGAGGTTCTGCGCCGCTTCGAGCAGAGCCACGGCAAGCTTTCGGACGCCGAAACCGCGGTGGTCGCGCTCGGGAAACTCGGCAGCCGCGAAATGACAGCAGGTTCCGATCTCGATCTGATCCTGCTCTATGAGTTCGATGAAGCGAAGCCCGAGTCCGACGGCAAGCGGCCGCTATACGGTGCGCAGTATTTCGCCCGTCTCACGCAGCGCATCATCAGTGCGCTGACCACGCCGACCAACATGGGCAAACTCTACGACGTCGATCTGCGTCTGCGCCCCTCGGGCCGCTCTGGGCCGGTTGCGACTTCGCTTGCGAGCTTCGTGAACTATCAGACCAGCGAAGCCTGGACCTGGGAGCACATGGCGCTGACCCGGGCGCGGGTCGTGTCGTCTTCGGCGGGCTTTCGCAGAAAGGTCGAGGCCGCGGTCGGCAAGGCGCTCGGCGTTGAGCGCGACCCCGGCATCATCGCGCGCGACGTACTCGAGATGCGGCAGGCGATCGCCGACGAGCGTGGCGATACCGAGCGCTGGGACATCAAGAACGCGAAAGGCGGCCTGATCGATATCGAGTTTCTCGCGCAGTATTTCTCTCTGGTTCACGCAGAGCAGCATCTCGGCATTCTGGATACGCAGACCGCGCGCGTCATCGAGAAGGCCAGAAAGCTGTCGCTGCTGGACAAAGCCGATGGCGAATTGCTGAGCGAGGCGGTCACGCTCTATCACAACCTGACGCAGGTTTTGCGGCTCTGTGTCAGCGGGCCGTTCGAGCATGCGAAAGCGGCGCCGGGCCTCCTGGCGCTGCTTGCGCGCGCCGGCGGGTTGCCGGATTTCACGACCCTGAACGCACATCTCGCCGACACGCAGGAACGCGTGCGTGAGGCCTTCGGCCGGATTCTGGGTGGTGCTGCCGAGAACTAGCTTGCGAGCCGGGCGGGCAGGCGCAGAAATACTTTGGTGCCGACGTTCTCGATGGAGCGGATGCGCATGCGTCCGCCCTGCAATTCCGCGAGCGATTTTGCGATCGCGAGCCCGAGACCGGAGCCGGCCTGCGTTTTCGTGAGCTGGCTTTCGACCTGTTCGAAGGGACGGCCGAGCTTCTTCAGCGCTTCTCTCGATATGCCGATGCCCGAGTCTTCGATCACGAGGAATGCCGAACTGCCGGAGCGCTTGGCGCTCACCGCGATATGCCCGCCTTCCGGTGTGAACTTCACCGAGTTCGAAATGAGGTTGAGCAGAATCTGCTTGATCGCGCGCCGGTTGGCGCGAACCGTGAGGTCGTCGCAGATATTGGTGTGGCACGCGAGGTTCTTCTCTCCCGCGCGCACCGACACGACGCGGATTGCATCCGAGACGATTTCCTCGAGCCGCACCGCCTCGATGTTCACCGGCATGCGGCCGGCTTCGATCTTCGCCATGTCCAGAATGTCGTTGATGACATCGAGCAGATAGACGCCGCTCGCGCGGATGTCGGTGCAGTATTCGTAGTATTTCTCCGAGCCGAGCTTGCCGAACATGCCCGATTCCATGATCTCGGAGAAACCGATGATCGCGTTCAGCGGCGTCCGCAATTCATGGCTCATATTGGCGAGGAAGTCTGATTTCGCCTGGCTCGCTTCCTCGGCCCGAGATTTTTCGTCTGCGTATTTCTGCGCGAGCTCGGCGAGCTGCTGCGCCTGGTATTCGAGGGCCTGCTGCGAGTTGGTAAGCTCGATGTTGCGCGCGATCAGCGTGCGTTCGCTTTCGATCAGCTTTTCTTCATGCAGCTTGATCTTGGTGATGTCCGTTCCGATCGAAACGAGGCCGCCGTCTTTCATCCGGCGCTCGTTGATCTGCACCCAGCGTCCGTCGGCGAGTTCGACGCTGCCGTCTGTCGTCTGCGCGTCCGGCAGCACCGGATTGGTCATTGCGGCGATGACCCTGTCGTAGTTAGTGCCCGGAGCGACGGCTTCGTCGGGCAGGCCGTGCTGCTCCTTGAATTTCGAGTTCGAAAGCACGAGGCGGCGATCGGCGTCCCAGATCACGAAGGCTTCCGATACGGTCTCGACCGCTTCGCGGAGCCGCATGTCGGCGGTCGCGGTGCGGGCCTGGAGGCGCTTCTCTTCGGTGATGTCGGAAGCAATGCCGATCAGGTGCGGCCCACTGCTTGCGTTCTCCTGCACGAGTTCCGCGCGTGCGCGCAACCATACCCAGCTGCCGTCGGCGTGACGCATGCGGAATGCGCGGTCGATCGCGCCGTCGGCAACTTCCGCGAGATTGGAAGCGAGTTCGAAGAGCGAGCCATCCTCCGGGTGCACCAGCGCCTCGATTTCGCCGAAGGAGAGGAGTTCGTCGCGCGGCTTGAACCCGAGGATTTCGAACATGGAATCCGACCAGTAGATGCGGCCTCGTGCCAGATCCCAGTCCCATAGCCCCGCGCGGCCCCGGTTCAGCGCGGTGTCCATGCGCGCGAGCACCTTCTCGTGGATCAGGTCGGCTTCGCGCGCGCGGTTCGATTGCCAGTGGAAGGCGAAACCGAGAATGAGCAGCACGACGCTGGTCGTGGTGACGAGCGTTGCGGTCAGCCGCGTGTCGCGCCACCAGTTATCGAGCGCAGCACTGCGCAGTTGAACGGAGGCAAGCTGGCCGAGATTGTCGCGGAGATTTCGTACCGTCGCGAGTGCTTCGCTGCCGTCCGGCACCGCGATTTCGATCACGCCCGCGCGGTCGGCATAGACCGTGAGCGGCTGCGAGGGACCGAGCAGGTCGATCAGCGATTTTCCGATTGCGAGCGGCGACTCCGGTTCGGCGGCCACGATCTTGCCGCTGGGATCGGCGAGGAAAAACCGCCTTCCATTGGCGATGGCCTGCGCCGGCGTCGCGATACGAAGCAGTGTTCTGGCGTCGTGCGCCGTCTTGTCGGTGCCGGAAGCACCACGGGAGAACTCCTCGGCGATCGATTGCGTATACATCGACAAGCCGGTTTTCGCGTCTGCGATCGCCGTGCGGCGATGATCCAGCACCTGCGCGAGAGCGCCGAGCACGACCGACATCAGGAATCCGACGATCAGAACGGGCACGATGCGGCGCAGGACCGGCTCTGCATCGACAAGACGTTGATAGCTCGGGTGCGTCAGCGAGCGGGCAAGACCGCGCGTCGATTGTCCATGCGCAGTCGTGTTGGCAGCGTGGACACGCGCCATCGCTGACTCTCCCCGGATGAGCCCCAAAAGTCATGATCTGGAGGGACTGCCGCATCTCCCCGAATCGAAATTCATAAGAATCGATTTGGCAGTGACTTGTCTAGAGTCAACGAGTCAAAAACCGTTGTCCCGAGTCGTAAATTATCGGCTAACGACTCCGGGGCGGCGTTAACTTTTTTTCGCTTTTCGGACTCAAGCCAATGATCGGCTTGCGATATCCGCCACATCGGGCGAGAGGCCCGGCGTTTGTGCGATGCGATTCAATTCTTTCTCTGCGAGCGCGCGGCGAGCCGGTTCCAGAGTCCGCCAGCTCTTGAAGGCAGAAAGCAGCCGGGCTGCGACCTGCGGGTTCTTTGAGTCCAAAACGAGAACCGTGTCGGCGATCAGCGCATAGCCCTTGCCGTCCGCGCGGTTGAACTGGGAGGAATTGGCCGCGAACACGCCGATCAGCGAGCGCATGCGGTTCGGGTTGGTCATCGAGAACGCCGGATGTTTCGTAAGCTCCTGTACGCGATCGAGCGTGCCGGCTTCCGGAATACGCGCCTGCACCGCGAACCATTTGTCGAGCACGAGCGGGTCGTTGCGGTAGCGCTTTTCGAATGCCGCGAGCGCCGTCTCGCGCTCGGGGATTGCGTATTGCGAGAGCACGGCAAGTGCCGCCATCCGATCCGTCATGTTGTCGGCGTGCTCGAACTGATGGAACGTGCGTTTGTGCTCGGCCTCGTCTCCGGTTGCGGCCAGAAGATCGAGACAGGCATTGCGGAGCGCGCGCCGGCCCGCGCTCTTTGCGTCGGGCGAATAGGGGCTATGGCTTGTGAGCTTCTGATAGCGCCCGAGTAGCTTGCCCTTGAGCGCCGTGCCGATGTCGCGCTTGATCTTCCGGCGTGCGGCGAGAATTGCATCGGGATCGATGTTCTTGCCGATCTCGCGCGCGATATCGGATTCGTCGGGCAGGCTGAAAAGCTGTGCGAGGAATGCGTCGTCGAGTTTCGAATTTTCGAGCGCGTTGCCAAGCGCTTCGATGAGCGCCGAAGGGGGCTCGTTTGATCCTTTCGCGGAGGCCACGAGCTGCTGCATGGCGAGTTGCTCGACCGCGTCGTAGCGGTTGAAGGGATCGCTGTCATGTTTGGCCAGGAAAAGCAGATTGTCTGCGCCGAAGTTCGTCGAGATCTTCACGGGCGCCGAGAAGCCACGATTGATCGAAACAGCAGGCTTTTCCTTGATGCCCGAAAAAACGAAGGTCTGCGACTGCCTGTCGAGCAGGATCAGATCACCGGAAACGCTTTTTCCTTTCGCATCCTTGAGCGGGACATCGCGGCCTTTCGCGTCGATGAGGCCGAGCTTCAGCGGTATCACCATCGGCTGTTTCGCGCTCTGGCCCGGTGTCGGCGGCACCATCTGTTCGATGTCGAGTGTGTAGGTCTTTGCTGTCGCGTCATAGGTGCCGCGAACGGCGAGTTCCGGCGTGCCGGCTTGGGAATACCAGAGCGCGAACTGCGAAAGGTCGCGCCTGTTCGCGTCGGCGAAGCACTTCAGGAAATCTTCGATGGTCGCGGCATCGCCGTCGTGACGTTTGAAGTAGAGGTCCATGCCCTTGCGGAAGCCGCGCTCGCCCAAGAGCGTCTTCAGCATGCGCACGACTTCGGCACCCTTCTCGTAAACCGTCACCGTGTAGAAGTTGTTGATCTCGCGGTAGGTCTCGGGGCGAACCGGATGCGCAAGCGGGCCTGCGTCCTCCGCGAACTGGAAGCTTTTCAGCCTGCGCACGTCGCCGATGCGCTCGACAGGCCGCGAGCGCTCGTCCGACGAAAACTCCTGATCGCGGAAAACGGTAAGCCCTTCCTTAAGGCAAAGCTGGAACCAGTCGCGGCAGGTGATGCGGTCGCCGGTCCAGTTGTGAAAATACTCGTGCGCGATGATCGCTTCGATGTTCTCGTAGTCGACGTCGGTCGCGGTCTCGGGCGAGGCGAGAACATACTTGTCGTTGAAGATGTTCAGGCCCTTGTTTTCCATCGCGCCCATGTTGAAGTCGGAAACTGCGACGATATGAAAAACGTCGAGGTCATATTCGCAGCCGAATACTTTCTCATCCCAGCGCATCGAGCGCTTGAGGGCATCCATCGCGTAATGCGCGAGCTGCGTCTTGTCGGGTTCGACGAAGATACGGAGCATCACCTTGCGGCCTGACGCGGTCTTGAACGGCTCCTCGATATAGTCGAGCTTTCCGCCGACCAGCGCGAACAGATAAGCCGGCTTCGGGTGCGGGTCGTGCCAGACGGCGTAGTGGCGATTCGTACCTTTGATGCCGAAGGCTGTGACCGGGTTTCCGTTCGAAAGCAGGAACGGCGCTTCGTCGCGATCCGCCTCGATGCGCACGGTGTAGACGGAAAGCACGTCGGGCCGGTCTGGGAAGTAGGTGATGCGGCGGAAGCCTTCGGCCTCGCACTGCGTGCAGTAAATCCTGTTCGAGCGGAACAGGCCCATCAGCTTGGTGTTCGCGGAGGGGTCGATGACCGTTTCGATCTCGAGCGTGAGCTTGCCGCGCGGCGGGTTCTTGACCGTAAGCGAAGAGGCGCTCGCTTCGTATTCGTTCGCTGCGAGAACGCGTCCGTCGAGTTTCAGGGAGACGAGCGTAAGCTCGTCGCCGTCGAGTACGATGGGAACGTCCTTTCGGCCCTTCGGGTTCGGCCGCATGGCAAGCTTCGCGCGAACGCGCGTGGCCGCGGGCTCGAGCCGGAAGTCGAGATCGACCGTATCCACCAGCCAATCATAGGGCCGGTATTCGCTTAGGTGTACGGCGGCATCGGCTTCCCGGAACATCGTGCTTCTCCTTGCGGAAAAGCATTAGTCCGCGGCGGCCTGCGAGGAAAGTGCGAAATCCGCGCAGGCTTTCTGTGCGAGTTGCAGGCGTGTCAGGCGCTTTCGGCGAGCCGCACGGTATCGCGCAGCTCGCGCTTGAGCACTTTGCCGATGGCGCTGCGCGGCAGGTTCGCCACGACCTCGACGAGCGCGAGGCGCTGTGTCTTGCCAACACGTTCGTTGGTCCATTGCTGGATTTCGTTGCCGTTCGCTGAGGCACCCGGTTTCAACACGACGAAGGCGACCGGCGTTTCGCCCCACTTCAACGAAGGCACGCCGACGACCGCGGCTTCCAGCACCGCCGGATGCTGCGTCATCAGGGCTTCGATGTCGCTCGGATAGATATTGAATCCGCCCGAGATGATCATGTCCTTCTTGCGGTCCATGAGCGTGAGGAAGCCGTCCTCGTCGAAGCGGCCGACGTCGCCGGTGCGGATGAAGCGCTTTCCGGTCTTGTCGAACCACTCCGCTTCGCGGCTTTTTTCCGGGTTGTTGTGATAGCTGTTCATCATGATCGGCGAATGGCCGACGACTTCGCCGATCTCGCCCGCGGCCACTTCCTCGCCGTTCTCGTCGATCAGCCGCATGTCGTGGCCGGGCAGCGGCTGGCCCACGGTGTGCAGCTTGTTCGGATAGAGTTCGGCTGCGAGCATGCAGGTGCCGCCGCCTTCGGTGAGGCCGTAATATTCGCGCAGGCCCCCCGGCCAGCGCTTCACGACATCGGCTTTGACGTCTGCTGCGAACGGCGCGCTGGTCGAGAACTTCATTTTGTAGGCGCTGAGATCGAAATTATCGAAGGCTGGATGCGCCATGATGCGGCGATACTGCACCGGCACCAGCATGGCGTGGCTCGCGCGATATTTCTCCGAAAGCTGGAGAAACTTCTCGACGTCGAACTTCGCCATCATCACGAGCGTGCCGCCCATCGCGAGCGTCGGAAACACGCTGACCAGCGTCGTGTTCGAATAGAGCGGCGTCGACACCATCGTCACCGCATCCGGCGTGTATCCGATGATGGAAGCGCGCTGCACCTGACCCCAGCGCATGGCATGCTACTGCACGATGCCCTTGGGCGTGCCGGTGGTGCCCGACGAATAGATGATGTTGAAGGCGGAAGCCGGTTCGACGTTCACGGGCGCGGGCCGCGCGTTTTCCGCTGCAAGCCATTTCGAGAACGGCTCGCCGGCGTCAGAGTCGTCGAGCGAAATCCTGCGCGCCTTGATCGAGCCTTCGACCTTTTTCAGTTCTTCCGCAACGCCTTTATCGAGAAAGAAAAGCTGCGAGTTCGAATCCGCGATCATCGTCGCGATGGTCTCTGGCGTGGAGGAAGGCGCGAGCGGAGCAACCGCGATGCCGCAGCGGAGGGCTGCGAGAAACACCGCGAGATATTCGACCGAAGTCGAGGCGCAGATTGCAATTGCGTCTTTTGCCTTCAGCCCGTCGCGCTGCAAGGTCGCCGCGATCCGGTCCATGTATTTGTCGAGTGCTGCGAAATCGAGCTTGCGCTCGTCCTGGATCACCGCCGGGTGGTTGCTGCGTTCCTTCGCGTGGTCGCGGATCAGATCGGACAGCGTGAGAAAAGGAATATCGAGCCAGGCTTCGGGTTTCATTGCACTTACTCTTCTTTTATTCCGCGGCGATCGCCGCGCGCTCGTCCACGAGTTCTTCGATGGCCTCGCGGTATTCCTCGATCAGCCGCGCACAAAGTTCGGCGGTTGTCGGCACGTCATCGATGGAGCCGACGCCCTGGCCTGCCGACCAGACGTCCTTCCATGCCCGTTCCTCATGCTGGCCGACCTGCATCTTGTGCGAGGCGTTGAGGTCGATCGTCTTGCCTGTCGCGGCGATCGACGGCATCAGGAAGTTGCCGTGCACGCCCGAGATTGCGGCGGTGTAGACGATGTCGGATGCGTTGGTGCCGACGATCATGTCCTTGAACTTTTCCTGCGCCATGCTCTCTTTGGTCGCGATGAATCGCGTGCCGAGATAGGCAAGGTCGGCGCCGATCATGCGCGCGGCGGCGACGTGACGGCCGGTAGACATCACGCCGGAAAGCAAAATCGTCTTCGGAAAGAATTTCCTGATTTCCGGAATGAGCGCGAAAGGCGAGAGCAGGCCTGCGTGTCCGCCGGCACCGGCACAGACGCCGATCAATCCGTCGACATTCGCCTCTGCGGCCTTGCGTGCGTGGCGAAGGTTGATGACGTCATGAAAGACGAGCCCGCCATACCCCTGCACCGCGCCGACCAGCTCTTTCACCGCGCCAAGCGAGGTGATGATGAGCGGCACTTTATGCTTGCGGGAAATCTCGAGATCCGGCTCCACGCGCGGATTGCTCTTGTGAACGATGAGGTTCACGCCGAAGGGCGCCGTTTTCCTGCCGGTGTCGCGCTCGTACTTCGCCAGCCGCTCGTTGATCTCGACGAGCCATTCCTCGTAGCCCGCGCTCGTGCGCTGGTTGAGCGCCGGGAAGGTGCCGACGATGCCCGCCTTGCAACACTCGACCACGAGATCGGGGTTGGAGACGAGGAACATGGGCGCGGCGACCGCGGGGATCGTCAGGCGGCCTTGAAACTGAACCGGAATGGGCACTGGCGTTTCCTTTATTTGCCGCTCGGCGGCGGCTTTGGAAACGACATTTTCCCTCTATTGCAGGTGCGTCAAGGGCGGCCGCGACGGCCGCCCTTCAACGCATGCGTTCCGCCTAGTGGGCGTGCAGGAGCGCTTCTTTGTTCGTGGCAAAGAATTGTTTCAGCGAGCGCGGCGCACGGCCCGTAAGCTCCCGCACGGCGCCGGACGCAATCGCGATGTTGCCCGCGCGCGTGTTGGTGTCGAAGCTCGCGAATACCGGCGCGAGGAACGCGGGCAGGCCGGCCGCGATCATGCCCTGCGTAAGCTGCTCGTCGGTAACGTTGACGACCTCGATCGGCTTGCCGGTCGCTTCCGCCGCGAGCTTCGCGATTTCCTTCGTGCTGAGAAGTTCCGAGCCGGTGATGTCGTAGCGCGCATTGCCGCCCGGTTGCGCAGCAAGCGCCGCCGCAGCCGCATGGGCCGCGTCTTCGCGCGAGACGTGCGCGACCTTGCCGTCGCCGGCCGCCGAGAACCACTTGCCGGATGCCAGCACCTGCGGCAGCGAGTGGAACAGATTTTCCTGGTACCAGGAGTTGCGGAGCACGGTCCAGCCGATGCCGCTTTCGGCCAGCGCCTGCTCGGTGCCGTAGTGGTCCGGCGCGAACGGGATCGGCGAGCCGGGTTCGGGCTTCGGCATCGACGTATAGACGATGTGCTTCACGCCGGCTTTTTTCGCGGCCTCGATCGCGGCCTTATGTTGTTTGAGCCGCTTGCCCGGCGTGTCGAGCGCGTCGGTCGAAATCAGCAGCAGCCGGTCTACGCCCTTGAAGGCATCGGCTAGCGCGGGATCGTCGAAATCGACTTTGCGGACTTCCGCGCCCTTGGCGGCGAGGTCCGCGATCTTCGAGGGATCGCGCGTTCCGGCGACGATCTTGTCGGCTTTCGCTTCAAGCAGGAGTTCCACCGCGCGCCGGCCGAGATGACCGCTTGCGCCGGTGACGAGGAGGGTGGGTTGGTTTGCCATTGTCGTGCTTCCCATGTACATTTTTGCCATATGGTCTCTTTTTGAGACCATATCTACATGCGAGATCGACGGGCAGCCGTAAAGAAGGCAGCTTTGCAGGCGCTGGTTACTTCGCAGGAACCACCAAGAGGGCCACCAAGAGAACCATCATGAAACGGCCGGCAAAATCTTCGCGACAAATTCAGGATGTGCTCCGCGAGCAGAACATCTCGGGGCAGAGCCTCGCCGAATGTCCTGTGCGGCAGGTGCTCGACCAGATCGGCGACAAATGGAGCACGCTGATGCTGCTCGCGCTCTCCGAGAAGGCGTATCGCTTCGGCGAGTTGCGCAGGCTCATCCCCGATATCTCGCAGCGCATGCTGACGCAGACGCTTCGCGACCTGCAACGCAACGGCCTGATTTCGCGCACCGTGTTTCCGACGCAGCCGCCGAGTGTCGAGTATCGTTTAACGCCGCTCGGTCAGTCGCTGATGGAGCCGGTGGGTTTGCTGGTGCGCTGGGCCGAAAAGTACTATGGAAGAATTCTCTCCGCGCGCGAGCATTTCGACAAGAAAGCCGACGCCGCGTAACAGGACGACGAATTGAATCCGTATTCGCCATACCGTTTTTCCGTAGCCCCCATGATGGAATGGACCGACAGGCATTGCCGGTTCTTCCATCGTCTGCTGACGCGCAAAGCAAAGCTCTACACGGAGATGATTACGACCGGCGCGGTGCTGCATGGCGATCGTGCGCGACTGCTCGGCTACAACGCCGAGGAACATCCGGTCGCGATCCAGCTTGGCGGTTCGGAAGCGAAGGACCTCGCCGCGAGCGCGAAGATCGCGGAAGACCTCGGCTATGACGAAGTGAACCTCAACTGCGGCTGTCCTTCTGATCGCGTGAAAAACGGACACTTCGGCGCTTGCCTCATGGCGGAGCCCTCGCGGGTTGCCGAAGGCGTCGCTGCGATGAAGGCCGCGGTAAAGATTCCCGTCACCGTGAAGTGCCGCATCGGCATCGACGATCAGGACGAGGAAGAAGCGCTCGACCGGTTTGCAGACGCCATGATCGCAGCGGGAGCCGATGCGCTGGTCGTACACGCGCGCAAGGCCTGGTTGCAGGGCCTGAGCCCGCGCGAGAACCGCGAGGTGCCGCCCCTGAATTACGACCGGGTATTTCGTTTGAAAGAACGCCTGGGTAAGTACCCCGTCATTTTGAATGGCGGCATCGTCTCGTTGCCGGACGCCAAGGAACATCTCGCGCATGTCGATGGCGTGATGCTCGGCCGCGCGGCTTATGACACGCCCGAACTTCTTCTCGGCGTCGATCCGCAGGTGTTCGGCGAAGCCGCGCCGGCCGCATCGATCGAAGCAGCATTCGAGAACCTCATTCCCTATATCGAGCGCGAAGTCGCGGGCGGTGCCCGGCTCCACGATATAACGAAGCATCTGCTCGGTGCTTTCCGCGGCAGGCCCGGGGCGCGGCTATATCGCCGTCATCTTTCGACCGAAGCCGTAAAGCCCGGCGCAAATGCATGGGTACTGCGCGAGGCGCTTGCTTTCCTTTCTTCGGAATCCCCGGCACAAAGCGCCGCATGACAGTTCTTGGAATTCCCGCGGGCGAGTTCGCGGTTCTCGTTGCGGCCATCATTATTGCAGGCACGCTCACCGGCATTTTCGCAGGCCTTCTCGGTATTGGCGGTGCGGCCATCTCCGTCCCGGTGATGTACGAAGTATTCAAGGCGCTCGGTGTCGCAGACGAAATCCGCATGCAGCTTTGCGTCGGCACCGCGCTTGCGCTGATCGTGCCGACTTCGCTGCGTTCCTATTTCGCGCACAAGGCCAAAGGCGCCTATTTCGCGAGCGCGACCGTCTTCAAGCTCATCTTCGTCGTCTTCGCGACGTTGATGGCGTTGAAACTGTTCTTCGGGCGCGAAAGCTGGCGCATCGCCGATCAACTGCCGGGCAAAGGCGTTACCGCTGCGGTCGGGCTTGCGATCGGCATCGTCTCTGCGCTGATGGGTATCGGCGGCGGCGCCTACGCGGTCTTGTTTCTCACTTTGTACGGCGTTTCGATCCACCGCGCTGTTTCGACATCCTCGGGCGTCGGCGTGCTGATTTCTCTGCCCGGCGTCATCGGCTACATGATCGCGGGCTGGCCGCAGCAGGCATTGATGCCGCCTTTGTCGGTCGGTTACGTCTCGTTTCTCGCCGTTCTTCTGTTCGCGCCGACCAGCGTGCTCGCAGCGCCCTACGGTGCGAAACTCGCGCACTCATGGCCGCGCAGACGCCTCGAGATCGCGTTCGGAGGCTTTCTCTTGATCGTCGCCGTGCGCTTCTTCGCGAGCCTGATGAACTGGTTCTGAAGCGCGCGATCTCGAAAAGCGGAACCCGGTCTTCGGATAAGATCACGCGCCGATAAAACTAATTCTGCCCGTCTTCGAGCGCGACCTTTTCACGCTTCCTGCGCAGCGCGGGGATAACCGGCATCAGCAGCATGATCGCAGCGACGCTCAGGCAGACCGCGGAGATCGGCTTCGTAAAGAATGTCGTGAGATCGCCCGCCGAGATGATCAACGCCGTGCGAAGCTTGTTCTCCATGATCGCGCCGAGCACGAAAGCGAGCACCAAGGGTGCCGCCTCGTAGCCGAGTTTGCGCGTGAGATAGCCGAAGATGCCGAACGCGATCATCACATAGAGATCGAACACGTTGTTGCTGCTCGCGAACACGCCGACGACGGTAAAGAGCAGGATCATCGGGAACAGGATGTTGTAGGGCAGGCGCAACAGCTGCACCCACATGCCGATCAGCGGCAGGTTGAGCACGAGCAGCATCACGTTGCCGATATACATGCTCGTGATCACGCCCCAGAACAGGTCGGGACGCTGCACCATCAAAAGCGGACCCGGCTGGATGTTGTGAATGACGAATGCGCCCAAGAGCAGCGCCATGACGACATTCGGCGGAATGCCGAGCGTGAGCAGCGGAATGAATGCGCCGCCTGCGGCCGAATTGTTCGCGGCTTCCGGGCCGGCGACGCCTTCGATCGCGCCTTTTCCGAAACGCTCAGGCGTTTTCGAGATGCGCTTTTCGAGCGCATAGGACGCGAATGCTGCGATTACCGCGCCGCCGCCGGGAATGATCCCGAGAAAGAACCCGAGCACGGTACCGCGCCCGATCGGCCCGGCGCTGCGCTGCCAGTCTTCCTTGTTGGGGAGCAGGTTGCTGATTTTCGTACTCGAAACCGTGCGCTTGATGCCTTGCTCGATATTGGTCAGCACCTCGGCGACACCGAAAAGACCCATGACGACCGGCACGAGACCGATGCCGTCGTAGAGTTCGATGCGGTCGAAGGTGAGCCGCGGCTGCGCGCTGATGCTGTCGAGGCCGATGAGGCCGAGCACGACACCGGCGCTCGCCATCAGCAACGATTTGAGCATCGAGCCTTGCGTGAGGAAGGTCACGATCACAAGCCCGAGGATCATGAGACTGAACATTTCCGCGGGCCCGAAAGCGACAGCGAAGCGCGCGAGATACGGCGCGATCACCATCAGGCCGACGACAGCAATGGTTCCGGCAATGAAAGATCCGAAGGCCGCGATGCCGAGCGCCGGGCCGGCGCGGCCTTGCTTCGCCATCTCGTGTCCGTCGAGACAGGTGACGACCGATGTCGCCTCGCCGGGAATGTTGACGAGGATCGACGTCGTCGAGCCGCCATACATCGAGCCGTAATAGATGCCGGCCATCATGATGATGCCGGACTCGGGCGTACCCGAAAGCGTCACCGGCAAGAGCAGCGACATCGCCGAGATCGGGCCGATGCCGGGCAGCACGCCGACCAGCGTGCCGATGAACACGCCGATAAAACAATAGAGCAGATTGACCGGCGTCAGTGCGACGGCGAACCCATGAGCGACCTGTCCGAGTAAATCCATCGCCTAGCCGATCTCGAACATGCCGGTCGGCAGCTGGATTTGCAGGAGCCGCTCGAGCACCCACCAGATGAGAAGCGGCGCGCCGAGCGAGAGCGGTATCGCCACGGTCCATCGCACCGGATCGATCGCGCGCAGCAACACCAGCATCAGGGGGATGGTGGAGAGAAGAAACCCCAGCCGCGTGAATGCGTATGCGTAGACGACGAAGGTTGCGATCACGATCAGCGTTTTCTGCCAGCGCGTTCCCGCCCAAAGCGAACTGACAGAAGGTCCTTCGCTCTTGATCGCTTGCAGCGCGACTGCAAGCGAGAGCCCCGCCATCACTAGGCCCAGCCAGAACATCATGAAGCCCATGCCCGGCTGGTTCACCGTGCCGTGTCCCAGGGTGCGGCCTTGTTCGAGCACGAACAGGCTGATCGCAAACCAGATTGTGCCGCCCCAGAGTTCGGCGTTATTGATCCGGATGCCGGAACTTTTCATTGGACGATCGCTGTTGCCGGGAAAAATGGCCCCGCTTGAACAGCGGGGCCATCGGATTGACGTCAGTCTTTCTTCTTGAGGCCGAGCATATCGACGACCTTGCGTTCGGTTTCGGTCACTTCCTTCACGAACTTCACATAGTCGGCGGTGTTCTTGTAGTTCACGACCATGTCGTATTTCGCGAGGGTTGCCTGCACTGCCGGATCGTCGATCGCCTTCTTGAAGGCGTCATGGAGGATCGCGACGATTTTCGGATCCATGCCCTTCGGGCCGGCGATACCGAACGGCGAGTCGAATACGAACGGATAGCCGAGCTGCTTCAGCGTCGGCACGCCCGGATAGTTCTTCGACGGATTCTCGGTCCAGATCATCAGGAGACGGAGCTGGCCGGACTCGACAAGAGCCTTCCAGCCGCTCGACTCGACTTGCAGCATGGTGTGACCGCCGAGCACGGCGGCGTTGGTTTCGGCGCCGCCCTTGAACGGAACCTGCGTGACCTTGAAGCCGTCGCGTGCCGCGATCTGCTCCATGCCGATGTGCAGCGAAGTGCCGGTGCCCGGCGTGGCATAAGTTACTTTGCCGGGGTTCGCCTTCGCGAACTTGACGACATCGGCCCAGGTCTTGAATTCCGAGTCCGCCCGCACGGTGACGCCGAAAGTGTAGCCCGTGAGATGCGCGATATAGGTGAAGTCCTTGTCGGCATCCCACGTCGTCTTCTGCATCAGGGGCAGGCGGAAGATCGTGATCGGCATCTGGGCGATGGTGTAGCCGTCCGGTTTCGCGGTCGCTGCCATCTGCGCCGGGCCGACGGTGCCGGAGCCGCCGGCACGGTTATCGACCACGATCGGCTGACCGAGATGTTTGCTCGCGGCTTCCGCAATCGCGCGCATCGCGATGTCGGTGGAGCCGCCCGCAGGCCATGGCACGATCAGCGTGACTTGCTTGGTCGGAAAGTTTTGCGCTGCGGCAGACGCGACTGAAGCCGCGATGATCGCAGAAGATAATAGTGTGAGCGCGGTGCGCTTCATTTTGTTCTCCCTAAGTTTTCGCCGTTCTTGCCAGCAGCTTCTTCGCTGCAAATCGTCGTTGCGATTTTCCGCAAACGGTTCTCGTCGCGGTGGAGAGATCACTGCAACATCAAGCGGACGCAGCGTCAACCGCGCGGCACAAGTTTCCGCATTGCGGAACAGTGTGTTCCGCCATGTGAAACTTATCTATCGGCGTGAATAGTTTAGCGTCTTCCGCGCAGCACCATTTGCTGGCCGCGCAACTCGAATGACTCGAGCCGTTGCAGGAAACTCATGCCGAGCAGGCTTACGCTCAGGTCGCCGCGCCTCACGATGAGCGCAGGCACGCGACGCTCGACGATGTTGCCGATGCGGATCTGATCGAGCACCACGGCCGCGGCGTGGCTTCGTCCCTTCGCGGTCTGAATCGTGATGTCGTATTTGAGGAGGTCAACGGGAAGACCTGCTGCACGTGCGGCGTCGAGTGTCAGCACCACGCTCGATGCGCCGGTGTCGATCAGCATCGGCAGTGGCGCGCCGTTCACCTGAACGCGCACGTTGAAGTCGCCGCTTGGGGTGCGATCGACCCAGACATGATTGGGTATGCTGGCGGTGATGTCCTGATCCGGCGTTACGATCGAGAACATGCGGTCGACGACGTGCACGATCGTGCCGCGATAGTTATAGGCGGCGACGAGCAGGGCGACGATGCCGAGCCAGATTCCGACCGCCTTCAGCTTCTCCTGAAAGCGGCCATAGAACACCGAATAGAATCCGCCGCCGACAAGAAGCAGCAGCGCGGAAAAATAGATGAGGCTCGCGAAGGAATTGGTGTCCATCGGACCGATGGTGCCTTCGTCATGGCGCAGCATCAGTACGGCCACGGCGGCGATGAGGCCGAAGATCACGAGCCAGAGAAACTTGTCGTTGCGGAACATTTTTTCTTATCAAGTCCTGACGATGGCGAGCACGGCAAGCAGGGTGGCGGCACCGGCGGCTTTTCCTGCCGCGGCGGCGCAGTCGGGAACGTCGTCTTTATGCTGGTGCCTCGCGATCGCGACGACGGCGACGAATGCCGACAGTGCGCCGACAAAAGCCACGGCCGTGGTCCCGATCCTGAATACGGGCAGGAGAATTGCGGTGCCGATTACGACGGTGACCAGTGTCAGGCCTTGCAGCGCGGTGCTTTGCGAGACGCGCGAGGTGTCTCCGATTTCATCGATTGGCCGCGCCGGCTGCGTCAGGCGGAATACGATGGATGCCGTCGAACTGAAGACGACGGCGACGATCAGCACGAGTGCCGCGCTGGGCGCGTGAAAGGCGATCAGCCCCTCGAGCGCCGCGGCTTCGACGAGCAGCAGCAGAACCAGGCATACGGTGCCGATGCCGGATTGTCCGTAGAGCCGGTCGCCCGCGCGCACCGTGCCGCTTTCGAGCCGCGCACCGCGAATGGCGGCGAGGCATAGAAGCGTTACTGCGGCCACTGCAAAAGGCGGCAGACTGAGATTCCAGAGGAACAGGAGAATGCCCGCTCCGCACACACCCGCGAGTGCCGCGGCGACCGGTGCCGCATAGGCGCCCGCTCCGGGATTGGAGGCTGCCTGTTCGGCTTCTTCATCCGGGATGGCTGTGCCGCCGAACGGAAATACCGTTTCGTTGCGGAGCCATTTCAGCGTGTCGTGGACGAAGGGCGGTAACATCGGCGGGTTCCGGCGCTGCTTTGCTGACAGCGATTCGACGAGAACGAAATTTATCACGCGCGGGCGGGCGTGGTCTGCTTGTCCTTTACGGGCAGCTTGGGTTGCAGCGATCCGGCATCGGTGACCGGGGCAAGCGCCGCCATTACACGCTCAGGCGGCAGGGTCACGATCACTTCGGTGCCCTCGCGAAGCTTCGAGCGCAGCGTGAAGGTGCCGCCGTGAAGATCGATCAGCCCCTTCACGATCGGCAGGCCCAGCCCCGCGCCCTGTTCGGCGCTCTTGATCGAGTTGGAGCCCTGCCCGAACGAGGCCATGACGATGGGGATTTCCTCTTCGGGAATGCCGGGTCCTGTATCGCGCACCGAGAGGTACTGGCCGCCGGACGCGGTCCAGCCGACCTTCGTGAAAACCTCGCCGCCCTGCGGCGTAAACTTGATCGCATTCGAAAGCAGATTGAGCGTGACCTGACGAATGGCGCGCTCGTCGGCCCAGATCTTCGGCAGGCCGGACTCGAACAGCGTGTGCAGCGTGATGCCGCGATTGGTGGCGCGCATCTTCATCAGATAGGTGCAGTCGTCCGCGATGCCGACGAGGCTGACAGGCTCCTCGTTGAGTTCGTAGCGGCCGGCCTCGATGCGCGACAGGTCGAGGATCTCGTTGATGAGATTGAGGAGGTGCTCGCCCGACTGATGAATGTCCGCCGCATATTCCTTGTAGGCCGGGACCGCGTGACCGCCGAGCACTTCGTTCTTCATGACTTCCGAGAAGCCGAGGATCGCGTTCAGCGGTGTGCGCAGCTCGTGGGACATCTGCGCGAGGAAGCGCGACTTTGCGAGGTTGGCGGCTTCCGCAAGCCGCGCCGCCTCGTCCGATTTCGCCTTGGACTGCTCGAGCTCGCCGATCAGCGTGTCGAGCTGTCCGCGGGCCTCCAGCGCGGAGACTGCCGCGATGTGCAGCCGTCCTGCGACCATCACGAAATAGGCTTCCGCGCCGATGGTCAGAATCGCAAGCACGACGTCCTGCGGCGTGCCGCGCAGGAGATAATGCAGCGAAACGACGGCGGCGACGGGAATGGTTGCGGCATAGACAGCGCTCGGAATGCTCGCAGCCAGCATCGAGAACACGGCGACCACGAGCAGCATGGCGAACAGTGAAAAATCGCCGGAGCCCTGCGCGCCGAGCCCCACGAGCACGTTCACGATCAGAACCCAGGACACGCCGAAGATCAGATCGAACAGCGTGAAGAGAATGCGGTAGCGCTGCATCAGCGCCGGGCTGGCGGGTGCGGCGAGGAAGCGGCGGCATGCGGCCACGTTCAGCGAATGGATCGTGAGCGCGATCAGCGTCCAGAGCACAGCGCCGAAGCCGCCGGTCCACAGCGAAGATGCGATGCCTACGAGCGAGATCAACATGAACAGCGCGACGGACGCGCCGATGCGATGCTCCGCATAGAGACGAAGCAGTTCGTAATTGAATGCGGGTTTTACGCCGGAGGTCGAAGTGAGCACGTCGCGCGCTTCGCGCACGCTTCGATTGAGCATGAGCCGACGCTCATGCGCGGCACGGGCGGCATCGGCCGCCGTTTCGTCACCGAGGGAGCTATAGATAGTAATTACGCAATACCGTTCCCGATAGA
>CAZFPR010000040.1:0-22085 GCA_964521045.1 uncultured Hyphomicrobiales bacterium
CGCACCGCGCTGAAGGCCTATTCAGCGCACCAGCGCTCGGATCATCTTCCGCAGCAGGCTTAAGCGCGGCTATCCGTAACCGGACGCAGGGCGCCGCCGGCCTTCCTGCGTTTGTCCTGGGCTGCAACCAGACGCTCCATCTTGCGCAGGTCGATCTCCTGTAGGCGCAGCGCGGTATCGACCCAGATCTCCACGATGTCGCGCAGTTCGTCGTATGGCAGCGGCTGTGCTTTGCGGCGCGCTTCATAGACCGCGCATTGCGACGTGAAGCGGCGGCCGCGGCCCGCAAGATATTCGCGCAGCGTGGCTTCGCCCTGTCCCGGTTCGGTCAGGATGTTCACGATGCCCATGTCGTAGAGTTCCTGGGCCTCATACACTTTTCCGGAAAGGATCATTCGCTCGGCGCGTGCGGCGTCGAGCCGTCGGCTGAGCAGGCTGAATGCGCCCATTCCCGGAAAGAGATTGAACAGGATTTCCGGGAAGCCGAATTTCGCGTGACGCTCCGCCACGATGAGGTCGCAGGCGAGAGCGGATTCGAAGCCGCCTCCGAGCGCGTCACCCTGCACCAGCGCCACCGTCATGAGCGGGACGTCGAGTCCCACCGCGTTTCGATGCAGCACATCGATGCAGGCCCGCGCATAGGTCATCAGCCCATGCCGGTCCTGGCTGCGAATATGACGCGCAAGCAGCGTCAGATCGCCGCCGAGATTGAAGATGCCGGAAATTTTCGAAGCCAGCACGAAATATTGCACCGGCGCTTCGCCGTTCGCGCGGGCCTCGCTGCTCTCGCCCTTGATCGCTTGTTGCAGCGTGTCGAGGTCGCGCAAAAGGCCCGGTGTATAGCTCGGCCGTCCGTTGGGTTTCATGAAGCACCAGCAGGCGCGGGTCTTCTGCTCGAACTCGACCTGCAATTCGGAGAACCGCTGGTTCGGGAACTTCGCCTGCGATGGCGGCAGCCGGTAGGCTTCGCCATAATTTTCCGGCGGCACGAACCAGGGGTTCGAGATCAACGTGTACTTCGGCAGGCTCATGGCCACGCCTCCCCATACGCAACGATCACAAGCCCGGTTGGCGAAAATGGCCCTCGAAACAGAGCCGCCGTTTTTCAGAACGCTGAAAGTCGCCGCAAATATCCGCCGCCGGACAGCTTCACATTAACTCCCTCTTCACCATAAAAGTGAGGTTTCGGCTCCTATGGTTAATATGCATTAACCATACCAGCGTGACGGCCTCTTCACCCGCTTGCAGTACGTCCGGCCTCGATGCGCCGGCGAAGGCCGTTCCGGCCGGCCCGGAAATTCTTCGCTATCGTGAATGATTTGCGAACGCGATTTCACAGGCATTCGGGTGCGGAATCGGGCGCATTGGCGTGGACAATCCAGCGGCCGGCGATTGCTCCCCATTCTAGATCAAATGCGAGCAATTATTTCACCGGAATCCATACCCGGGGCGATGTTCAATGAGGCAACAAGAATTCGTCTTCGTTTCCGGGGTGCATCGTTTTGCGTATCAGCGCAGTTCTCATGATCGTGGTCGCGCTCGTTTTCGGCGCGCTTGCCGTTTTCGTGGCGCAGTCGTGGCTCAACAGCCAGAACGACGCGCGCCTCAGGAACGTTCCCGTGCCGGTCGCGGTCAAGACGCGCACTATCGTGGTTGCAACCGCGCCGATCCGTTTCGGCGTTGAGTTGAACCAGCGCAATCTGCGCGAAGTGCCGTGGCCGGAAAACGCCATCCCGGACGGCTCCTTCGCTTCGATCGAATCCCTGCTTTCCGCCGGCAAGCGCATGGTGCTCACGGCGATTGCGGAGAACGAGCCGATCCTCGCGAGCAAAGTGACCGGCCCCGGCCAGCGGGCAACGCTTTCCGCTGTGCTTACGCCCGGCAAGAAGGCTGTGACCGTGCGCGTCAACGACATCGAGGGTGTGGCAGGCTTCGTGCTGCCGGGCGATCGGGTCGATATCTTTCTTACCCGCAACGTAAGCAGCGAGCGCGGCGCGAACACCACCAGCAGTTCCGACGTCGTGTTGCAGAATGTCCGCGTGCTCGCGATCGACCAGATCGCCGACGACCGCCTGGACAAGCCTGCCGTCGTCAAGGCTGTGACGCTCGAAGTCGAAATGGCGGAAGGCCAGAAACTTTCGCTGGCAGCGTCCCTCGGCACGCTCACGCTCGCGCTTCGTCAGGCCGGAGACATCAAGGATCTCCCGTCAAGGCAGATCACCGCCGAAGATCTCGGCAAGCCGCAGAAGAAGACCGGCGCGAAATCGAACTTTTCGACGATCACCGTGATGCGCGGACAGAAGAAGGAAAACTACAGCGTGCCTGCCGAAGCGGCGGCGGGCGCCTTGACCAACAGCGCGATCCCGCAGGGCGCAACACAATAAGCCGAAAAGGCATGGGCAAAAGGGGTCTCTCGTCGTGAACAACATGAACTCAAGCGGAATCGGCTGGGCGCTTCTCAGGCGCGCGACGGTCTCGTGGTTCTTCGTGCTCGCCGCGCTGTCGGGCCCGCTGGCTGCGATGACTTCCGGCGAGGCACAGGCGCAATCGAAGAAGATGCAGGTCGTCAAGATGTCGCCCGACAAGCGCACATCGCAGGTTCTGGTGCCGCTCGGAAAATCCGAGAATATCCGCACCAGCTCAGGCTTCGTCGACGTCATCGTCGGCGACCCCGAGATCGCGGATGTGATCCCGCTCACGGATCGCACGCTCTCCGTGCTCGGGCGCAAGGTCGGTCTCACGCGCATTTCGGTATATGGCGAAGGCAAGCAGCTTGTCGGCGTGTTCGACGTCGAGGTTTCCCACGACACCAACGCGATCTCGGCCGCGATCCGCGCGCAGTATCCCGAAGCCAAGGTGCGCGTGACCACCGTCAACGGGCGGATCATGCTTTCGGGCATTGTTCCCGATGCCGTCACGCTCGACAAGGCGCTCCAGTTCGCGAAGCAGTTCAGCCCGGATGTCATCAACTCCGTAAGCGTCGCTGCTCCGCAGCAGGTGCTGCTCGAAGTCCGTTTCGTCGAGGCCTCTCGTAACGCAGGCCGCGAGCTTGGCGTGCAGTGGGAAGCGGTCGGCAACAATATCTCCGCGGCGGCGGGTGCTGCGGGTCTCATTTCCGGCACGATGCCGTTCGGCGCGGTGCTCGGCAGGCTCGTGGACCGCGGCGTCAAGGTGGACGCCATGATCAATGCGCTGGAGCAGAAGGGCGTTGCGCGACGTCTCGCGGAACCCAATCTCGTGGCGCTTTCCGGCGACACGGCAAGCTTTCTCGCGGGCGGCGAATTTCCCTTCCCGGTAGCTTCGCAGTTCAACCAGGTCACGATCCAGTTCAAGAAGTTCGGTGTCGGCCTCGCATTCACGCCGACCGTTCTTTCGCACGGACTCATCAATCTCAAGATCGAGCCGGAAGTCAGCCAGCTCGATCCGACGAATGTCGTGCAGGTCGGCAACATTGCCGTGCCCAGCCTGATCGTCCGCCGCGCGAGCACCACCATCGAGCTGCGCGATGGGCAGAGCTTTGCGATCGCGGGTCTGCTGCAATCGACCAGCAGCACCGCGGCGGATCAACTGCCGTGGATCGCGGAGGTGCCGGTGATCGGCTCGCTGTTCCGTTCGGCTTCGTTTCAGAAGCGCGAGACCGACCTCGTCATCATCGTGACACCGCGCCTCGTGCGCCCGGCGCGGCCCGGCGATCTTCTTCGCACGCCCCTCGACGCCTCCGTGCCGCCGAACGACAGCGATCTATTCCTCTATGGCAAGCATGAAATGACGCGCCATGAGATTCGCAAGACCTACGGTCCCGCCGCGCGCCGTCCGCATGTCGGCCATCAACTCGACACCCCTGAGGTTGCCGTCAATGCAAATCAATAAATTGCGTCCGCTTGCCGCCGCCACCGCAGCTTCGCTTCTGCTCGCCGCGTGTTCGGACATCTATTACGACCGGCGCGATGCGATTCATCTCTCGGTAAGCGACGCCAACGCGAGCAATATCGCCGTGCAGACGATCGATCCGTGGCCGCGTCACGCCGCAGAGCGCAATATTCTGATGAATGGCGAGAAGATCCAGCCTGCAATCCAGCGTTACAAGGAAGGCAAAGTGACGCCGCCGCGCGGTCTCGGAACCAGCTCAGTCGAGATTTCGGCGAGCCCGGGTTCGGAAGAGAAAAAGTAACGCACTCTTGAGCAACGAAAATAGTCGGCCCGTCCGCGTCATCGCGGGCGGGCCTTTTTCATTAAGGCACGATCAGGCCGGTTCCTAAAGTTCTATTCAATTCAATCGCTCAATTTCATTCGGCCGAAAGGCGCAGGCGCTACAAAAGACGCACAGTTTCGCAGCACTGCTGCGCACGACTTGGGAATGTGGCGGCACCAATTATGAGCGAGCAAGGCAAAAAGGGCGGTACGACGCACGTCGTCACGATCTCGTCCGACCGGCAGTTCCGGAAGATGGTCGAGACCACGTTCTCGTCGCAGCTCCAGATATCGCTGGATATGCAGGAATGCGACCTGGCGCAGATCGACAGCAGCGCTTTCGATGGCGCCGCTGTCGTCATCATCGATCTCGACGCGACGAACGAAGCGCAGATCGCAGCGCTCTCGCATCTGACGTCTAAGCCGGGCAGCCCGCCTGCCGTAGTCGTCACCCAGTTCTTCGATCAGAAAGTCGCGCGCCGTCTCTTGCAGGTTCGCGTCGCCGATTTTCTGGTAAAGCCGGTCCCGCCGATCGAGCTGGTGCGGGCGTGTGCGCGTGCCGCGAAGAAACCTTCGCAGGGCGAGGCTTTGACGGAAGCCGAAATTTTCACGTTCCTGCCTTCGGCAGGCGGAGTCGGCGTAACCTCGATCGCAATTCAGTCCGCTCTGCTTTTGCAGGGTTCGACGCGCGGCGGTTCATCGACCTGCCTCGTCGATTTGGACTTTCAGCACGGCGCGGTGGCGGACTATCTCGACATCGAACCCCGTCTCGATCTGAGCGAAATCGAGCCGCGTCCGGAGCGGCTCGACCGGCATCTGCTCGAAGTGATGCTCACGCAACATTCCTCGGGCCTGTCGGTCATCGCGGCCCCCAATCGTCCCGCCGAGATGCGCTCGTTCGACCCGGTCATGGTGACGCGCCTGCTCGATCTGGTTTCGTCGCATTTCCGCTATGTCGTGATCGACATGCCGCGCACCTGGTTCCCCTGGACCGACAGCGTGCTGCTCGGATCGAACAAGCTCTACATCGTGAGCGAGATGACCATCCCCGGTCTGCGCCACGCAAAGAAGCTGGTCTCTGCAATCGGCGAACGGCTCGGCGAAAGTGCGAACCCGCAGGTGATCGTCAACCGCTTCGAGTCCCGCCTGTTCGCGCCCGGGCTGCGGCTCACGGACATCCAGAGTGCGCTCGGAAATGCCTTTGCCGGCTCGCTGCCGAACAACTTCCGCGTCGTGCGCGAGGCGATCGACCGCGGCATTCCGCTTGAAGAAGTGAAGCCCGGCAACAACGTCGTGCTTGCGCTCAAAAAAATGATTCTCCCTTCGGCGAAAGAATCGAAACAGCCGGGATCGCTTTCCCGTCTGTTCAATAAGGCAGGGTAAGGACCATGGCCGTACTCGGACGTTTCAGCGCGCGTGCTGCTGCCGCAAGGCCATCGCCGGAATTGATTCCGGCGATGGAAGCGCCGCGGCTCGAACCTTCCCTGTTAGACGATCTTGCCAATACGCCGGAGCCCGAGCCCGCAGGCGCGCAGAATCTTTTGCTCAGCAGCAAGATGCTGGATGCCAAGGTTCGCCTGCACCGCAAGGTCATCGAGGAACTCAATCTCTCTGCGATGGACAAGCTGCCGGAGGCGGAGGTCCACCGGCAGGTCTACACCATGGTTTCGCAGTTCACGAAGTCCGAGCGCATCGCGCTGAACGCGAACGAGCTTGACGACTTCGTCAGCGAAATCATCGACGAGATGACGGGCCTCGGTCCGATCGAGCCACTGCTGAAGGATCCGACCATCAACGACATTCTGATCAACGGGCCGGAATGCGTCTTCGTCGAACGCCTCGGCATGCTTGAACCGACGCCAGTACGATTTAAGGACGAGCCGCATCTTCTGCGCATCGTAAACAAGATCGTGTCCGCGGTGGGACGCCGCGTCGACGAATCGCATCCGCTTTGCGACGCGCGTCTCTTGGACGGCTCGCGCGTCAACGTCGCGATCCGTCCGATTGCAGTCGATGGGCCGCTGGTCTCGATCCGTAAATTCTCGAAGAAGCCGTTCAACCTGAACAAGCTGATCGACATCGGGGCGATCCGCCCGCCGATGGCGGAAGTGCTCGCCGCCGCTGTCAAGGCACGCGTGACGCTGCTGATCTCCGGCGGCACCGGCTCCGGCAAGACCACGATGCTGAACGCGCTTTCCGCGTTCATTTCCGAGAAGGAGCGTCTCGTCACCATCGAGGACGCCGCGGAATTGCAGCTCCAGCAGCCGCATGTCGGCCGCATGGAAACGCGACCGCCGAATATCGAAGGCAAAGGCGAAATTCGCCAGCGCGAACTCGTCAAAAACGCGCTGCGTATGCGTCCCGACCGCATCATCCTCGGCGAGTGCCGCGGCGAGGAAGCCTTCGACATGTTGCAGGCGATGAACACCGGCCACGAAGGCTCGATGGCGACGATTCACGCCAACGCGCCGCGTGAAGCGATCTCGCGTCTCGAGCAGATGATCGGCATGGCCGGCATGCCAATGACGATCGCCAGTGTCCGCGGTCAGATTGCGTCCGCCGTGCGCATGATCGTGCAGTTACAGCGTCTTTCCGACGGCAAGCGCAAGGTGACGAGCATCGCCGAGATCACCGGCATGGAAGGCGACATCTTGCAGATGCAGGAAATCTATAAGTATGTGCGCACCGGAACTGCTGCCGACGGCACGGTGGAAGGGCATTTCCAGGCTACCGGCGTTCGTCCGCGTTTTCTTGCTGATCTGATCGCGCGCGGGATCAACATTCCCGGCTCCTATTTCGACCCCTCGCAGTCCATGTGAGCACGATGCCGTTCGATATCGACGAGCTTCATCTCTTCTATTTCCTGGCGGCGGTCGCTGCGATCTTCGCCGCGGAGGCGGCGTATCTCTTTTTCTACAACAAGGCGTCCTATCGCAGTCAGTTGAACCGTCGTCTGCGCCTGATGAAGAACCAGCCGAACCGCGAACAGATCCTCGTGCAGCTGCGCCGCGAGCGTTCGCTGACGGCCGCGGGAACTTATTCGAGTGCGTTCACTTCGATCAATCGGCTGGTGCTGCAATCGGGGCTGAAGCTCTCGGTCGGCAAGCTCGCAGTGGTATGCGCGATTCTTTTCGTCTTATCGTTCGCTGCGGTCTGGATGCTGCGGGATAATATTCTGCAAGCGCTGCTCGCCGCGCTGTTCTGCTCGCTGTTCCTTCCGGTCATGGTGCTGCGGATCAAGCGCAGCCGCCGCCACAAGGCGTTCGGTGCGCAGTTTCCCGACTCCATCGACATCATCGTGCGAAGCCTGAAGGCGGGTCATCCGGTACCGGTCGCGATCTCCATGGTCGCGCGCGAGATGCCTGATCCCATCGGCTCCGAGTTCGGCATGGTTTCCGACGAGGTGACCTACGGCGCCGACCTCGAGACCGCCATGCGCAACCTCTATTTTCGCGTCGGGCAGGACGATCTTCCGCTCTTTGTAACCGCTGTCGCGATCCAGGGATCGACCGGCGGTAATCTGAGCGAAATTCTCCAGAATCTTTCCGCGATCATTCGTCTCCGCTTCAAGATGCGGCGCAAGGTCAAGGCGCTCGCCGCAGAAGGCAAATATTCCGCGATCATTCTTTCCGGTCTGCCGATCGCGATGTTCTCGATCCTGCAAGGCATGACGCCGGATTTTTACGGCAAGGTCTGGCACGTGGATCTCACGAAAGTCGTCCTCGCCTGCGCCGCGGCATGGATGCTTACCGGCAACTACATCATGTGGCGCCTCGTGAATTTCAGGATCTGACGCGATGGAAGGCATGTATTCCGCGCTTTCGTCGCTCCTCGGCAGCAATCCCGTGACGCTCGTGAGCGCACTGATCTTTTTCGCGACGGCCGCGCTCTCGCTCGGCATCATGTCGGTTCTGAAGAACCGCGCCGAACTGAAACGCCGCGCCTCCGCGATCGTCGTCGATGTGCCGGGCCGCGTTAACGGTTCTCCGGACAAGCGTTCTTTGCGCTACGCCAGCATCGCCGCCGCGCAGAAGCTGATCGAATACACCACGAAGCACTACGCGTCCGCGGACGATGTGAATCTGAAGATGCTCCGCCGCCGCCTGATCGAGGCGGGTATTCTCGATGCGAAGGCGCCTGCATTTTTCTTCATCGCGCGCACGATGCTTGCGATCGTCTTCGCCGCGATTGCGATGCCGGTGGTGCCGTATCTTCTGCCGGATCTTACGCCGACCTGGTTCTGGATGTGCGTGATGTGCTCCGGCATGATGGGCTACATGGCGCCGAGCCTTTATCTCGACCGCCGGATCAAGGGCCGTCAGACCGAACATCGTGCCGGCTTCCCTGATTTCATGGATCTGCTCGTCGTCTGCGCCGACGCCGGGCTTTCGATGGAAGCTTCGCTCGACCGTGTTGGCCGCGAACTCTCCGATTCCTATCCGTCGCTGAGTGCGAACATTCACATGGCGACACTCGAAATACGCGCGGGCAGGACGCTCAGCGAGGCGCTTGAGCATCTCGCGGATCGTCTCGGCCTCGAGGAAGCTCGTGCCTTTGCGACCCTTTTGCAGCAATCCGCCGAACTCGGCTCGAGTTTGACCGATGCGCTGCGCGTCTATTCCGACGATATGCGGCACAAGCGCCTGTCGAGCGCGGAAGAAAAAGCTTACAGCCTGCCTGCGAAGCTTTCGGTGCCGTTGGTGCTCTGCATTTTCCCCGTGCTGATCGTCGTCACCATGCTTCCCGCCTATATCCGCGTGAAGTTCGGTCCCTTCTAGAGAGGAAAGCCTGCGCAATGCTTTTTTTACCGCCGGTATTTAGGCTCATCCCCGTGAGGGTTCGCAACGGATCGCCGCGGCGCGGCGCATCCTCGCGAAGCGTGGTTCGCTTCGAAAGCCCGGGTAGTCTGCACATGCGTATCGTAGCCGCTCGCTCGCTCGTCCTTGCCGCATTGATTGCGCTGACCCTTGGCGGCTGCAAGACCGATGGCTCGTTCGATCTGTTCGGCTCGTTCGATCAGCCCTCGACGCAGAACGCCTCTTTCAATCAGCAGCCTCTGCCGCAGCAGGTAAACAACTTCGGCGAACAGCCGGACACGCCCCCGGCAACCGAACAGCAGCAGGTTTACAACAGCGCCCTCAACAACTCGCCGCGGGGCGAAGCCTTGTCCGGCAACAATCCGGCCGACGACATCAAGCTTGGAAAGAAGCACTACCGCGAGCAGAATTTCGGCATGGCGGAGCGTTACTTCCGCCGCGCGGTCGAGGCCGCGCCGCAGAACGCCGAAGCGTGGATGGGGCTTGCCGCGTCCTATGACAAGCTCAGGCGTTTCGATCTTGCCGACCGTGCATACGGTCAGGCCTTAGCAATTGTCGGCCCGACGCCGGAACTGCTGAACAACCAGGGCTATTCGTACATCCTGCGCGGCGATTACAAGAACGCACGGATCAAGCTCGCCGAAGCGAAAACCAAGGACCCGAACAGCCGCTACATCCAGAGCAATATCGAACTTCTGGAAGACTCGATCCGCAACGCACGCTAGTGCGGAAAGTTATCGCGCGACGATCGGCTGTGCCTTGAGCGCGGGCTCCTTCACGGCGACACCCGGAAATTCCGAACCTTCCTCGAACCACGACTGCGGCGCAGGATGCCCCCACAGCGTCTGCCGCTGCGGATCGCGAAGCGTCCAGCGGATCGGCGCATGATCCGGGTCGGCGGTGAGATAGTCGCTCGTGAACAATTCGACGCGGTGTCCGTCCGGATCGCGCACATATAAAAAGAATGCGTTCGAGATTCCGTGCCGCCCCGGGCCGCGCTCCATGTTCTTGAGAAATCCGGTGGTCGCCATCACGTCGCAGATGTTGAGAATGTCCATCGGGGTCGCAGTCCAGACGCCGATATGGTGGAGCCGCGGGCCGTAGCCGTTGGTGAAAGCGAGATCGTGAACGTTGCCTTTGCGGTGCATCCAGACCGCCCAGAGCTTCGGGTCGGCGTCTTCGGTCTCGGTGAACTCGGTCGCACGGAAGCCGAGCTCGGTATAGAAATCGATGCTCTTCTGTACGTCCGGCGTGAAGCAGTTGACGTGATCGATGCGCTGGATTCGCGCGCCCCGATGTTCGCCGTATTTCTGCAACTTCGATTCCGCCTGATCCATCGAAAAGTAGAATTCGAGCGGCATGCCATGGATGTCGGCGGCATGCAGCGTACGGCCCTGGTGCGGAATCTCGACGAACTTCGCGGGCAGGCCCTTCTGTTCGAACCAGCGCTTTGCGCGGTCGAGATCGTCTTCGCTCGCAACCTTGAAACCGAGCGCGCGCGCCTTCACGTCCGCCTTCTTCAGAATGATCGAATGGTGGTTTCGTTCCTCGATCGCGCGCAGGTGCAGGGCATCCTTGTAGGTTGCGCTCACCGTATAACCGAGGCAGTCGACATAGAATGCGCGCGAGCGCTCGAGGTCGGTGACGCCGAACTCGACATGCGAGACGCGGACGACATTGAAGGGAGGGGTGAAGACGGGCTTCGGGATGGGCATCGCGGGTCGCTCTCAAGTTCCGAGACGGGAAATCTTGTGATCGCCGAGCGCGATCGCAATGTTCTTCGTCTCCATGTAAAAGTCGAAACTGTAGTCGCCGCCGTCGCGGCCGATGCCCGACGACTTCACGCCGCCGAACGGGGCCGGGAGGTGGCGCACGTTCTCCGAATTCACCCAGACCATGCCGGCTTCAACGGCCTGTGCCACGCGATGCGCGCGGCCCACGTCGCGCGTCCAGATGTAGGCGGTCAAGCCGTAGCGGACATCGTTTGCGATCGAGAGCGCTTCCTGCTCGTCGGCGAACGGGATCATGGTGAGCACGGGCCCGAAGATTTCTTCCTGTGCGATCTTCATGCCGTTATGCGCGCCGGTATAAAGCGTGGGCTCGACGTAGTTGGCGCCCAGCGAAGAAAGAACGCCGCCGGCCGCCACGGTCGCGCCGGCGCTGCGGGCCGCGTCGACATAAGACATGACTTTCTGCACATGCCGCGAATGGATAAGCGGGCCGATCTCGGTCGCGGGATCGAGCGGGTGTCCGACCTTGATCTTTTTGACGCGCTCCGCCGCCTTTGCGGCAAACTCTTTATAGATGGACGCATGAACGAGAGCGCGGCTCGACGAGGTGCAGCGCTCTCCGTTCAGGCTGTAGATCATGAACAGCACCGCATCGAGTGCGCGGTCGAGATCGGCGTCGTCGAACACGATGACAGGATTTTTGCCGCCGAGTTCGAAGTGAACGCGTTTCAGCGTCTGCGAGCCCTGCGCCATGATTGCGCTGCCGGTCGTGGTCTCGCCGACGAACCCGATGGCCTTGATGTCGGGATGCTCGGTGAGCGCGCGGCCCGCATCTTCGCCGAAGCCGTGCACGACGTTGAGCACGCCTGCGGGCAAGCCTGCTTCGAGTGCGATCTCGGCAAGGAGCGCGGCAGTCAGCGGGCTCCACTCCGCAGGCTTGTGAACGACCGTGCAGCCCGCAGCCAATGCCGGCGCGATCTTCCAGGTCGAAAGCATGAAGGGCGTGTTCCAGGGCGTGATCACACCGACCGGGCCGATCGGTTCGCGGATCGTGTAATTCAGATGCATCTCGGTCGGCAGCGAAAGCCCGTCCGCGGCGGAAGGCGCGCGGTCGGCATAGAAGCGGAAGTTTTCCGCACCACGAAGTGCAGCCTTGCTCATGTAGCGGATCGGTTGTCCGGTATCCATGCACTCGATCAGCGCGATTTCCTCGGCGCGGGCTTCGATCGCGTCCGCGATCCGGTGCAGGATTTCGCGCCGCTTTTCGCCGCTCGTTTTTCGCCACTCCAGAAAAGCGCGTTTTGCGGATTGCGCCGCCTGATCGATATCGGCGGCGGTGCCCCGGGCGACGGTCGCAAGCAGCGTGTCGTCCACGGGCGAGCGTGTTTCGAAGGTGCCGCCGCTGCCGGTGACGGACTTTCCGCCGATCAGGTGGTCGAGGGTCTTCCCGCGGAACCGGGCGAGGTACTGCCGCGCACGGGCCAGCGAATCGTCGAACGCGCTCATGCCGCGCCACCTTTTCCGAGCTGCGCATGCAGCGAATTCTTCTTGAAGCTCATGTTGTGGTCGATCTCGCTCACTTCGACGGATAGCGCGATGCCGCGCCGTTCGCGCGCTTTCGCAAGCAGCGCATCGACTGCCGCGAGCGTGGTCTGCCCCAGTCTTTCGCGGTCTTCGACCGAGCGCCCTTCCAGGATATTGGCGCGGACATGCAGGAAGGCGTGTTCGGGGTTGCCGTCGGCGATCTTGTAGATTTCGTGCTTGAGCGTGCGAACGCGAATGCCGCCGATCTTGAACAGGCCGGAATCCGCCGCCGACTTGTGCACGGCATCGACGATCGCGCGCAGGCCGATGTCCGGTTCGAGATTGGCCGAATATTCGATCACGAAATGGGGCATGGCGTGTACCGGGCGGTTGACCCGCCTTGTGGATAAACTTAACATGTTAAGTATCTGGCGGGAGGCTCCTCCCGTCAAGCGGAAAAGGTGACCCTTGAAAATCGCAAGCTTTCGCAAAGGCGAAACGGAGAGTTTCGGCATCATGACCGGAGACCGGATCGCCGATTGCGGCGCACAAGGCGCGTCGCTGCTCGATGTTTTGCGGAAAGGGACCCTGGGAGCGCTCAATCGCTCGGGGCCCGAGTATTTGCTTCGCGATGTCGTGCTGCTCCCGCCCGTGACGCAGCCCGAGAAGATCCTTTGCGTCGGCGTGAACTACGCGAACCGCAACGAGGAGTATAAAGACGGCTCCGAACGGCCGAAGTATCCGAGCCTGTTCATGCGCACCCCCGGCTCCTTCGCAGGACACGGCGAGCCGCTCGTAAAGCCGCGCGAATCGGACCAGTTCGATTACGAAGGCGAGATCGTGCTGGTGATCGGCAAGGGCGGAAGACGCATCCCGCGCGAGCGCGCGCTCGAGCATGTCGCGGGCCTGACGCTATGCAACGAAGGCTCGATCCGCGACTGGTTGCGGCACGGCAAATTCAATGTGACGCAGGGCAAGAACTTCGACGCCTCCGGCAGCATCGGCCCATGGATGGTGACGGCAGACGAACTCGATCCGTCGCAGCCGCTGCAATTGACGACGCGCGTGAATGGCGAGGTGCGCCAGAACGACACCACGGAGAACCTGATCTTCACTTTCGCCGATCTCATCGCCTACATCACGACATTCACCACGCTGAAACCCGGCGACATGATCGTCACCGGTACGCCGACCGGAGCCGGTGCGCGCTTCGATCCGCCGAAGTGGCTGAAGGAAGGCGACGTCGTTGAGATCGAAGTGCCGGGGATCGGCATGCTCTCGAACAAAGTCGTTGCAGAAAGATGAGCGCCCGAAAGCCTGACGGTGCGCAGGCCATGCGCCCGTTTGCGCGTTCGCTGCCGATGCAGCTGCTGCGTGCGCGCGAGGCGCTAATGCAGGAATTCCGTCCGCATTTGAGAAAGCACGGCCTCAGCGAGCAACAGTGGCGCGTGCTCCGCGCGCTCGCCGAAGCCGGTTCGATGGACATCAACGCGCTCGGCGTGATGTGCCAGATTCATCCGGCCAGCCTTTCGCGCATGCTTCCGAATCTCGAAGATGACGGCAGGATCGAACGCCGCGCGAGCCCCGAAGATCAGCGCTATGTGATCGTTTCGATCACGGCGAAGGGAAAGACGCTGTTTCAGCGCATGGCGAAGGAATCCGAGCAGATCTATGCGTCGATCGAGAAGCGGATCGGCCCGCGTGAATTGAAGATGCTTTACGAATTGCTGGACAGGGCCATCCACGTCGCCGAAGAACCGGAATCAAATTAGCGGTTTCTTCCGTTCGCGATTTCGCTCGGCCCATTTCGTTTCAGGAAGCGCGGTAACAATCCGTTTCACATTCGCACGCGATGTGATCTCGCGGCTCTCGCCCGCGCGAAATGGTCATGTTGTCGCCATACCCGCCGCAATTCGGTGTGACATAGACCGTTCAGGAACGCAGTTTCAGGACTCGCGTTTTCTTCTTCGGCGGAGGGCGATTCAACGTGAGGAAAATTCCATGCGAAAGACATTCATTGCGCTTGCCGCTGCGGCAGCGGTAACGGCCACGGCGGCTTCGCCGGTTCTCGCGCATCCGCGTGACCACCACTATCACCACGACCACTATGGTTGGGTTGCTCCGGCGGCTGGCGTTGGTGTTGGCACGGTTGTCGGCGTCGGTCTGTTCCACGGCTGGTTCGGCGCGTCGACGACCGCCGCGGCCGGCACGCTCGCTACGACGACCGCGGGCGCTGCGACTGCCGGCGGGCTTGCGGGCGTGGGCACCATCGCCCTGCTGCATGCCGCGACTACCAAGTGCCAGGGTTTCCATGCCCTGTTCGGTGGTTCGGGTTGCGTGAACGGCCAGTATGTCGGCGAGCGCGTCGCGTATCGCCGCTAAGAATCCTGTTGACGCAACGTCAACATGAAGCGATCGGGCTCCGCGGGTTCGCGGAGCCCTTTTCGCATCCAAGTCATTGGCAGGACTCATTGAATCCGTAACCAAGGGTTAGCGTTACTTCGGCCAATGACGCCTGCTTCAACGAATCGTGAGCACCAACCTGCCTTTTCCTTTTGCAATTTGATCAAGAATCAGATTTCTGGCGCTCCGCGGCATGAATCGGAACTTTGCCATTGGAGTCCAATGGCGTCTCTGTCGCGCGTCTTTCCAGCTGGGAGGGCGACGCAATCTTTCAGGAGTGCAGAATGCGCAAAACGATTTTGACCCTTGTGGCGGCCCTCGCGGTTGCCTTCACGGTTTCCTCGCCGGCGAGCGCCGGCGGCAAGCACCGCAACCAGCTTCAGAACCCGACGATCATCGCAGGCGCTATTGTCGGCACGCTCGTAGGCATCGGCCTTTATGATGGCTGGTTCGGCACCTCGAACTCGCTGACGACCGGCACGATCGCTCGCTCGGCTACGGGTTCCGCGGCTGGCGGCCTGCTCGCCGGTATCGCGACCGTTGCCACGATCCACGCGCTGACCACGCCGTGCCAGGGCTTCCACGCCATCTTCGGCGGCTCGGGCTGCAAGAACGGCAAGTATGTCGGCCCGAAGCGCCAGGCTTTCCTCTGGTGGTAAGCCACTAGACCACTGACGATCTGAAAAGCCCCGTGCGAAAGCGCGGGGCTTTTTCTCGTATTCCGGCGATTTCCGGTACGATTGAAAATTCCTATCGGAACGGCTACTCTGGTATACCAGAGGTAAGCCATTGATCGACAAGCTTGAATATCTGATGGCATTGGCGCGTGAACGCCATTTCGGGCGTGCCGCCGAGGCCTGTGGCGTGACCCAGCCGACGCTTTCCGCCGGGATCAAGCAGCTCGAAGCGCAGCTTGGCGTGCTGCTCGTGCAGCGCGGTTCGCGCTTTATCGGCTTTACGCCCGAAGGCGAGCGCACGCTCGACTGGGCCCGCCGCATCCTCGCCGACAGCCGCACGCTGCACGAAGAAATGCGCGCGCTGAAATCGGGGCTGGCCGGGCAGATCCGCATCGCCGCGATTCCGACTGCACTTGCCATGGTCGCCGAACTGACCACGCCCTATCGCGAACGTCATCCGGAGGTGCGTTTTACGATCCTGTCGATGACGTCGATTCAAATTCTCACCGCGCTCGAGAACCTCGAGGTGGATGCGGGCATCACCTATCTCGACAACGAACCGCTTGGCCGCGTGAACATGGTGCCGCTTTACCGCGAGCGCTATTGCCTGCTGACCTCCGCAGACGCCACGCTCGGCAATCGCGACAGCGTAACCTGGGCGGAAGTTTCCCGCGTGCCGCTCTGCCTGCTAACGCCCGACATGCAGAACCGCCGCATCATCGAAGGCCTGCTGCGCGCGGCCGGCGGCGAGCCGCGGCCCATGCTCGAATCGAATTCCATGATCGTGCTGTTCGCGCATGTGCGTACCGGACAATGGGCGAGCGTGATGCCGGAGAAGCTCGCCGAGACGCTCGGGCTGACCGCAACCATTCGCGCGATCCCGATCACGAGCCCGGAAGCGGTGCACACGATCGGCCTCGTTGTGCCGCCGCGGGAGCCGATGACGCCTCTTGCTGCGGCGCTCGTTGCCGAAGCGCGCAGAATCGGCTCCGATCTGGATATCGAGGCTCGCAAGCAGACGGAAAGCGGAGTCTAGCGTCGTTGTAGAAGTCCGCCTGTTTTGCGCTGCAAAACTGAACAGGTGGATCATGCAACATGCACTCAACCGCCGCAGCGTTCTGCAATTCGGCGCTGCGTTCAGCCTGCTTCCGCTAACCAGCCTTGCCGTCACGGCCAGGCCCTACAACTTCAATCTTTTCTTCGACTTCGAAAGTACGCAACTGACGCAAGGTGCGGCCGAACTGGCGGACCTCGTCGCCCGGCAAATTCTCCCGATTGCGCGGGTGACCCTCTCCGGTCACGCCGATACCGCCGAAACGCATCCGGAGCGGCTCTCCTACACACGCGGAAACGAAGTGCTGAAATATTTTCTGCGTAAGCAGTCGCTTGCGCGGGTGCGCTTCAATGTCGTCACCAGCGGAACTTCAGCCCTGCTCGTCAAGACCGGACCCAATATAAGAGAGCCGCAAAACCGCCGGGTCGAAATCAGTATGGAGATGTAGGAAAAGCCGCGCCTTTCCGGGCGGGCGGCTTACTCAGGGACGATTGCGGCAGTTGTAGTCGCGGATCATCTGGCGGCTTTGCGCGGGAATGCCGAGGCCGTTCCCCTTGCGAACGCTCGCGGTAAGATTGGCGCAGGAAACCCAGAAGTAGTCAGACTTCGGGTCGATCACGAGCCGGTGCGGTTTGAATCCGGGCGCAACCAGCACGGAAAGATAGGGCAGCGTGGAGAACCACGGCATGTCGTGGAATTTCGGATTGTCCGGATCGATCTCGACATACTTCCGCTCCCCCGTCTCCGCTTTCGAGACCATGCTGCGGAAGATCGCGAGATACTCGGTCCAGCCCGCTGCAAATCTCGCGGTCTCGACGGCATGGATCGCGATCGTGAGCATCAGCAATGCGGCAAGCGCGCCAGCGCCGATGCGGCGGGCAACCGTGTGCAGGATTTTACAGAATACGTCGGCCGGGCGGGCGAGTTCGCTGCCGAATGCGGCGCATATCGAGCCGGCCGCAATCAGCGGGCAGAGGATGATGATGACCGTACGCAGATAATACCGGTTCTCGGTATGGATTTCATGATTGCCGAGGAACCAGTAAGCGGAAAGCGCCGCAAGCGCTGCGACGAAAGCAACGGCGGCAGCATGAGAAACTCCTGCACGCCGTAATGCGAGGAACAAAAGCAGATACCCGCCGGCCATTGCGGCAAGCAGCACCAGCATTCGATCCAGCAGAATCTCGGGATTGAATACGTTGGACGCCGCGGCGGAAAGCACGCGTGCGGTGTATTCGTCCGGGCGCAGGCTGTAGCGGACGAAAATCCAGACGGCGAGCACGGCTACGGCCGCGCCGAGACATTGTGCGAAGCGGGTAAACTCGTTCTTGCGAACCAGCACCGAAGCGAGGATCGCGGCCAGAAAAATCAGCGCGCCTTCATGCGTGAAGGCAAGCGGTAGAAACGCGAGGAAAGCCGCAAGCCAGTTCCAGCGGCGCGTAGAACAATGCGCGGCCGCAAGCGCGGGCCAGAAGAAAGCATGCGCGACCCACATTTCGCTCGGCGCGCCGAAAACGAGCGGACATAGCACCGCATTGGAAAGACAGGCGAAGACGAAGATCGAGCGTCCGGGCGTACGGTCGAGCCAATAGGTCAGCGCAAGACCGAAGAGCTGCGCGCCGAAGAACAGGAAGGCGTAAATCTGAATGGCCGCCCAGGCGTTGCCTGTAAGGCTGCCGTAAATCTCCGCGGGAAGATGCGCGTAGAGATAGACGGTCGAGCGGTTGGAAATGTTGTGCCAGTGAAACGCCCAGGAGTCCTGCACCGCGACCGCATAGGAAAAAAGCGCACTGTCGCCATAGAGCTGAAACGCGAATGCGAGGCCGGCGACGATAAAAAGAACCGCGGAGCCAATGCCGGCAACCACCGAGAATTTTCGAAGTTTCTGAAAATCGGGAGCTACGCCCGCAGAATCGGCAGCGAAGCTGCGATCCGAAACGCCACGCAAGACACATCCCCTGAAGACGATGGTGCGGCTGGGTTAGCCGCCGGAGTGCAAAAAATGTTCGGGGGAGTTCTTAGTACGGAATGATGGCGGCTGGCCAGCGGGACGGGATGTGTTCGCTGGCCAGCGCACCACGACGGTCGTCAGAACAAGCCGACGATCCGGCCTTCGGCGTTCACGTCGATCGTGTCGGCCGAGGGTACCTTGGGCAGGCCCGGCATCGTCATGATCTCACCGCAGATCGCGACGATGAACTCCGCGCCCGCGGAGAGACGGACTTCGCGCACCGGGATGGTAAAGCCGGTGGGCGCACCCTTCGCATCGGGGTTGGTCGAGAACGAGTACTGCGTCTTCGCGATGCAGACCGGCAGCTTGCCGAAGCCCATCTCTTCCCAGGTCTTGAGCTGGTCCTTGACGGCCTTGTCCGCGACCGCATCGTCGCCGCGATAGATTTCCTTCACGATGGTGCGGATCTTCTCGAACAGCGGCATCTCGTCGGGGTAGAGCAGCTTCAGGTTCGCTTTGCCTTCGTCGCAGACCTTGACGACGGCCTTCGCGACATCGGCTGCACCTTCGCCGCCCATCGCCCAGTGATCGGCCATCAGCGCTTCGACGCCGAGCGCCTTGCACTTTTCCCGCACCAGCTTGATCTCGGCATCGGTGTCGGCGGAGAAGCGGTTGATCGAAACCACCGCCGGCAGTCCGAACTTCTTCAGGTTCTCGATGTGGCGCTGGAGGTTCGACATGCCGGCCTCGAGCGCCTTCAGGTCTTCCTTCTTGAGATCGGCCTTGGCGACGCCGCCGTGCATCTTGAGCGCACGGATGGTCGCGACGATCACGACGCAATCGGGCTTCAGACCCGCCTTGCGGCACTTGATGTCGAGGAACTTCTCGGCACCGAGGTCGGCGCCGAAGCCGGCTTCAGTCACGACGTAATCCGCGAGCTTCAGCGCGGCGGTAGTCGCCGAAACCGAGTTGCAGCCGTGCGCGATGTTGGCGAACGGGCCGCCGTGGATGAAGGCGGGCGTGCCTTCGAGCGTCTGCACGAGGTTCGGCGCGATCGCATCCTTGAGCAACGCGGTCATTGCGCCGTGGCCGTTCAGTTCCTTCGCGCGCACCGGCTTGCGGTCGCGGGTATAGCCCACGATGACGTTGCCGAGACGGGTCTTGAGATCGTCGATGTCTTTCGCGAGGCAGAAGATCGCCATGACTTCCGACGCGACCGTGATGTCGAAGCCCGCTTCGCGCGGATAGCCGTTGGCGACGCCGCCGAGCGAGCAGACGATTTCGCGGAGCGCGCGGTCGTTCATGTCGAGCACGCGGCGCCAGGCGATACGGCGCGAGTCGAGGCCCGAAGCGTTGCCCCAGTAGATGTGGTTGTCGATCAGCGCCGAGAGCAGGTTGTGCGCGGAGGTGATCGCATGGAAGTCGCCGGTGAAGTGCAGGTTGATGTCTTCCATCGGCACGACCTGTGCGTAGCCGCCGCCGGCAGCACCCCCTTTAACGCCGAAGCAGGGACCGAGCGAGGGCTCGCGCAGCGCGCACATCGCCTTCTTGCCGATGTGATTGAGCGCGTCGGTGAGGCCCACGGTCGTCGTGGTCTTGCCTTCGCCCGCGGGCGTCGGGTTGATCGCGGTGACGAGAATGAGCTTGCCGTCTTTCTTTCCGGCGAGCGACTTGATGTAGTCCATCGAGACCTTGGCCTTGTAGTGGCCGTAGGGCTCGAGGTTTTTCGCGTCGATACCGAGACGTTCTTTGGCGACATCCATGATCGGCCGCATTTTCGCGGCCTGGGCGATCTCGATGTCCGATTTCGGATTCTGGTGTTGTGAAGCAGGCATGTGACTTGATCCGTGGCTGGATTGAGTTTCAGGAAGTTGAAGAGAACAGGGTTAGGAGAAGCGCGCGCCCTTCTCGATCTTTGCCGCCGCCGCCCACTCGCCGGCGCCGATCTTCGGCCCGTCGGCTTGTACGCGGGTGAGCTTGAAGCGGCCGTCGGCGCAGACGACGGTGATACCGTCGGCTTCGACCAGCACGACTTCGCCGATCTTGCCCGCGATGCCTTTCGGATCGCGCGCGGGGAGCGGAGTGGCGTCGAAAATCTTGAGCTTCACGCCGTTGATCGTTGCCCATGCGCCCGGCGCAGGATTGCAGCCGCGGATCAGGCGGTCGATCTGCTCCCACGGCTTGCCGAAATCGACATGCGCGTTGTCGGCGCGGCAAAGGCCTTCGTAGGTCGCCTTGGATTCGTCCTGCTTGATGCGCGGCGCTTTGCCGGCCTTCACGAGATCGACCGATTCGAGCATCGCATCGACACCCATCGGGAACAGGCGATCGAAATAGACCGTGCCGAGCGTGTCCTTGCCGGAGATCGGCGTCTTCTTCTGGATGAGCACGTCGCCGGTGTCCAAGCCGTTGTCGGGCCAGAAGATCGAAAGTCCGGTTTCCTTCTCGCCCTTGATGATCGGCCAGTTGATCGCGGACGCGCCGCGATAGGCCGGCAACAGCGAGGGGTGATACTGGATCGAGCCGTGGGTCGGAATGTTGAGAAACTCTTCCGGCACGAACAGCGTGACGAACGCCATTACCTGAAGGTCCGGCTTCAGCGATTTGAACTGCTCCCAGACTTCCGGCTTCTTGTAGGAATCCGGTTGGTAGATCGGAAGGTTGGCCGCGAGCGCCGCTTCTTTCAGCGGATCCGCCTTCTGGCCTTCCTTTTCCGGCGCGACATAGACGCCGATTACATTGTCACCGCGCTTCAGGAGCGCTTCGAGAACGGCTTTTCCGAAGGCCTGCTGGCCATGCACGACGATACGCATCGTCTGATCTCCCCGCGAATATCTGTTTAAAAACCCCGCCCCGTTGCCGGGGCGGGGGCTTTGTTCCTAGGCCGCTTTTTCTTTCTTCTCCGGCGCGGTGATTGCGCCCGACACCTTGATGTCGGAAATCTCCTTCGCCGAATAACCGAGCACGTCCTTGAGAATCTCGTCGGTGTGTTCGCCGAGAAGCGGCGAGCGCTTCACCTTCGAGATCGAGTCGGAAAGCTTGATCGGATTGCCGACCGAGAGGTACTTGCCGCGCTTCGGATGATCGACTTCGACGACCGTGCCGGTCTTGCGCAGCGACTGATCTTCCGCGAGTTCCTTCATCGAAAGGATGGGACCGCACGGAATGTCGTATTTGTTGAGGATATCCATGGCCTCGAACTTGGTCTTGGTCATGGTCCATTGCTCGATCCGCGAGAAGATCGCGTTCAGCTTCGGCAGACGCGCCTTGGGAGTTGCGTATTCCGGATCGGTCTTCCAGGTCGGCTCGCCGATCACGTCGCAGATCGGCTCCCAGACCGGCGCCTGCGTGATGAAGTAGATGTAGGCGTTCGGATCTTCCGGTGCGCCCTTGCACTTGAGAATCCGGCCCGGCTGGCCGCCGCCGGAGTCGTTGCCCGCACGCGGGGTCGCATCGCCGAAGGGAATGCCTTCGCCGTACTGCGAGTATTCGGTGAGCGGGCCGTGCTTGAGGCGCTGCTGGTCGCGCAATTTCACGCGCGCCAGATTGAGAACGCCGTCCTGCATGGCGCAGAGCACCTTCTGGCCGCGGCCGGTGCGGCTGCGCTGGTAGAGCGCGGTCACGATGCCGAGCGCGAGATGCAGGCCGGTGCCCGAGTCGCCGATCTGCGCGCCGGTAACGAGCGGCGGGCCGTCGCGGAAGCCGGTGGTCGAAGCCGAGCCGCCTGTGCACTGCGCG